>DASVEF010000092.1:0-3950 GCA_036380715.1 Thermoanaerobaculia bacterium | reverse complement strand
CTGCGCTTCCTCGTGGCGGTGATGAAGATCAACGGCGACCTCGAGCGGATCGGCGACTCGGCGGTCAACATCGCACAGTCGGTCGAGCAGCTCAACGAGCAGCCGCCGCTCAAGCCCTACATCGACCTGCCGAAGATGTCGCAACTGGTCCAGAACATGGTGCGCCAGAGCCTCGACGCCTTCGTGCAGAAAGACGCCAAGCTGGCCATCCAGGTCTGCCAGGGCGACGACGAGGTCGACGCCCTCTACAAACAGCTCTTCCGCGAGCTGCTGACCTACATGATCGAGGATCCCAAGACGGTCAGCCGGGCGCTCCACCTCCTGCTCATCGCGCGCAACATGGAGCGCATCGCCGACCACGCGACCAACGTCGCCGAAGACGTCATCTACTACGTCGAGGGGCGGGACATCCGCCACTCCGTGGGCCTGGCTGGTTGAAGCCGCTCAAAGTCCTGTTCCTCTGCACGGGCAACTCGGCGCGCAGCATCCTCGCCGAATACCTCCTGCGCGAGACCGGCGGCGATCGCTTCGAAGCCTACAGCGCCGGCTCGCACCCCAAGGGCGAAGTCCACCCGCTCGCCCTGCGGGTGCTCCGCGAAGTCTACGGAGTGGACGCGAGCGACGCCCGCAGCGAGTCCTGGGAAACGTACCGGGACGTCCCCTTCGACTTCGTGATCACCGTCTGCGACAACGCCCGCGAGAGCTGCCCCTATTGGCCCGGCCACACCCTCATGGCCCACTGGGGCCTCCCCGATCCCGCCGCCATCGAAGGCGCTCCGGAACAGCAGCTCCAGGCTTTTCAAGAGGCAGCGCGCATCCTCGGTCACCGCATCGAGCAATTCCGCAACCTGCCGTTCGAACAGATCGACCGCCCGCGCCTCCAGCAGCTCCTGCAGGAAATCGGGCAGCAAAGCTGAGCGACAGCGGCTTCCTGTACAATTCGAAGCAGACCAGCCAGGATCTACGGGCGCACAAGCCAGAAGAGAGGGGTGTTCGCTGTGAGACGCAGATACTTCGAGGTATCGGCTGTGGCAGGGTTGATTCTCGCCGTTCTCAGCATGGGCCTGGCGGCTGCGGACCCGGTTCGCGTCCCGGGTACCAAAGTCAGCCTCCAGCCGCCGCCAGGATTTTCGCCCGCCGACAAGTTCCCTGGATTCCAGCGGGCCGAGCTGCAGGCGTCGATCATGGTGACCGAGCTGCCGGCGCCCGCCGCCGACATGATGAAGGCGATGACCAAGGAGGGGCTGGCCAGCCGGGGAATGACGCTCCTCTCCTCGCAGACCGAAAAGGTCGACGGCCGCGACGCCCTGCTCCTCCATGTGGCCCAGACGGCCGCGGGGACGGAGTACTTGAAGTGGCTTCTGGTCACGGGTGATGCGGAGACTTCCCTGCTGATCGCCGGGATCTTCCCGAAAAGCACGGAGGCGGAGCTCGGCGCGGCGATCCGCGGCTCGGTGCTCACCGCCTCGTTCAAAGCCGACGCCGCGAGCGATCCCTGGGAAGGGCTCGGGTTTCGCGTGACGCCGACGCCAAAGCTCAAGCTCGCCGGCCGGATCAGCAACCTGTTGATGCTCACGGAGTCCGGGAGCACGGGGCCTCTCGGTCCCACCGAACCCCTCTACATCGTGGGCAACTCCATCGGCCACCCCGCCGTCGGAGATCTGCGGTCTTTCTCGGAAGAGCGCGCCCGGCAGACCGAGCATCTCCAAGATCTCCAGGGCTTCAGCGGGCGAGCGCTCGAGGTCGACGGAATGGCGGCGTACGAGTTGCTGGCGACCGGGAAAGACACGAAGAAGGGCACCGCGGTCCGGCTGTACCAGGTGATCGCGGCAGAGGAAGACGGCTACTTCATCATGCAGGGTCTCGTCAGCGCAGAAAGAGGGGACGAGATGCTTCCGGAGTTTCGTCACCTGACAGGGAGCTTCCGCAGAACGGCTGGAGAGTAAGGATCCGGAAAAAAGACCGGGTACGCCCCCCTACCCGAAAGGTACACCCCTGTACCCGACGTAAAACGCCAGAAAATGCAGGGTACACCCCCGTACCCGTCTTTTTCTGCCGCCAATCGTCGGGTACACCCCTGTACCCGAGCAAAAAGCCGGTTACATCGTCTGCGCTGGGTTCTGTTCGTCTGGAACCGCCCAGAAGGTCATCCTGAGCGTAGCGAAGGGTCTGGGCGGTGGCCCCAGCGCGGTCTCGATCAAAAAGGCGTACTCAAAAGGAGTAGAGCCTCACCCCATAGAGACGCGGAGTCAGCGACGAGCTGGAGCGGTAGATGCTCACCGCAACGTAATAGTCGTAGAGCGTGAAGTCGAGCGGGGTGTTGAACGTGCACCGGGCGCAGGTGACCTGGGCGGCGTCGGCGCTGGTGGCCGTGCAGAGCGCCGTCACGGCGCCGTTGCATTTGTCGAGCCGGAAGAGGGTGGCCGAGACCTGGCTCTGAGGGTGGTTGTCAAAGGCGCTGATCTCCAGCGTGTTCCAACCCGGGGCCGACGTGGCGGACGTGTCGGTCACATTGAAGTAGGCGCTGATGACGCCGGTGCTCGGCGCGGCCGAAAAGCCGAGGAAGGGCGGCGTCAGGGCGTACAGCGAGACAGAGGACTCATCGATGACCGCCGTGGTGCCGGCGGCGGTCCACGGCGGGCTCGCCGCGAGGACCGGAACGGCCAGGAAGAGGGCGATCAGGGCAGACAAGCTCCTGCGGATCATGGCTTTCTCCTTTCTGAGAGCGCTGCGTCCAGACTCCATACATCTATAGGCGACGACGGAGAGTTTTTCATAACACAGCGACGCTTGCGCTCCCCCGATCGCCCTCGATCTCCCTCGGCGCACTCGCTGGAGCTGAGCGAAGACAGCCTGTCCACGACGCGTGCTGTCGTATGCTCTCTCATCGAGGAGGTCCGCTATCCGCATGAGGCAAGCGCAAGAGTTTTCCCATGTTCCCATCATCGACGTGAGCGAGCTGGTCGACGGCGCTTCCGGTCGCTGGCCAGGCGCCGAGCAGCTCGGGAAGGCATGCCGGGAGAGCGGCTTCTTCTACGTCGTCGGCCATGGCGTGGACGAGGATCTGCAACTGCGGCTGCGCGAGCTCAGCCGGGAGTTTTTTGCCCAGGATCCGGACACCAAGCTGCGCATCCGCATGGCTCTGGGAGGGCGGGCCTGGCGCGGGTACTTCCGGGTCGGCGACGAGCTGACGTCCGGCAAACCCGACCAGAAGGAAGGCCTGTACTTCGGCCCGGAGCTCGCCCCGGACCACCCTCTGGTGCAGGCCGGTACCCCGTTGCACGGCCCCAATCTCTTCCCTGACGAGCCGGCGGGCTTCCGTGAGACCGTTCTGGACTACATGGCGGCGCTGACGCGCTTGGGGCATCGGCTCATGGCCGGGCTCGCCCTCAGCCTGGATCTCCCGGAGTCCTACTTCGCCGAACGATATACCGGCGAGCCGCTCACCCTGTTCCGCATCTTCAACTACCCACCGCCAAGCGATCCGGCTCTCTGGGGTGTCGGCGAGCACACCGACTACGGCCTGCTGACGATCCTGCTGCAGGACGACGCCGGCGGGCTGGAGGTGCGGTCGCGGTCGGGATGGGTCCCCGCCCCGCCGGTGCCGGGCTCGTTCGTCTGCAACATCGGAGACATGCTGGACCGGATGACCAAGGGAGTCTTCCGCTCCACGCCGCACCGGGTCCGCAACCCGGCCCCGCGCGACCGGCTCTCGTTTCCGTTCTTCTTCGATCCCAACTTCTTCGCGCGAGTGCAGCCGATCGACCTGCCGGGTGTGGAGGCTCCCCCCGACGACCAGGACGAACGCTGGGACCACGCCAACGTCCATGCCTTCCAGGGAACCTACGGCGATTACCTGCTCGCCAAGGTCGGCAAGGTGTTTCCGGAGCTCCGGCAGGCAGCGCTCCAGAGCGGCTCACCGGCTCAAAAGGATTAGAAAAGCGCGCTGA
>DASVEF010000091.1:0-8045 GCA_036380715.1 Thermoanaerobaculia bacterium | reverse complement strand
CGCAATCACGACGTCGCCCGCGAGGCGCTCGCCGCCCTCCTCCTGTTCCAGGAAGCGGCCCGCCGCGAAACCGCCACTGCCGACCTGGCCCGCGAAGTCGCCGCCACCCTCGCCCGGGCGCGCCGGCGTAGCGCGGTGGGTGTCCGCCTCCTGGCCCGTCCTTCCCGTGCTTGAAGTCCGCGTTTGTCCGTGCTCGTCTGTGTCAGTCCTTGTGGTCCTTTCCGTCCTTTCCACCCGGCGCGGTGCTCCTATCTTCGCCAGGTTGTCCGACTTTTGGCTTCTAAAGGGGGCAGGGTGTCGCGGTAGCGAACCTATGGCCCGATTTAGGGCCTGCCTGCCCGTCGCGCTCCGGCGAAAGCGCTTGCACTGAAAAGCGCTGCGCCTCCGGACCATCCCTGCGCCGGAGCGCGGCCGAAAGCTCCCCCAGAAGCGCATGCGCGGTCGATCGCCCGGTGGCGCACCCCTGATCGGTGAGAACCTGCGCGAGCTTCCGCGCGCTTGGTGGATCTTCGCCGCGATTGAGCGCCGTCTGGAGAATCTTCCGCGCCAGCTCGCGCCGCGCCCGCGTTCGCTCGTTGCGGCCCTTGGGTCCCGTCGAAAGATTCAAACCGAGCCGCTCAATCCGCTCCCGGTCCGCCACCGGATCGAGACCCGCAAAGGCGGCGAGCTTCCGATTCGTGATCTGGTGCCCGCTCCGAGCCCATCCCAGGGCATGCTCCGTGATCCGCCGCAGCTCGGCGTCCGTGATCAGGTCCCCCGCTGGCTGCGCGCAGTACTTGCGGCCGATCGTCGCCACCTTTCCCGCCAGCTCCGAAAGATCCCGCGTCAGCTTCGCGTAGCAGTAGCCATAGGCAGAGAGCATGTGGTACCGGTGGCCGCAAGGGATCACGCCGCCATAGATTTCGACCCGCACCCGATCGAGAAAGCGCAAGCGATTGAGCCAGAGCTTGACATGTCCCTGCCGTCCCAGATCGGAGAGGCTCGGACGGCCCCTAATTCGAGCGGCATCCTCCCGCCGGCGTTCCTCCTCCCGCTCGTCCTCGCGCCTGCGGTGGGCTTCGAGCGCCAAATCTCGCCGGTCCTCGAACTCGTCGAGCGGCCGGAGGTGTCCAGGGCGCCACAGGCCGTAGAAATCGGCCAGCTCGTCCAGGCTGTAGCGGACCGGCTCGCCGGCCGGACTCGGGAGCAGCTCGTAGCGCACCCGCCGGCCGGCCGCGGGATTCACGCTCCCATGCAGCCGAGTCACGCGGGTGAACTCGCCCGCCGGCCGGTCCAGCTTCAAGCCCGGGAAGGCTGCCGCAATCGTGTCCGCCGTGTGCTGCTGAAGCGACCTCCACAGCTCCCGATTGTGGGCGTTCGCGAAAGGAGTCGTGCTCGGGTCCTTATCGTCGCGGAGGAGCCAGAAGGCCCACAAGCCCCGGCCGGAGAACTGGAACATCGAAGGCTGCACCAGCATGCCGAGATCCACGAGCCCACGGAGAATGTCCGCGGCTTCCTTGGCCGACCAGTCGGAGGCGTTGCGGCCACAGTCGATGTCGACAAAAGTCGCGCCCAGGCGGACGACGTACTCATGAGCGCGGTGCCAGCCATAGAAGCGGTTGATGGTGGCGAAGGAGTCCCGGCGGAGGTGCGGATTGTTGTTTCCAAACCACCCATCGAGCCGCTTCGTGGATGTCGAGCGTTGCCGCCAGGGGCGCCAGCCCACCGTCCCCAGCCAGGGTCCTGGCTCGTCCGCCGGAACTTTCACACTGAAGATCGCCACCGCCCGCGGATCGCCCATCCAGAAGAGCCGATGCGGCCAGAGGTCAACCGAGCCGTTCAATACGAGCCTCAAGACAAGCGGGTGAAACCGGGCTATTCCTTGGTCACGCCCAACTGCGCCTCAAGCGCCTTCAGCCGACTTTCCGCCTCGGCCTGGCTCTCCGTCATCTGGCGAATCAGCTCGGTCAACCGGGCCATCTCAGCCTCATGGGCGAGTCGATCCAGCGTCTTCCGCTTCGGCCGGCGGACTTCTTCCAGAAGGGCCACCAGATCCGCCAAGCCGACTCCGTAAGCCGCAAGCAAGCGGCCGAGGTTCTCGAGCGTGGGCCGAGGATTCTCATGCTCCCATCGCGACAACTGGCCCTTGTCGAAGCCAAGGGCCTCTGCCGCCTCCGTTTGCGTCGCGAAGCCGGCCCACTCCCGAAGGCGGGCGAGCGCTTGTCCAAGGCCTTCGAAGGGATCTGCCGTAGCCATACCGACATGATACGATGTCGCTTGTGGCATAAGCAAGCCCTCCAAGAAAAAGCCGAAGGTACTCACTTTTCTCTTGACCTTGATGTCGGTCCAGGCATACACTGTGCGGAATGTAGCATTCAGGATCCAAACCAGAGAAAACCGATGAAAAACGACAGCAGACCGCAGCAGCCCTTGCCGAGCCGCCACACGTTGACCAACGTCCGTGAGGTGCTCCCCCGGTTCATGACCTGGCCCGAGGTGATCAGTTGGTCAAGCCTGTCCCGGTCCACGTTGCGGCGGGAAATCGCGGCCGGCCGGTTCCCCGCTCCGGAGACTCTCAGCCCTGGCAGGGAAGCCTTTCGCGTGGACAAGCTCCGCGAGTGGCAAGAAGGCCGGCGCGACTGGGCCGCCGCCTAGCCGGCGGCCTCCTGGTCGGAAAGGAAAACTGGAAGCAGACTGCCACTTTTCCGGAGAAAAACCGGAAGCGGGCAGCCAGTTTTGGGCCACCTAGGCAGCCTGAGAAGGCACCCCTTGAGCCGACTCGCCGTAGAAAATGCTGCGCAGATGGGCATTCCAACGCAGCGCGGCCGCCCATTTCTCGGCGTCGTAGTCATACAGGTTGTAGTGGATCGTCTCGACGGTCCCATCACTGTGGTTGACCAGACGCCGCCGGACCTCCTGCGGCACGCCAAGCCGAGCCATGGAAGTCAGGAACGTCGTCCGCAGGTTGCGCGCCACAAAAGGGAAGCCCACCTTGGCCGACACTTGGGAACAGAACGACTGGATGCTCTCGGCGTGGAGCGGCTGGTCCTGCAGCCGATCGCTGGGAAAGACATACGGCCGCCCTGTGCTCAGCCTCTCCACGCGCGGCAGCACATACTCGCTCCACAGCGGCACCAGCGGCACCCGGTGATCCCGTCCCGTCTTCGTATACCGCCGCCGCCCGATGTAGCCAGGAAGATTCCACCACTGAGCCTCCAGATCCTGGCGGCGCATGCCGACCGTTTCGGTGGTGCGCTGGCCCAGTAGGAGCCGCGTCAGCACCACCAAGGCGAACAGATCCCGGGTCGTGGTGAACCGCCCATTGCGCCGCTCCTTCTGTTTGTCAGACACCGGCTGGTCGGCGATCTCCAGGAGGGCAAACCACAGCGCCCGGAGCTGATCGTCGGTCAGGCTCCTGCGTTGAGGAGGCGCGGCCGGCTTGGGGTAGGGGAAGCGCCGGACCGGGTTGTACTCGACGAGCTCGCGCCCCTCAGCCCAGGTGTAGATGGCCGAGATCACGTACAGCAGACCGCGAGCGCTCACGGCGTGCCCACCGGAGACAAGCCGATCGATGACCAGATGAAGATGGCGCTTGCGCACCTCCCCGGCCGGCATCTGGCCGATGACGGGAAGCGCATCCTTGCGGACCTTGCGCTCGACATCGGCCCAGGTCGCGAGGTTGTCGCGAGCGTGGCGATCCATGTAAAGTTCAAAGAGCTCTGCGAAAGTCATCGGGTGGACCTCAGGTTCGGGAGGAGCCATCCGGAGCTTCTTCGGGTCGCGCCCCGAGCTTGCGGCGTTGAGGTCCTGTCGGGCTTCCTCGCGAGCCTGAGCGATGGAGACCCTGGGGAAGGGTCCGATCGTCCTGCGGTCCTGCTTGTCCTGTCCCTTGACCCTGTAGACCACGGAGAAGGAGCCATGCCCCTTGTCGCTCTTGCGGAAGCGAAGCCCCGGGACCACCGTGTCACTCCACTCCTGCCTGTCCTTGCCATCGGGAACGCGGAGACCGCGCAGGGTGCGATCCTCGAATTTGATGCTGTAGCTCATGGGCGTAAGTATAGCATAACCGGGTCACGCCCGGGTCACACAACTCCGCGCTTACTGACGGAAAGCGGTCACAACTGACAACGATTGGAACGCTTTCCCCTCTAGATAGGCCCCACTGACATCACATGAACACCGATGAGAGTACTAGTAGGGTCATTCCCCCTCTCCCGGGCGGGTGTGAGTGCGTGTGGGAGAGGGGGTTAGGGGGTGAGGGGCAGCGCCCACCGCTCCGCCCCTACCAGCCGCGCCAGCCTTTCGACCGCGGCCTCCAGGGCGATCTTCCTCCCCTTGCTCTCCCGCACGCCCGTCTCCCACCAGATCTTGCGGACGTCCAGCAGGCTCTCTTCGCGGAGAAGCTTGGGGTCGAGACGGCCGATCAGGCGCTCTCCTTCTAGGATCGGCAGGACGTAATAGCCGTAGACGCGCTGCGGAGCGGGGACGAAGGCTTCGAAGCGGTAGTCGAAGTTGAAGAGGCGGAGGGTGCGCTTGCGGTCACGCAGGATCGGATCGAACGGGCTGAGCAGGCGGATGCGCGGCGGGGCCGGGGGCAGGGCCGCGAGGCGCTCCTCCCAGTCGGGCACGGCCCAGGCGGCGCGGGGGCGCGAGCCGTCCACGGCCTCGGCCTCGACGGCCGCGATCTCGCCGGCGGCGGAGGCCCGCGCGCACCAGGCCCGGGCCTCTTCCAGAGAGACCGCACGCCAGAAGCCGGCGATCTCGTCGGACGTGGCCACTCCGAGCCGTTTCAGGGCGGAGCGGCAGGCCCAGTCCACGTGCTCCTCGTCCGTGGGCCGCGGCGCGGCGTGGGCCTCGGGGTAGACCCTCTCGGCCAGGTCGTAGACCTTGTGGAAGTTGACGCGGCGGGGCACGGCCACCTCGCCGATGCGCCACAGGTACTCCAGGACCGCCTTCTGCGGCTTCCAGCCCCACCAGGCCTTGTCGGTCCTCTCGGGCCGCTCGTCTTCGAAGTCCTTGGTCATCAGCGGCCCCTCGTGGCGAAGGCGGTCGCGGACGTGCTCCATCACCCGCTCGGGGTCCGGCCCCACGCGCTCCCTCCACCACGGGTGGGCCAGGACGCGCTTCCGGTAGCGCTCGAAGCGGATCTTCCAGTAGGGATACCAGACCGTGGGGATCGCCGAGGCGTCGTGGGTCCAGTTCTCAAAGAGCCGGCGGTCCCGCTCCAGCAGCCGTTCCAGCAGGGCCGGCCGGTAGCCCTGGAGACGGGCCGCCAGCGTCAGGTGGTGCGCGCGCTCGACGACGTTGATGGAGTCGATCTGCACGAATCCCATCGCCTCCACGATCTCGTAGAGGACGTCCGCCGTCGCCCGCCGCCGCGGATCGGCCAGCAGCTCCTGACCGCCGAGCAGCAGCCGCCGGGCCGCTACGGCCGGGACCCGTGGCAGGGAGAAAGAAGGCCTCTGCGCCATGCGCGGGAGGATATCTCAGGAGTGAGCCCTCACCCCCTGACCCCCTCTCCCACCCGCACTCACACCCGCCCGGGAGAGGGGGAACCCTGCCAAAAACTGATCGACTTTTCTCCCCCTCTCTCTTGGGAGAGGGGGTCCGGGGGGGTGAGGGTCCAAATTACCCGCCGCGTTGCAAAAAGTTCTCTCCGGACGCTACGAACGGAAGCGCAGGCGCGGGTTCTTGCGCGCCCGCACGAGATAGGCGGCGACCTCCTGGATGAGCAGAGGAGTGGCCTGGTCCATCTCTACGGCCTGCTGGAAGGCGGTCAGGGCGGCGACGGCTTGGCGGTGAACGTCCTGAGAGAGGAAGGTCGGCAGCATCTCCGCGGCGACCTGTCTCACCTCGGCGTTGCGCCCCTGACGGAGGTAGAGGCCGGCGAGGTCGAGCGTCACCATGGAGGCGTCGTAGCACAGGTCCTTCTCGAGGAAACGGCCGCGCACCTCGCGGAAAGCCCGCTCGGCGTCCTCATCCCGGCCCAGGCGGGCGGCGATGCGCCCTTCCAACCAGGCAAGCCGGAGGCCGGTCCAGGGGTCCGGGAAGGTGCCATAGGTGTGGCGAAAGCGGTCGAGCAGATGGCTGGCCTCCTCCGGCCGGCCGCTGTCGTTCAGGCACCAGGCGAGGTTGTGCCGGGCCATCAGGACGAGGCGCGGCTCCTCGTCCCAGTCGATCCGCGAAAGCCCTTCGGCGAGGCGTTCGACCGCCTGCTCGGAGAGGCCGGCATAGCTGAGGAAGAGGCCCTGGCCGATCAGGGCGCGACCTTGCCGTTGCGGGTCGCGGAGATCCTCGTAGATGGCGATCACGGAATCGAGCAGCTCGGCCGCCTGCTCGAACCACCCCTGGTCGCTGAGCAGAGAGGCCCGGAGGTCGAGGAGGCGGGCCTCTTCCAGGGGATCGGCGGAGCCTTCCTGGAGGAGCGACTCGGCGAAGCTCAGGGCCTGGTCCGCGCCCGGGAGGTCCGAGGCGATCCGGCGCGCGTTGCCGAGATAGGCCCAGGCTCGCGCCCTGAGGTCCTGGACGACCGAGCGGCCGTAGCTGGCGGGGTCCAGGCAGCCCGCGGCTTCGACCGCGAGCGCCGCCAGCTCGAGCGCCTGCGCGGGATCGCGGAAGCCCTCCTCGAAACCCTTCTCGATCAGCAGCTCGCAGACCGCGAACGTCCGGAGCGGGCCGCCGGAGTGGATCAGGGCGCTCCGCTCCGCGGCGGGACGGTTCAGCAGCTCGGCCAGCAGGCCGGGCGCGTCCTCCCTCTCGCGGCGGAGCTCGGACATCCGCCGTTCGAGCATCGTCACGATCCTGGCCCAGGCGGTGTCCATGGCGGCCTCGGAGCCGGGCTCCGGCCCCACCATGGAGAGGAGCAGGTCGTCGACCCGGCCCTGGCACAGGGCGCATCCCGAGCGCAGGTGCGCCTCGACCCGCAGCGCCTCGGCCGCGGAGAGCGCGCCGCGGGAGAAGCTGTCCAGAGTGGCTCGGTCCGGGTGGTACTCAGCGCTCAACCATCCCTCCCGCGGGAGGAGCCAGGCCCTTCGGCGAGCGCTCCCCCGCTAAAGGATAGTTGCTTCAGGGGCGAAAACGAGGACAGAGATTGTCTCTAGCCGCCGTTACGCGGTGGCGGGGGTGGCGGGGAAGACCCTGGGTTTCGGTTTCCGTTCGGGTCCATGCCACCGCCGGAGTTAGGGAGAGGCCGGAGCAACTTCGCGAAGAGGCCGGTCCCCTCGAAGAGGCGGGCGACTCTCTCTAGGCTGAGGAGCCACGAGATGGGGTCGGCCTGCGCCGGGGGGATGGGGAACAGAGAGATGGACAACACAAAGGCCAAGACGAGTGAAACGCGCTTCATTCTGCAGGACCGCATGAGAGGTCTCCTCCGGGAGGTCGTTACCGCGGCGGGCTTGCCGCGCACGCCTGCCCTCTAAAGGAATGAGTGCTTGAGCACTCCTTGAGGGGAGGACAAGGCTTCGGCGGAGGCTGGTCCGTCTCTTGCAAAACAACTCGGTCGAGAGGCGTGAGTGATACTGAAGAGTTTCTGGATTGCCGGTTTTGAATGCTCCTGTCACCGGCGTCGCGACGGTAGACGTCTCGACGTGATCGCGGCGACGGGTCACGACCGGTTTGCGCAAAAAGACTATGCCCGGCTGCGGCGGATCGGGATCGAGACCGCCCGCGACGGCGTGCGCTGGCACCTAGTCGAGCGCTCGCCCGGGCGCTACGACTTTTCCTCCCTGCTCCCTCTGGTACGCGCCGCCCGCGACGCCGGGGTGCAGGTGATCTGGGATCTCTGTCATTACGGATGGCCCGAGGATATCGACATCTTCCGCCCGCAACTGATCGACCGCTTCGCGGAGTACGCCCGCGCGGTCACCCGGCTCATCGCGGACGAGACCGACGAGCCGCCGTTCTTTGCCCCGATCAACGAGATCTCGTTCTGGTCCTGGGCAGGCGGGGACACCGCTCACCTGGACCCTTACGAGACGGGGCGCGGCTTCGAGCTGAAGACGCAGCTCGTCCGCGCCTCCCTGGCCGCGGTGGACGCCATCTGGAGCGTGAGCTCCCGCGCCCGGATC
>DASVEF010000090.1:0-4917 GCA_036380715.1 Thermoanaerobaculia bacterium | reverse complement strand
AAGCTCGACTTACGGGCCAGGATCGGCGACCGGAGGGGGCAACGCTCAGCGCGGGGCCGAGGTAGCTCACCTTCGCCTCGTCCGCTCCTCTCGAATCTGCCGAAGGTGCGCCACCTTGCCCTCCTCCCGAATTCGCTCCGTGAGCACATAGACGCCCGTGGACGGGTTGTCGCCTGGACACCCGTTCCTCTCGCAGGTGCGGTCCAGCCCTTCCGCTCGGCGGACGGCCTCTTCATACCCAGGCCGGAGGCGGTCGAACGGAAGCTCCTTGTCGTAGTCTGGAAGGTGAGTCTTCAGCCGGTTTCGGGCTTTGTCCCGCTCCAGGTAGGCCGTCTGGGGCTGGAAATGGAGGAGAGCCCAGATCTCGAAGCATGGATTGGAGACGGCGAGCCGGAGACCGTTGTCCCGAGCCTGCTGGCGGGCGTCGGGCAGCCTGGCGTGGTCGTCGACGTCGAAGACGCACCAGATCTCGTCGTACCAGAGATGCTCATCTCGCTCCCGGGCCACCCGATCCGAAGATTTCTTCCGCTCCGCTGCCCGTTCGACAAGGGCTTTCGGGTCTTCTCCACATCCCTCGATCACGATCTCCACCTGCGTATTCACAGATGCCCGGCGGAGAGCCCGGAAGTACTCGGGCTCGGTCACTTCGCCCTCACAGAGCACAAGGATGCGTCGCGTCGGCTCATATCGCGGAGACCGCCGGGAGAGACCCTGTCCTCCTCCGCCTCTCTTAGGCATTCTGGTTCAGCGAGGCTTCGATGAACGGAATGGCGTGGTAGCGACCTTGGAGATAGCCGCGCTCTAGATTCTCAAGCTTCCGGGGCTTGAAGTCTGTCAGAGGGTAGAGGTAAGTCGCTCCCTCCTCGTCCTTATCGACGAACCAGATCTGGTCTCGATGCAGGCTTGGCGCTCCCAACAGATTTCCCAACAAGGTGGCGTCGTGGGTGTTGAAGATCAGTTGAGCGTTTTGAGGATTTCTCTTGGAATCAAGGAAGATACGAAGCAGCTCAGCCGCCAAGTGAGGGTGGAGGCTGGTATCAAGTTCGTCGATACAAAGGATTCCCCCGGATTCGAGTGTCTCCAGCAGTGGGCCCAGCAATGCGAGCCACACCTGTGTGCCACGAGATTCCTTCTCGAAGGGCAGCGAGACCTGCCCCCCTTTCGACCGGTGCCGGAGCTCGAGCCTGTAAACGTCAGAGGAGTCAGTGGGCATGGCACCTTCTCGGATGAGCTCCATCATCTCGGCGATGGTCAAAGAGGTCTTCTCCTCCTTGACTTGTAGATCGACGATCCCCAGATCCGCCAGACGCAGGAATTCCAGGATCTTCTCCCGGTAACGCCCGTCCAACATTTCCATAGTGGCGAGCGTCGCCTTCAAGCGAGCCTCGCCATCCAGATGGAACAGGCCTTTTGAGAACCAGTAGTAGAGCGGACCCAGAGCGGGATGGTTGTACTCCGCAGCCATGGAAAGGAACAGCCGGTTCTTCCTTGTCAGCCCCTCGATCGTTCTGTTGCTGCCCTTCAGCTCTTTCCCGAAGAAGAACGGCTCCGCAGCGTCCGCATCCCTCGCGAACCAGACCTGCCGGCGTTTCTTCGGATAGACGTAGAGCCACTCTTCCAGGATTCTTTCGGAGTCCAGCTTGAACCCATATTGATATCGGACTCCCTGAATCAGGAGGTCGACTTCAAACAGAGAGGGTTCTTCACGGCTCGTGGCATCGAGCAGGAAGGGCTCTCGAGGAATAGGGCCTTCCGGTCTCCATTGACGGCGAGCGTCAGCCACCGCCTCTCGCATGAATGCGAGCGCCGCCAGAACGTTGGACTTCCCCGCCGCGTTAGGCCCATAGATCCCCGCGACCCGCAGCAGGTCCACGTCCAGTCCTTCGACGCGGACCACGTCGCTCCGGCCGTCCCGGAAGCTGGCAACCATGGACAGCTCCTGCTCGTCGCGGATAGAGCGGAAATTGGAGACTCGGAAGCGGATCAACATACGGTACCTGCCGTTTCGAGGCATTCTGCGCAGATTTTCTGCGCAGATCCACCTCAAAAGGATACCATGGAGCGAGATGGGGGCGACGAAGATCTCCCCTATAATCCCCCCATGCCCTCCCCCATCCACATCATCGGCGGTGGCCTGTCGGGCACGGAGTGCGCCTGGCAGCTCGCGGAGCGCGGAGTGGAGGTCGTGCTCCACGAGATGCGGCCGGTGCGCTCGACTCCGGCGCACAAGACGGGCGACCTCGCCGAGCTGGTGTGCAGCAACTCGCTGCGCAGCGACGATCCGCTGCACGCGGCCGGGCTGCTCAAGCGGGAGATGGAGGTCTTCGGGTCGCTGATCATCGGCTCGGCGCGGGCGGCGGCCGTGCCCGCGGGGAGCGCCCTGGCGGTGGACCGCGACCGGTTCGCCGAGCGGGTGACGGCGGCGATCGGGTCCCATCCGCGGATCGAGCTGCGGCGCGAGGAGGTTCTCGAGATCCCCGAGGGGGACGTGGTGATCGGCACCGGGCCGCTGACCTCGGAGGCGATGTCCGGCCAGCTCCAGGGGCTGCTGGGGAGCGACTACCTCTATTTCTACGACGCCATCGCGCCGATCGTGGAGGCCGAGAGCCTCGACCTCTCGAAGCTCTTCTGGCAGTCGCGGTACGGCAAGGGAGAGGGCGACGACTACCTCAATGCTCCCATGAACAAGGAGGAGTATCTGGCTTTCCGGCAGGCGGTGCTGGACGCCGAGGTCGTGGCCCCCCACGAGTTCGAGAAGGCGGTCTTCTTCGAGGGGTGCCTGCCGATCGAGGAGCTGGCGCGGCGCGGCGAGGACACTCTGCGCTATGGGCCGATGAAGCCGGTCGGGCTCACGGCGCCGGACGGCCGGCGGCCGTACGCGGTGGTGCAGCTCCGGCAGGAGAACCTCGCCAAGAGCCACTTCAACCTGGTCGGCTTCCAGTCGCGGATGAAGTGGGGCGAGCAGCCGGGGGTGCTGCGGCTGATCCCCGGGCTGGAGAACGCCAACTTCGTCCGCTTCGGGCAGATCCACCGCAACACCTTCATCAACGCGCCGGTCCACCTCGACAAGCTCTACCGGGTCAAGGCCGAGCCGCGCGTCCGGCTGGCCGGCCAGATCACCGGCGTCGAGGGATACCTGGAGTCGGCGGCGACCGGGCTGGCGATCGGCCTGTATCTGTCCTTGGAACGCCAGGGGCGGGCACCTGAGCCGTTCCCGGCCACGACAGCTCTCGGCGCGATGGCCCGGCACCTGACCGAGTCGGACCCCAAGCACTTCCAGCCGGCCAACATCAACTACGGCCTGTTCGAGGAGCTGAGCGGCCGGCTGCGCAAGGCGGACCGGCGCACCGCCTACGCCGACCGCGCCCGCGCCGAGCTGCTCGCCTGGGCGGAGCGCAACGGCGTGCCGGTGGACCCCTCACCCCCCGGCCCCCTCTCCCATCCCCTCCCCCCGACCGGGAGAGGGGGAGAAGAGGAAGCTTCGGAGCAGCTCGTGGGGCAGACGGTTGATGGCTCGCTGCTCCCCTCTCCCGGCGGTCCGGGAGGGGGATGGGAGAGGGGTCGGGGGTGAGGGGCCCATGCGCCGTCTGATCCATCGCTTCCTGGAGCACATCCAGGGGGAGAGGAACCTCTCTCCGAACACCCTGCGCGCCTATGAAGGAGACCTCCTCCGCTTCCTGGAGTTCCTCTCGCGCGACTACCTGGGCAAGGACCCGGAGACGGTCCGCCCGGGAGACGTGGACGCCATGGCCGTGCGCTCGTATCTCGCGGCCATGACCCGCGAGGGGCTCGCCAAGCGGAGCCAGGCGCGGGCGCTGTCAGCCGTGCGCAGCCTGTTCCGCTTCGCCTGCCGCGAGGGGACTCTGGCCGCCAATCCGGCGCAGTCGGTGCGCACGCCCAAGGTCCCCAAGACCCTGCCGCGCCACCTCCGGCCCGGCGAAGTCGAGGATCTGATCGAAGCCCCCCAGGTGGCGGGCGACGAGCCGCTGGCCAAGCGCGACCGGGCGATCCTGGAGCTGCTCTACGCCACCGGGCTGCGCGTCGGCGAGCTGGTGAGCCTCGACTGGCAGGCGGTGGATCTCTCGGCGCGGGTGCTGCGGGTGGTCGGCAAGGGAAGCAAGGAGCGCATGGTCCCCTTCGGGCGCCCGGCGGCCCAGGCGCTGCAGAGATGGATGGAGGCCTGGGAGCCGGTGCGGGCGCGCGGGAGGCAGGACGACGGCGAGCCGGTTTTCCTCAACACTTTCGGCGGACGCCTGACCGACCGCTCGGTGCGGCGGGTCATCGACCGCTGGGTCGAGCAGGCGGCGGTGGCGCGGGGGGTCCATCCGCACACCCTGCGGCACACCTTCGCCACCCATCTGCTGGAGAACGGGGCCGACCTGCGCACGATCCAGGAGCTGCTGGGCCACAGCTCGCTGTCCACGACCCAGAAGTACACCCACCTGGAGGTGGAGCGGCTGCTGGCGGTCTACCGCGACTCCCATCCGCGGGCGAGGCGGGGATCGGAGTGAGCGCGCTCCGGTTCCCCTGTACGCCGGGAGGCGCCATCCTCCGCGGCCGGCGCAAGCTGCGAGCCTTGCTCGTCGGGCTCGCCCTGTTCATGGTGGTGGTGGCGGTCGCGGCCTGGATCGCGGGGAGGATCGGCCCCGGCGTCATCGCGCTGCTGGTCGCCCTGATCCCCTGGACCGCCTGGCGGATGAGCGGCGACCTGGAGCCGCTCTGGCTGGAGCTGGCGGGCGGCTGGCTGACAGTCCAGATGCGGCGGCGGCGCGAGCGCTTCCAGGTGAGCGGCGCCGAGGTCCGGCGGCTCGGTCCCGAGGAGACCGCCCACCTGGAAGGGCTGGCGACGACCGGCGGGGTCACGACGGGGAGCGGCGGCTTCGAGTCGCGGCTCCTGGGCGAGATCGACCTCTACGC
>DASVEF010000089.1:0-3323 GCA_036380715.1 Thermoanaerobaculia bacterium | reverse complement strand
GCTCGCCGACCTGGCCGAATCCGGCGTCATCGAACAGGCCGCCGACCAGGTCGCCTTCGTGCACCGCCCCGAGGTCTACACCCCCGCCGACCCCACCCTCCGAGGCCTCGCCGAGATCATCATCGCCAAACACCGCCACGGCGAGACCGGCAAAGTCGAGCTGGCCTGGTCCGGCGCGACGACCTCCTTCCGCAACCGCCCAACCCCGGCGCCGGCCGGACCGGACCCCTTCTGATGCTCCTGAGCCCCGAGCAAGCGCGCCAGGCTCTCTCCCGGGTCGACCCCGCCCGCCTGCTGGCCGGCTGGCCCGTGGGCCTGCGCGACGGAGCCCTCCTGGCGCTGCTTGCGGCGGGCCTGAATGCCGAAGAGATCTCCGAGCTGCACGCCTCGGCGATCAGCATGGACCGCGGACACCTCATCGTCGCGGTCCGTCGCTACGGGATCACATGGCGAGCCGAAATGCCCATGGACATCGGCGGCAGATTGCTCGCCTGGCTCACCGAGCGCCGCCTGTGGGCCACCGACACGCCCCTCTTCACCGGGCCGCAGGGGCCGCTCTCCTACTTCGCCGTCTACAAGGTCCTCGAACGCTACGGACACCGGCAACCCGCGCAGGCGCCCAGGAGAAGAACATGAGAGTCGCCCTCTACGCGCACGCCGAGCCGGACCTCGCCGGCCTGGCCGCCGAAGCGGCCCGCAGGGGCTGGGAAGTCGCCCTGGAGTGCACCGACCCGGTCGCCGGGCCTGTGGGGCCGCGACCGGGCCTCGCGCGCCTCGTCCAGGCCGTACGCGCCAGAGCCGTCCAAGGCATCCTCATCCGCACCCTGACCCACCTCGCGCGCTCCCTGCGCCAACTGACCGACCTGGGCCAGATCCTGGCCGCTCACGACGTCGCCCTGATCGCCATCGAAGACCGCCTCGACACCACCGACCCCGGCGGAGCCCTCCGCTGGCGAGACTGGCTAGAGATCGCCGCCCCCTTCACTCGCGACCACCGCGCCCAGGCCGCAAAGCGCGCCTACCTGAGCACCGCCGGAGAGCGTTGGGGCCGTCCTCCCGTCGCCGTCAACCCCCTGGAGCTTGTCACCTTCTGGGAAGGCCGAGGAGGCCGCCGCCCCCTCTCCCAGCGAGAGATCGCCGCAAGGCTCGGCATCTCCCAAGCCACCACCCGCAAACACCTCCAAGCCCTTCGAGACGCCGGCCAGCTCGACGACCAGGCCCGCACCCGAGCCCTCGCCGCCCGCGGCGGCCTCCGCCGCGGCGGCCGGCCGGCACCCCCTCTCGACGACACCGTCCTCATCGCCACCTGGAAGCGCCGCCTCCAAACCGCCCGCCTGAGAGGCACCGCCCCCAGCCTCTCCGCCATCGCCCGCACCCTCCACATCAGCCGCCGCCGCGTACGCACGCGGCTTCAAGAGCTCGGCCTACTCAGCCAAGAAAAGAGCTCAGCCCAATGAGCTCACTCCTACTCCTTCAAAAAGGACCAGAAGTTGTCGAAATCAGTTACAAGAAGAGCTGATTCGTGCTATGATTTCTCTTGATGAGTGCCGCAAGATCCTGGGTGATGCTGGACGCAAGCTCTCGGATGCCGAGTTGGAGCGCCTCCGCCAGGAGCTTTACGGCCTGGCCGACATCACCGTGACGCACTTCCTGGCCAAGAGGTCCAGGAGAACCACTCTTCCTGCGAAGGAGCCTTCGGAATGACCTCACTCCGAGCGATCATCTACTGCCGCGTCAGCAGCAAAGAGCAGACCCACAACCTCTCCCTCGCCGTCCAAGAAGACCAGTGCCGAGCCTTCTGCAGCCTGAACGGATGGGAAGTCGACCGGGTCTTTCTGGAGCGCGGCGAGTCCGCCAAGACCGCCGACCGCACCGAGCTCCAGGCCGCCCTGGCCTACCTGCGCGAGCAGAACAAGCGCGCCGTCCGGATCCACGTCTTCGTCGTCACCAACGTCGATCGGTTCGCCCGCGACGCATTCGACCACGCGATCATCCGCCGGCACCTGGCCAGCCTCGGCGTCACCCTCAGGGCGGTCAGCCAGCCGATCGACGAGACCCCGGCCGGCAAGTTCATGGAAGGCATCTTCGCCGCCCTTTCGCAGTTCGACAACGAGGTCCGAGGCGGACGGACGAGAGCCGGCATGCAGGAAGCTCTGCGCCGGGGCCAATGGGTCTGGAAGCCGCCCCTGGGTTACGTTCCAGACGGCAAGAGCATGCGGCTGGACCCCGAGCGCGCCCCGCTCGTACGGCTCGGCTTCGAGCGCTTCGCAACGGGCCTCTACACCCGCGTGCAAGTCCTCGAAGACCTCACCAACCGAGGCCTCCGCACCTTGAAGGGCGGCGAGCTGTCCCCCCAGAAATGGGGAGAGATGCTCACCAACCGACTCTACATCAGCCGGATCGTCCAGCCCGCCTGGGACATTGACGCCGCCGGCAACTGGCCCACACTCGTGGACGAAGACACCTTCTGGCGTTGCCAGAGCCTCCTCGGCACCAATGGCCTGATCGTGCCGAAGGAGCGCAACAACCCGGACTTCCCCCTCCGTGGCTTCACGGCCTGCGGCCACTGCGGCAAGCCCCTCACCGGCTCCTGGTCTCAGGGCAAGCGCCAGCGCTACGCCTACTATCACTGCCCACCGAAAGCCCGTTGCCGCAAGACGAATACCCCACGCCACGAGCTGGAAGCCAAGTTCCTGGCCCTCCTCGATCGCCTCCGTCCCCGCCCCGAGTTCCTGTCCCTCTTCCGGGCCATCGTCCTGGACGTCTGGAAGGCCCGGAGAGAAGACGTCGCCGCCCAGAGAGCCGCCGCCGAGCGCAAGATCGCGGAGCTGAAGCGTCGCAAAGAGCAACTCGTCGAGGCCTTCATCTACCAGAGAGCGATCGACCAGGACACCTACAAAGACCAGCTGGACAAGCTCAACGAAGGCATGGCCCTGGCGGAGATAGAGCAACACTCCCAGAGGACCGAAGAGCTGGACATCGAAGCCGTTCTCGACTTCGCCGAGAGAGTCTCCCTGAACGCCTCCCGACTCTGGCTGGAAGCCGACCTCGACCAGCGCCAGAGATTCCAGACGTTCCTGTTCCCGAAAGGTTTACAGGTCGCGGAAGGGGAGATTCGAACACCCGGAACTGCCTCATTCTACGAGGAGTTACAGAGCTTCACCACCCCTGTTGAACGGATGGTATCCCCAGCGGGATTCGAACCCGCGTTGCCGCCTTGAAAGGGCGGAGTCCTAGGCCTCTAGACGATGGGGACTCGGTGGGCGGGACGCTGCCAAAGGGCGGCGACCGGCGCTAACTCTACCATAATGGCGCGGGAGCCC
>DASVEF010000088.1:0-15757 GCA_036380715.1 Thermoanaerobaculia bacterium | reverse complement strand
GGGCTCCCGCGCCATTATGGTAGAGTTAGCGCCGGTCGCCGCCCTTTGGCAGCGTCCCGCCCACCGAGTCCCCATCGTCTAGAGGCCTAGGACTCCGCCCTTTCAAGGCGGCAACGCGGGTTCGAATCCCGCTGGGGATACTTTAAGAGATCAACAACTTACAGACGCACAACAAGAGGCGGGTGAAGCTGCGCTTACGCTCCGGCCGCACCAGTCGAAAATGCGCCCGAGAAACTGCGCCTGTCGAGATCCCCAGAGCTTGGCGTGACGCCGTGTGCTCATGACTTCTCCGGAGGTAGTCTTTCACTCCACGGTTCGAGAATCCAGGTGATACGCGGTCGAGATCCGAAATCTTGACCTCACCTTCTGTAACGAAAACAAATAATCGAGCTAAATGTCTGGCTCACGCTTCCCCCTGAGGCTCCAGAATCGGAGAGATGATACTTGTCATGGATACAGGAGTCTGGAGCCTCTGTCCTGTGTAGAGTCACCTCGATGAAATCGTTGGAATAAACTGGCACACGCTTCTCCTTTCCCTCTTCTGCTAAGAAAGGTCATGCCTCCCCTTGGGAGAGGCGGAGCTCGTTCAAATCTGATGGACGACACCACCTGGTAACGCCAGATGCTCAATTTCTTAATCCGCCAGCAAAATTCAACAAGCGTCACGGGTTTGGTAAATTGAGACACTCTCTCTGTAGGTTATGAATATGAAGCCGGAAAGCAGCAGACAGTTGGCCAGAGCTACCCTGATGCCGGATCTGCTTGCGCCATTTCCCCAATGGAACAGCAGGCGCGCAGATGACCGATCTTATTTCCAGCAATAAGCAGTCGATAACAGGAGTGGCGGAGACCCCGATGAGCGACGGACTCGGGGTGTCCATCCCTGTGTTGCCTTTCTCGAATCTGGTGGCGGCGCTCCGCAGCAGGGCGGAGGCCCAGCCGGAGGCGGTGGCCTTCACGTTCCTGCGCGATGGGGAGCAGGAGGCTGCCACCCTGACCTATGGCGAGCTCGACCGACGAGTGCGGGCCGTTGCCGCCGAGCTCCAGGGGCGTGGAGCCGAGGGCCAACGGATCCTTCTCCTCTTTCCTCCAAGCCTCGAGTTCATCGTCGCGTTCTTCGGCTGTCTGTACGCCCGCGCGGTCGCGGTGCCGGTATATCCGCCACGCCGTCGCGGCGTCTCGCGCCTTGCGGCGATCCAGGAGAGCGCAGAGCCGGCTCTCGCGTTGACTACGCCCGAGGTCCTCGCCCGGGCCGACCGGATGGCGGAGGAGGCGCCGGGGCTCGCAACTCTCGACTGGCTGGCTCTGTCGCTGATCCCCGACGAGGCCGCGGAAGACTGGACGCCTCCGGAGATCGACGAGGACACGCTCGCCTTCCTCCAGTACACCTCCGGCTCGACCTCCGCGCCGAAGGGCGTCATGGTGAGCCACGGCAATCTTCTGGCGAACCTGGAGATGATCAGGCAGGCGACCCGGAGCAATCCGGAATCGACATACGTGAGCTGGCTGCCCATGTACCACGACATGGGACTCATTGGTAACGTGCTCGAGCCTCTCTTCGTGGGCGCGCGCTGTGTCCTGATGTCGCCCGCCTCCTTCCTGCAGCGGCCGATCCGGTGGCTCGAGGCCGTATCCCGGTATCGTGCCGAGGTCAGCGGAGGTCCCAACTTCGCGTACGAGCTTTGTGTGAGGCGAACCACCGCCGAGGAGAGGGCGAAGCTCGACCTGCGGAGCTGGCGTGTCGCGTTCAACGGTGCCGAACCGGTACGAGCAGAGACTCTGGAGCGCTTCGCGTCAGCCTTCGAGGTGGCGGGTTTCAGCCCCGAGGCGTTCTTCCCGTGTTACGGCCTGGCCGAAGCGACGTTGATCGTCACCGGCGTACCTCAGGAGCGCCATCCGACCGTCGCGGCGGTCAGGGGCCGCGAGCTCGATGCCCACCGGGTTGTCCAGGCTTTCCCAGGGTCCTCCGGCGTCCGTTATCTCGTGGGGTGCGGCAGCCCGCTTCTCGAAGGTGTGGTCGCGATCGTCGATCCATCCTCGCGCCAGCGGTGCGGTCCCGGCGAGGTCGGTGAGATTTGGGTCGCCGGACCGCACGTCGCTCATGGCTACTGGGCGCAGCCCGAGGAGACCGCCCACGCGTTCGGGGCGCACTTGGCGGGCGAGCCCGGGACGGCCTTCCTGCGAACCGGTGATCTGGGGTTTCTGAAGGATGGCGAGCTCTTCGTCACCGGTCGTGTCAAGGACCTGATCATCATCCGCGGAATGAACCATTACCCCCAGGACATCGAACTCACTATGGAGCGCCAGCACCCGGCGCTGCGGCCCGGTTGCGGCGCCGCTTTCGCGATCGATGTGGATGGGGAAGAGAGCCTCGTCGTTGTCCAGGAGGTCGAGCCGGGTCAATTGGCGGACTGGGAGGCCGTGATTCAAGACATCGTCGAAGCGACGGCTGAGACCCATGAGGTACGGCCTCATGCCGTGGTCCTGATCCGCGCCGGCAGCCTGCCGAAAACTTCGAGCGGCAAGGTGCAGCGCTTCCTGTGCAGGAGGATGTTCCTCGATCAGGATCTGCAGGTTGTCTTGGAGCGGCGCTTCGGTTCCGGCGATGCCCCGGCGCCTTCCGCCATGCCGGTGGAGGCTGGCGAGCCCGGCTCCGAGCTCGAAGCATGGCTGACGACCCGCCTTGTCGAGACGCTGCGGGTTGATGCGCGTTTGGTGCGGCCGGATGTGGCGCTGTCGCGCTACGGCCTCGATTCGATCGCGGTGATCGAGCTCGCGCACGACCTCGAGGTCAGAACCGGGCGGGTCATGGGCCTGAGCGAGCTGCTGAGCTCGACGATCGGAGAGTTGGGCGAGGCGGTGCGCCGGCTCCATGGCGCCGGGCAGGTCGCGGCCGCCGCGCGACCGGGCGCTGAAGTTGCGGCTGGCGACCAGCCGCTGTCCAGCGGACAGATGGCATTGTGGTCGGTCTGGCGTCAAGAGCCTGAGAGCGCGGCCTACAACATCGCGGTGTTTTCTCGCCTGTCGCGATCGGTGGACACCGGCGCGCTCCACAGGGCCTTCGAACGGCTTCTGGAGCGCCATCCCATGCTACGCACGACCTTCCGAGAGGGCGATGCCGGTCCGCTGCAGCGGGTCGGCGGACTACCGGCGTCCTGGTTCTTCGACGAGGGAGTCTTCGGCTCCCAGGAGGATCTGACGGAGCTTGCCCGGGGGCTCGCCCGGCGGTCCTTCGATCTCCAGCGTGGCCCCTTGCTGCGCGTTCATCTGCTGGCGGCGCCCGGCGGGGAGCGGCACCTGCTGCTCGCCGTTCATCACATTGCGGTGGATCTCTGGTCCGCCGGAATCCTCGTCGAGGACCTCGGCGCCTTGTACACCGCGGAAATCTCCGGACGTCCGGCGGCGCTCCCAGCGCTGGCGGCAGACTACGGCGATCACGTCCGCTGGCAGCGCGAGCTGCTCGCGGGTCCGCAAGGGGAGCGCCAGGAGGCGTACTGGTTGCGCCGCCTCGCCGGACCGCTCCCCGCCTATCTCCTGCCTGTGGACCGGCCGCGGACCGGGCGCCGGCTCGGCGCCGGCGAGGGCTACCGCTTCAGCCTGGACGCGGGCCTCCTCGCCCGGCTACGCGAGCTCGGCGGAAAGGCTGGCGCTTCGCTTTTCATGACGTTGCTCGCCGGGTGGCAGGCGCTGCTCGCCCGCACGAGCCAGCACGAAGATGTGATCGTGGGCAGCCCTGCGGCGGCGCGCTCCCGGGCCGCTTCGGCCGGCGTGGTGGGCTACTTCGTCAATCTCCTCGCGCTGCGGGGAGACCTGGGGGGGGGACCCGGCTTCGCCGAGCTTGTGGGAAGGGTGCGCAGCCGCGTCCTGGAGGCCTTTGAGAACCAGGATTATCCGTTTCCTCTGATCGTGGAGCGGCTGGGGCGGGAGCGGATGGGCGGTGATCTGCCGGTCGTGGAGGTGACCTTCGCTCTGCAGGGTGCGCCGTCGCGGACGCGGGAGGCGCTCGGTGCGATCGCGCTCGATGCGCCGGGCCACACCCTGCGGGCCGGCGAGCTGGCGCTCGAATCGGCCGAGCTCGGATGGCGGCCGGCCCAATTCGAGCTCGGCCTGATGATGGCCGAGCTGGGCGACGAGGTCGTGGCCAGCCTCGACTACGACCCGGCTCTGCTGGATCGCGAGACCGTCGCCAGGCTCGCCGCGCGCTTCTGCGAGCTGCTGGCGGGGTCTTCGTCCTCGCCGGAGCGGTCGGTGTGGGATC
This sequence comes from Thermoanaerobaculia bacterium, assembly GCA_036380715.1. Taxonomy (GTDB): domain Bacteria; phylum Acidobacteriota; class Thermoanaerobaculia; order Multivoradales; family UBA5704; genus UBA5704. The sequence continues at coordinate 11,499 of DASVEF010000088.1, read as the reverse complement.
TGCCGCTGCTGCCGGAGCGCGAGCGTCTGCAGGTGCTGGTGGAGTGGAACGAGACGGAGCGCTCCTACGAGCGTGTCCGTCCGGTGCACGAGCTGTTCTCGCGGCAGGCGGCGGAGAGCCCGGAGGCGGTGGCGCTGGTGGACGGCGGGCGGCGGGTGAGCTATGGCGAGCTGGAGCTGTGGTCGAACCGTCTGGCGTGGTCGTTGGCGGGTCTGGGCGTGGGCCCCGAGCAGCGGGTGGGGATCTTCCTGGAGCGCTCGGCGGCGATGGTGGCGTCGATCCTCGGGGTGCTGAAGGCGGGCGGCGCCTACGTGCCTCTGGACCCCGGCTATCCGGCCTCGCGCGTGGGCTTCATGCTGGAGGATTCGGACGCTTCGGTGGTGGTGACGGACGAGCGGCTGGCCGCGGCGCTGCCCGCGGGGTCAGCGCGGGTGGTGACGCTCGCCGAGCTGGAGGAGTCCGCGGCGAGCGAGCGTCCCCTGCCTGGGACCACGACGCCGCAGAATCTGGCCTACGTCATCTACACCTCTGGCTCGACCGGCCGGCCGAAGGGCGTTGCGGTCCACCACGAGGGGCTGTCGAACCTGGTCGGGTGGCACCGGGAGGCGTTCGGGCTGACCGGCGCCGACCGGTCGGCTCACGTGGCGGGCCTGGGTTTCGACGCATCGGTCTGGGAGCTGTGGCCGCCCTTGACGTGCGGCGCGAGCCTGCACCTGGCGCCGGAGGCGGTGCGGGCCTCGGCGGAGCAGGTTTGGGGCTGGCTGGAGTCGGAGGGGATGACGGTGGCCTTCCTGCCGACGCCGCTGGCCGAGGCGGTGCTGGGTCTCGAGCGCGCGGAGGCCGCTCAGCGACTGCGCCTCCTGCTGACAGGTGGCGACCGGCTGCGTCTGCCTACAGCATGGACGGGGGACCGCCTGCGTCTGGTCAACAACTACGGTCCGACGGAATGCACGGTGGTGGGGACCTCGGGCGAGGTGCGCGGCAGCGCGGGGTCTTTGCCGTCGATCGGCCGGCCGATCGCGAACGCGCGGGCGTACGCGGCAGACCGTCGCGGGTGGCCGGTGGGGGTGGGCGTGCCGGGCGAGCTTCTGCTCGGCGGCGAAGGCCTGGCGCGCGGGTATCTCGGCCGGCCGGAGCTGACCGCCGAGAAGTTCGTGCCGGACCCGTTCGGCGGCTCGCCGGGAGCTCGCCTGTACCGCACCGGCGACCTGGTGCGGTGGCGGCCGGACGGGGAGCTGGAATTCCTGGGCCGGACGGACCACCAGGTGAAGGTCCGCGGCTTCCGCATCGAGCCGGGGGAGATCGAATCGGTGCTGATGGAGCATCCCGGCGTGGGCACGGCGGTGGTGGCGGCACGCGAGCGGAATGGCGAAACGCTCCTGGTGGCCTATGCGGTGCCGGCAGCCGGAGCGTCGATCGACGGTGAGGAGCTGCGGCGTTGGGCCGTGCAGCGGCTGCCCGGATCGATGGTTCCCTCGGCGTTCGTGAGACTGGAGGGGCTGCCGCTGACGGCGAGCGGCAAGGTGGATCGAGGCGCGCTGCCAGCCCCGACGTTCGAGAGCGGCCGCGAGGCTCGGGGGGAGATGGAGGAGCTGCTGGCGGGACTCTGGGCCGAGGTGCTCGGCGTCGAACGGGTGGGGCCCGACGACGACTTCTTCGCGCTCGGCGGTCATTCGCTGCTGGCGACGCGGCTGTCCTCCCGGCTGCGGAAGGTGCTGGGTGTGGAGGTGCCGGTGCGCAGCCTCTTCGAGCATCCGACGGTGGCGCGGCTGGCGTCGGAGCTGGAGGGCCGAGGCCGGTCGTCGGCCGAGCCGATCGCGGCGGTGCCGCGCGATGGCGAGCTGGCGCTGTCGTTCGCGCAGCAGCGCCTGTGGTTCCTGGACCAGCTTGAGCCGGGGAGCCCGTTCTACAACATTCCGGCGGCATTGCGCCTGGTGGGAGACCTCGATCCTACGGCCCTGGCCTGGAGCCTGTCGGAGGTGGTTCGCCGGCACGAGGTGCTGCGCACGAGCTTCCCGGCCGACGCGGAGGGTCGTCCGGTGCAGTTGGTCGCGGCGGCGAAGCCGCTCGCGTTGCCGCTGGTGGACCTGTGCAGTCTGGAGAGCTTTGGCCGGCGGGAGGAGCTGGCGCGATTGGCGGTCGAGGAGGCCCGGCGGCCGTTCGATCTGGGCCGGGGTCCTCTGCTGCGCTCGGCGCTGGTGCGGCTCGGAGAGCGGGAGCACGCGCTGCTGCTGAGCGTGCATCACATCGTCTCGGACGGCTGGTCGATGGGAATCCTGGTGCGCGAGCTGAGAGCCGCGTACGAGTCGCTGTGGGCGGGTCGTGCGGGAGAGCTGGGAGAGCTTGCGATCCAGTACGCGGACTTCGCGGCCTGGCAGCGGCAGCGTCTGTCGGGCGAGGATCTGGGGAGGTCTCTGGAGTACTGGCGGGAGCGTCTGTCGGGCCTGCCGGTGCTGGAGCTGCCGTCGGACCGGCCGCGAGGAGCGGTGCAGAGCTTCCGCGGCGCGACGCGGCGAGAGGTGCTGGCGCCATCGCTGACGGAGGCCGTGCGCGGGCTGGGCCGGCGGGAGGGAGCCACGCTGTTCATGACGCTGCTGGCGAGCTTGCAGGCGCTGCTGGCCCGCTATGCGGATCAATCGGACTTTGCTGTGGGCTCTCCCGTCGCGGGTCGCACGCACGCGGAGACGGAAGGCCTGATCGGGTTTTTCGTCAACACTCTGGTGCTGCGCGCGCAGCTCGACGGCGAGCCGGCGTTCCGGGAGCTGCTGGGCCGGGTACGGGAGGCGTGCCTGGGTGCGTACGCTCACCAGGAGGTGCCCTTCGAGCGCCTGGTCGAGGAGCTGGCGCCGGAGCGCAGCCTGAGCCGTTCGCCGCTTTTCGGGGTGATGCTGGCGCTGGAGCCCGAGACGATCGAGCTGTCTCTGCCGGAGCTGGAGGTGAGCCGCCTGGAGGTGGAGACGGGGACCTCCCGGTTCGACTTGACGCTCTCGGTGGGCAGCTCGTCGGAAGGGCTCCTGGCGGCGGTGGAGTACAGCACGGACCTGTTCGACGCGGCGCGGATCGAGCGCCTGCTCACGCATTGGCGCGAGCTGCTGCTGGGCGCTTCGTCGTGGCCGGAGCGCTCGGTGTGGGAGCTGCCGCTGCTGCCGGAGCGCGAGCGAGAGCAGGTGTTGGTGGAGTGGAACGAGACGGACCTCTGGTACGAGCGTGGCCGTCGGGTGCACGAGCTGTTCTCGCGGCAGGCCTCGGCGAGCCCGGAGTCGGTGGCTCTGGTGTGTGGGGAGCGGCGGGTGAGCTATGGCGAGCTGGAGCGGTGGTCGAACCGCCTGGCGGGGTCGCTTGTGGGTCTGGGCGTGGGTCCCGAGCACCGAGTGGGGATTTTCCTGGAGCGCTCGGCGGAGATGGTGGCCTCGATCCTGGGGGTGCTGAAGGCAGGCGGAGCCTACGTGCCTCTGGACCCCGGCTATCCGGCCTCGCGAGTGGGCTTCATGCTGGAGGACTCCGAAGCCTCGGTGGTGGTGACGGAGGAGCGGCTGGCCGCGGCGCTGCCCGCGGGGTCAGCGCGGGTGGTGACGCTCGCCGAGCTGGAGGAGTCCGCGGTGAGCGAGCGTCCCCTGCCGGGGACCACGACGCCGCAGAACCTGGCCTACGTCATCTACACCTCCGGCTCGACCGGCCGGCCGAAGGGTGTGGCGATCGAGCATCGCAGTGCGGTGGCCCTGGTGGCATGGGCGGTGGAGACCTTCCGGGCAGAAGACCTCGGCGGAGTGCTGTTCTCCACCTCCATCTGCTTCGACCTGTCGATCTTCGAGCTCTTCGTCCCGCTGAGCCGGGGCGGAGCGGTCATCCTGGCCGAAAACGCGCTCGCCCTGCCCGGGCTGGCGGCCGCCGAGGAGGTCACGCTGATCAACACGGTGCCCTCGGCGCTGGCCGAGCTGCTGAGGCTGGGCGGCGTGCCGGGCTCGGTGCGGGTGATCAACCTGGCGGGAGAGCCGCTGCCTGGAGCGCTGGTGCGCCAGGCCTATGGGCTGGGCTCTGTCGAGGCGGTATGGAACCTGTACGGGCCGTCGGAGGACACCACCTATTCGACGGCCTACCGCTGCGCAGTGGCGGATGTCCGCTCTCCGGCCATCGGCGATCCGATCGCCAACACGCGGGCCTACGTGGTGGACCGCCGGTGGTGGCCGGTGGGGGTGGGGGTACCGGGCGAGCTCCTGCTCGGCGGCGAAGGTCTGGCGCGCGGGTACCTCGGCCGGCCGGAGCTGACGGCGGAGCGTTTCGTGCCGGACCCGTTCGGCGGCTCGCCGGGAGCTCGCCTGTACCGCACCGGCGACCTGGTGCGGTGGCGGCCGGACGGCGAGCTGGAGTTCCTGGGCCGGACGGACCACCAGGTGAAGGTGCGCGGGTTCCGCATCGAGCTCGGCGAAGTGGAAGCCGTGCTGCGCGCCCACCCGGCGGTGCGCGAGGCGGTGGCGGTGGTTCGCGGCGATGAGGCGGCGGGTCCCCGGCTGGTGGCCTATACGGTGGGCGCAACGGAGCCCCCGGTCTCGGCGGAGGAGCTGCGCGCCTGGCTCGAAGAGCGCGTCCCGGCCTACATGGTCCCTTCGGCGTTCGTGGTGCTCGAGTCGCTGCCGCTGACGCCGAGCGGCAAGGTGGATCGTGGGGCGCTGCCGGCTCCGGTTCTGGCGAGCGGCCGTGAGGCTCTCGGAGCGGCCAGCGGCGGGGCTCGGGACCAGATCGAGGAGCTGCTGGCCGCTGTCTGGGCCGAGGTGCTCGGCCTCGAGCGGGTGGGCATCCACGACAACTTTTTCGAGATCGGTGGCCACTCACTGCTCGCCACCCGGGTCGTTTCGAAAATCCGCAACGCCTTCGGCGTGGAGCTGCCGCTGCGCGTGGTGTTCGAGCGCCCCACCGTGGCGGCGCTGGCCGGGGTGATGCGTGCCGCGGCAGCGGCCGAGGCGGGACCGATCGAGCGCCTGCCGCGCGGCGGAGCCCTGCCGGCCTCGTTCGCGCAGCAACGGCTCTGGTTCCTCGACCGGCTGGAGCCGGGGAGCCCCTTCTACAACGTCCCTGTGGCGGCGCGGCTGTGCGGCGAGCTCGACCCGGCGTTGCTGGCGCGCTGTCTGGCTGAGGTGGTGCAGCGTCACGAGTCGCTGCGTACCCGCTTCGCCGCCCCCGATGGCCAACCGCTCCAGGTGATCGAAGCCGTCGTGGAGGCCAGCTTGCCGGTCATCGACCTCGCGGCGCTGCCGCCGTTCGCAGCGGTCTCCGAGGCGGAGCGGCTGGGGCGGCAGGAGGCGCGGCGGCCGTTCGACCTGGGCCAGGCTCCTCTCTGGCGGGCCGCACTGCTGCGCCGTGCCTCTGCAGACCACACTCTGCTATTGACCTTGCACCACATCATCTCGGACGGCTGGTCCATGGGCGTGCTGGTACGGGAGGTCGCGGCCCTGGCGGCCATCCTGTCGCGCGGCGCGCCCCCGACCCTGCCGGAGCTGCCGGCGCAGTACGCCGACTGGGCGACCTGGCAGCGGCGCTGGCTCGACGGCGGGCGCCTGGCCGACCAGCTCGCCTACTGGCGGAAGAAGCTGGCCGGAACCCCCGTGCTGCACCTTCCGTCCGACCGGCCGCGACCCGCTGTGCAGAGCCATCGCGGCGGCCGCCGCCCATTCGTGCTGCCGGCGGACCTGGCTGCCGGAATTGCCGCGGCCGGCCGGGCGCGGGGGGCAACCCGCTTCATGGCGTTGCTCGCCGCCTTCCAGGCTCTGCTCGGCCGGCTCTCCGGGCAGACCGATTTCGCCGTGGGGTCGCCGATCGCCGGCCGCACCCGGCCGGAAACCGAGGGGATGATCGGGCTCTTCGTCAATACGCTGGCGTTGCGCGCCGATCTCGCGGGGGAGCCGACCTGGGGCGGCCTTGTGGCACGGGTGCGGGAGGTCTGCCTGGAAGCCTACACAAACCAGGATGTACCTTTCGAGCGCCTCGTCGAAGAGCTGCGCCCGGAGCGCAGCCTGGCCCACGCGCCGATCTTCCAGACGATGCTCACCGTGCAGGACGAGTCTGTACCGCTCCGCCTGCCGGGGTTGACCGTCGATCTGCTGCCGGTGGACACCGGCGCGGCCAAGCTCGACCTCGCCCTCTCTCTGGGCGAGCGGGACGGTGCCCTGGGCGGTCACCTGGAGCACAGCGCCGATCTCTTGGAAGCGGCCGGCGCGGAGCGTTTGCTGGAACAGCTCGGCGCATTGCTCGCGGCGGTGGTTGAGGATTCCGAGGCGCGGCTGGGCGACCTGCCACTGCTCGGCGAGACGGCGCGCCACCAACTCCTGGTGGAGTGGAATGACACCGCGGCCGCGTCAGCGGCCTGCTTTCCCGATCTCTTCGCCCGGCAGGTGGAGCGGACGCCAGAGGCGCCCGCGGTTTCGTGCGAGGGACGGACCCTCTCCTACGCTGCGCTGGCAGCGCGCGCCTGGCGTCTCGCCGGGGCGCTGCGCGACCTCGGCGCGGGTCCCGACAAGGGCGTAGCCATCTTCCTCGAACGCTCCGAGGAGGTGATCGTGGCAATCCTGGCGGCGCACGCGGCCGGCGCCTTCTATGCGCCGCTCGAGCCCGGTGCGCCGCGCGAGCGTCTGGCCGCGATCCTGGACGACGTGGCCCCCGTCGCGGTGGTGACGCGCCGAGCCCTGCTCGCCGAGCTGCCTCTCGACGCCGTGCCGGCGGTTTGCCTCGACCGTGACGCCGCAGCGCTGGAGCACCGGCCGGCCTCTCCTCCCGGCGTGCCGGTCCTGCCGGAGACGCTGGCCTACGTCATCTTCACCTCTGGCTCGACCGGCCGGCCCAAGGGCGTGGCCGTCGAGCACCGCCAGCTTGCCAGCTACGTGGCGGGCGCGATCGAGCGGCTGCGCCTGCCCGCCGGAGCGGTCTACGCCGTCCTGTCCACCTTCGCGGCCGACCTCGGCCACACCATGGTCTTCCCGGCCCTGACGCTCGGCGGCTGTCTGCAGGTGGTGGCGGGTGCGCGGGTGTCCGATCCGGCGGCGCTCAGCGAGCTGTGGGAGCGCCAGCCGGCCGACTGCCTGAAGATCGTGCCGTCCCACCTCGCCGCTCTGCTCGCGGGTCCGCATCCGGAGAGGCTCCTGCCGCGACAGAGGCTGGTGCTGGGTGGCGAGGCGTGCGACCGGGCCCTCGCCGCGCGCCTGCGCGAGCTGGCGCCGGCCTGCCTCCTCTTCAACCACTACGGCCCCACCGAGACGACCGTGGGCGTCACCACCTTGGCCGTCTCCGATCCCGCGGCCCTGCGTGGGCCAACGCTGCCGCTCGGCCGGCCGTTCACGGATACCCGCCTGTACGTGGTCGACCGCGGCTTCCAGCCCTTGCCGATCGGGGTTCCGGGCGAGCTGCTCGCTGCCGGCGAGCACGTGGCGCGGGGCTACCTGGAGCGACCCGGCCTGACGGCCGAGCGCTTCGTGCCCGATCCGTTCGGCCCGCCGGGGTCGCGCCTGTACCGCACCGGCGACCTGGTGCGCGCGCTGCCTGACGGCTGCCTCGAGTTCCTGGGGCGGATCGACCAGCAGGTGAAGATCCGCGGCCATCGCGTCGAGCCGGCGGAGGTCGAGGCCGCGCTCGTCGCCCACCCGGGCGTGGCCGCGGCGGTGGTGGCCGCCCGGAGGGTCGAGGGAGACCTGCGCCTGGTGGCCTGGCTGGTGCCGGTGGGAGAGGCGGCGCCGGAGGCGCGCGAGCTGCGGGACTGGCTTGCCGCACGGCTGCCCGAGCCGATGATCCCGGCCCTGTTCCAGCTGCTCGCTGCGCTGCCGCTGACGCCCAACGGCAAGGTGGATCGCGCGGCGCTGCCCACGCCTGAAGCGCCGGCTGCCACGGCGGGCGGAGAGGCTCTGGCGCCGCGTACCGCCGTCGAGGAGCTGCTGGCCGCTGCCTGGGCCGAGGTGCTCGGCGTCGAGCGGGTCGGCATCCACGACGACTTCTTCGCGCTCGGCGGCCATTCACTGCTGGCCACGCGGCTGGTGTCCCGGGTGCGGAAGGTGCTGGGCGTCGAGGTGCCGGTGCGCAGCCTCTTCGAGCATCCGACCGTGGCGCGGCTCGCATCGCAGCTGGAAGGGCAGGCCCGGTCGTCCGCCGAGCCGATCGCGGTGGTGCCGCGCGACGGCGAGTTGGCTCTGTCGTTCGCGCAGCAGCGCCTGTGGTTCCTGGACCAGTTGGAGCCGGGGAGCCCGTTCTACAACATGCCGGCGGCGTTGCGTCTGGTGGGAGAGCTGAGGCCGGCGGTCCTGGCGCAGAGCCTGTCGGAGGTGGTGCGCCGGCACGAGGTGCTGCGCACGAGCTTCCCGGCCGACGCCGAGGGTCGTCCCGTGCAGGTGGTCGCGGCGGCGAGGCCGCTGGAGCTGCCGCTGGTGGACCTGGGTGGGCTGGAGAGCCCTGTCCGGCAGGGCGAGCTGGCGCGGCTGGCAAGGGCAGAGGCCCGGCAGCCGTTCGATCTGGGGCGCGGTCCGCTGCTGCGCTCGCTGCTGGTGCGTCTCGGAGAGCGGGAGCACGCACTGCTGGTGACGATGCATCACATCGTCTCGGACGGCTGGTCGATCGCCATCCTGGTGCGCGAGCTCAAGGCCGCGTACGAGTCGCTGTGGGCGGGCCGTGCAGGAGAGCTGGGAGAGCTTGCGATCCAGTACGCGGACTTCGCGGCCTGGCAGCGGCAGCGTCTGTCCGGCGAGGAGCTGGAGAGGTCTCTGGAGCACTGGCGGGAGCGTCTATCAGGGCTGCCATTGCTGGAGCTGCCGTCGGACCGGCCGCGGGGAGCGGTGCAGAGCTTCCGCGGTGCGACGCGGCGAGAGGTGCTGGCGCCCTCGCTGACCGAGGCCGTGCATGGGCTCGGCCGGCGGGAAGGCGCGACGCTGTTCATGACGCTGCTGGCCAGCTTTCAGGTGCTGCTGGCCCGCTATGCGGATCAGCAGGACTTTGCGGTGGGCTCCCCCATTGCGGGCCGCACGCACGCGGAGACGGAAGATCTGATCGGGTTTTTCGTCAACACCCTGGTGCTGCGCGCGCAGCTCGACGGCGAGCCGACGTTCCAGGATCTGCTGGGCCGGGTACGGGAGGCGTGCCTGGGTGCCTACGCGCACCAGGAGGTGCCTTTCGAGCGCCTGGTCGAGGAGCTGGCGCCGGAGCGCAGCCTGAGCCGCTCACCGCTGTTCGGGGTGATGCTGGCGCTGGAGACGGAGGTGGTCGAGCTGTCGCTGCCCGGGCTGGAGGTGAGCCGCCTGGAGATGGAGACGGGGACCTCCCGGTTCGACTTGACGCTCTCGGTGATCAGCTCGCCCCGCGGGCTCACCGTGGCGGTGGAGCACAGCACGGACCTGTTCGATGCGGCGTGGATCGAGCGCCTGATCACGCATTGGCGCGAGCTGCTGGCGGCGGCTTCGTCCTCGCCGGAGCGCTCGGTGTGGGATCTGCCGCTGCTGCCGGAGCGCGAGCGGCGCCAGTTGCTGGCCTGGAACCAGACCCGGACGGAGTATCCGCGCGAGGCCACGATTCACGGCCTGTTCGCGGAGCAGGCGGAGCGGACCCCGGACGCGGTGGCGGTGGTGGGGGAGGAGGGCGACCGCACCTACCGCGAGCTGCGCCTCCGGGCCGGTCTCCTGGCGCGCCGGCTGCGCGGCCTGGGAGTCGGGCCGGAGACCCCGGTCGGCCTCTGCGTCGAGCGCTCGCCGGCCCTGATCGAGGGGATGCTGGGCATCCTCGAGGCCGGCGGCTTCTACGTGCCGCTCGACCCGGCCTATCCGGCCGAGCGGCTGCGCTCCATACTGGCGGACACCGGCGCCCGCGTCCTGATTGCCGACGAGAAATCGGCCGATCGGTTGCCCTCCGGGAATATGGTGAACGTCCGGGTGGGCCGCGAGGAGCCTCTGCCGGAGGACGGGAGCCTCCAGGCCCTCCCGTCGGGCGCCTGCGCCGACAGCCTGGCGTACGTGATGTACACCTCGGGGTCCACGGGGACGCCGAAGGGAGTGGCGATCCCCCATCGCGCCGTGGTGCGCCTGGTGCGGGAGACCGGCTATGCCCGGTTCGGGCCTGAAGAGGTCTTCCTCCAGCTCGCGCCGGCCTCCTTCGATGCGTCGACGCTGGAGATCTGGGGGCCGCTCCTCCACGGCGGAAAACTGGTCCTCTTCCCCGCCCGCAATCCGACGCTGGAGGAGCTGGCCGAGGTCCTGTCGCGGCACGGCGTCACGACGGTCTGGCTCACCGCCGGGCTGTTCCACCAGATGGTGGACGAGCACCTGGAGGGCCTGCGGCCGGTCTCGCAGCTCTTGGCGGGGGGCGACGTGCTATCGCCGCCGCACGTGCGCCGGGTGCTGGAGGAACTGCCCGGCTGCACGCTGATCAACGGCTACGGGCCGACCGAGAACACGACGTTCACCTGCTGCCGGCCGCTTACCGCGCCGGAGGATGTGGGGGCCACGGGGGCGATCGGGCGCCCGATCGCCAACACCCGGGTCCATCTGCTGGACCGCTGGCTGCGCCCGGTGCCGGTGGGCGTGCCCGGGGAGCTGCTGACGGGCGGCGACGGCCTGGCGCGCGGATACTTCGGCCGGCCGGACCTGACCGCCGAGAGGTTCGTGCCCGATCCGTTCGGAGAGGGAGGTCGGCTGTACCGCACCGGCGACCTGACCTGCTGGCGTCCGGACGGGGACATCGACTTTCTGGGCCGCATCGACCAGCAGGTCAAGATCCGGGGCTTCCGCATCGAGCCGGCCGAGGTGGAGGCGGCCCTGGCGCGCCATCCGGCGGTGCGGGAGGCGGTGGTGGTGGCGCGGGAGCTGGCCGGCGGCAAGGCGCTGGTGGCCTATGTGGTGGCCGCGGACGCCGCCCCCACGGCCGCGGAGCTGCGCGAGGCTCTGGGGACCACGCTGCCAGCCTACATGGTGCCGTCGGCTTTCGTGCTGCTCGACGCTCTGCCGCTGACGCCCAACGGCAAGGTGGACCGCCGCGCCCTGCCGGCGCCGGACCTCCAGGGGCCGGTCGAGATGTTCGCCGCTGCGCGTACTCCGACCGAGGAGCTGCTGGCCGCTGTCTGGGCCGAGGTGCTCGGCGTCGAGCGGGTCGGAATCCACGACGACTTCTTTGCCCTCGGCGGACACTCGCTGCTGGCGACGCGGTTGGTATCTCGGCTGCGGAAGGTGCTGGGCGTGGAGGTGCCGGTGCGCAGCCTCTTCGAGCATCCGACCGTGGCGCAGCTGGCGGAGGAGCTGGAGGGCCGAGGCCGGTCGTCGGCCGAGCCGATCGCGGCGGTGCCGCGCGACGGTGCGCTGGCCCTGTCGTTCGCGCAGCAGCGCCTGTGGTTCCTGGACCAGCTGGAGCCGGGGAGCCCGTTCTACAACATGCCGGCGGCGTTGCGTCTGGTGGGAGACCTCGATCCTGCGGCCCTGGCGCAGAGCCTGTCGGAGGTGGTGCGCCGGCACGAGGTGCTGCGCACGAGCTTCCCGGCCGACGCCG
>DASVEF010000087.1:0-3008 GCA_036380715.1 Thermoanaerobaculia bacterium | reverse complement strand
CCTATCAACTCTTTTCCTTACTGATAGTTATGGAGTTTCCGAGACGTCAAGGTTAGGCTAAGAATCCCATGACCTTCTCCCGCCCGGCCGGCTGCGCCCTGGTCCTCCTGCTAGGGCTGGTCGTCTTCACGGCCTGCCTCCGCCTCATCTCGCGCTCGATGATCTATCCCGGCTCTCCGTTCCCCATGCCTTCGGAAGCGGAGCTGTCCCGGCGCTTTCCGCACGCTCAACTCGTCGAGTACCAGACCGAGGACGGAGCCCGGCTCGTGGGTGCCCTGTTCCAGAGGCCGGGCTCGACCGCGCCCGTGGTCGTCCATTTCCACGGCAACGGCGAGTCGGCGGCGCACAACCTCGACTACGCCGCGGACCTGTTCCGCAGGGGGCTCGACGTCTTCGTGGCCGAGTACCGCGGATTTGGCGGGCTCCCGGGCAAGCCGACCGAGACCCATCTCTATAGGGATGGAGAAGCCGCGGTGGACGCCCTCCTCAAATCGGGGATTGCCCCGGAGCGACTGGTCTTCGTCGGCCGCTCCCTCGGCTCGGGGGTGGCCACCGAGATGGCCCTGCGGCGGCCGTGCGCCCTGCTCGTCCTGATCTCCCCCTACACCTCCATGGTGGACATGGGGAGGATCGTCGCCGGCCCCCTCGCCGCCTTCGCCGTCCCCGACCGCTACGACAATCTCCAGAAGATCGGCCGCGTCCAGGTCCCGGTCGTGATCCTGCACGGCGTCCAGGACGAGGCCATCCCGATCCGCATGGGCCGCCGCCTGGCCTCGGCATCTCCGAAGATCAAGCTCGTCGAGGTCCCCGGGGCGAGCCACAACGTCTTTCCCGACCTGGAGGAGATCCTGGCCCGGGAGATCCTGGAGATCGCCGCCGGCGGCCTTGCCGGCCCGCCTAAGAGCCGCTAGCATTCGAGGAGGTCGAAAGGAGGACATCATGGGCGGCAGTCCATCGCGTCATTTCTTCCTCGCCGCGGCCGTGCTTCTCTTGGCAGCGGGCGTTCCGGCCTTCGCGCAAACCACCGGGGAAATCACCGGCCACGTCCAGGACGCTCAGGGGCAGCCCCTCCAGGGAGCCCAGGTCAAGCTGCTCAAGGCCGGGGGGCAGGACGCTCAGCAGCAGGCGTCCGGCGCGGACGGCAATTTCCGCTTCGAAGGCCTCGCCTCCGGCGTCTACATCGCCATGGCGACCCTGGAGGGGTACGCCCAGGTAACCTGCCCGGGCGTCCGCCTCGTCGCGGGTCTGAGCCGCAACCTGGCCATTCAGATGGCGCCCGAGGGGAACGACCCTCCGTCGTCCTGCAAAGCCGTCGAGCCCGCCACCCCGGGCTCCTGAGAGCGGCGGCTTCCGAGAACGCTCGAGCCTACAGCGACCCTACGTGAGATCGCTCGGGTGAACCATCCGTCCGGGAGCGGCCCGGAGCGAGTTAGAATTCCCTCCAGGTATCTGGATGAGCGTGGAGACCGTCGCCCGTCCCCGGGAAGCGATCGCGGAGCGTACGCCCGGTGTGCTCTGGCTGGAGGTGTCGGCCGTGCTCGCGCTGGCCGTGTTCCCCGATCTGTGGTTCACGGCATCCGGATGGCTCTGGCCCCAGCCGGCTGAGCAGCCGTATGCCTACCTCTACTGGAGCCTGATCGTGCGCAGCCTGCAGGTCAGCCTCCCCGTTCTGTGGATCATCGCGCGCTGCGGAGAGCCCTGGCAGACCTTCGGGTTGGTCTTTCCACGCTGGAGGGATGTTGGCTACACGATCCTGGCCGTGCTGGCCGCCGAGATCGCGGATGCCCTGTACTGGGGAGTCGTCTACCTTGTCGTGCCTTTAGAGACGCTCACCCGGGACAGGGAGACGTTGAGCGCGATGTTCCCGCCCGCCGAGACAACCGCTTACGTCGCGATCGTCGTGGCGGCCTGCTTCGCGAACGGTTTTGCCGAGGAGCTCGTCATGCGCGGGTACCTGATCCCGCGCTTTGAGCGCCTGCTCGGGTCCGCCTGGTCCAGCGTCGGTCTGACCGCGGTCCTCTTTGCGGCGTACCACCTGTACCAGGGATGGCTGGGCGCGGGGGGAGCGCTGATCATGGGGATCATCTACGGAGCGATGTTCCGCAAGGTGCGGCGGCTCTGGCCGTTCGCCATTGCCCACGCTCTCATTGATATCAAGATCCTGACGTGAGTCCCTCTTCAACGCAGGCGATTTCGCCAGTAACCCGGACGGCGCGCCTGATGCGCTATAGCGACGATTACCAGCTCGTTTGGCCGAGGGAGAAAGACGATGTCATAAGGAAAGCGGGTCAGGACGAGCCGGCGCACCTCTGGTCCGCGGCCTGGGATACGCGATCCGCTGAACAACCCGGACGCGAGGTCCGCAATTGCAGCATGGATCGCCGCCTCGAATTCACGACCCAGGCCGCTGCGCTCTCCCTCGTACCACTCGGCCGCAGCGATGAGCTCTTGCGCTGCCCGGGGATCGGTCCGGATTCTTCGGCTCAAGATTTGCGAGCTTCTCATCCAGCCGGGCTTTGACGATGTCCCAATCCAGGAGCTCTACCGCGCCCGACTCGATCTCCTCGACACGACGCTCGATCTCGGCCCTCCACTCAGCTTCCGCATCGGGATCCGAAGGGCCGTCAAGGCTGGCCAGAAGCTCCGCGGCAAGCCATGCCCGATCCTCATCGGGCAGGTTCAGCACGGCTTCTCTCAGAGCTTGGGCAGTGGCGGTCATCGTCCCTATAGTCTACCGGTTTGCTGAGATGTGGTCGAGATAAGCTTTCGCCGTGGACCGCGGCCCTCTCCGTCCCCATCTCATCCTCCCCGTCGGCACCAAGGTTGTCAGCCGGGTCGAGGTGCGCGGCGCGGGCGGCGAGGTGCTTTGCCCGGCGGGCGCGGTGGGGGAGGTGGTCCGGGCTCCGGTCGACGGCACACATTCCTACCGGGTCCGCTTGCCCGACGGCCGCGAGGTCTCGCTCCAGCGGCAGAGCCTGACGATCCACAAACACACGCAGCGGGAGGAC
>DASVEF010000086.1:0-13373 GCA_036380715.1 Thermoanaerobaculia bacterium | reverse complement strand
GCCAGCAACTGCGCGAGACGTTCCTGCGAGCCCTCGCCGGGCTCTCCGGCGAGGAGGAGGAGCACGCGGTTGGCGGGAAGGAGACCGCGCTCGATTGAGAGCGCGTAGGCGAGGTCGACCGCGTCATTGACCGCAAACCGGACGTTCGCCAGGGAGAAGTCGTAAGAGAATTTTTCGATGCCGATGAAGACTCCGGCAGACTCCTGCGGCAGCGGGATGTTCCTGTCTGCTGCGGGCGCGGCTCCGGTGCAGCGCGTCGTGGCGCAGATCATCAGAACCGCGCAGAGGGGTATCTTCCATCGGTCTTGTCGCGCTAGGCTGCTCATCACGGCATCCTCTAACGTCCAGGATATCCTGCCAGAAGAGACACGGTCGCCAGCAAAAGGTTTCGTGCGGCGCGAGTCACGAGCCCGGCGGCCGGGCGGAGCTCTCTCGGCATTGGCGAAGCTCCCGCTCGAGTTCCTCGATCTGGCTCCGGCAGCTCTCGCCCGATGCTCCAAGTCCTCCACCGCTCCCGCCGGCCCCTCCCCCGCCTCCTCCGCCCCCGCCTCCTCCGCCCCCGCCTCCGCCAGCGCCCCCTCCTCCGGCTCCTCCACCGCCTGATCCTCCGGTGCCACCTCCTCCAGCTCCTCCGGCGCCGCCACTGCCTGATCCTCCCGTACCACCGCCGCCAGACCCTCCGGCGTTTCCTCCTGCTCCTCCCGGTGCTCCGCCGCTACCTTCGGTACCGCCACCTCCTCCCGCGCCGCCACCTGATCCTGATCCGTCTCCTTCGCCACCGCCTGGGCCACTTGGCCCGCCGGCACCTCCGCCCGATCCTTCTCCTGCACCTGCGTCCGGGCCGTTCGGTCCTCCCGGACCGCCGTCGGCCAGCAGCTCTGGATCTCCATCCTCAAGAAGCTGCTGCAATTGCTCCATGAGCCTCTCAGCAGCACGCCGCTTTTCCGCAGGCAGCGAGTCCTCCCTCTCGAAAAACGCTTTGCGGAGGCGGTCCAATTTTTCGGCCAGGAATCCGCGTTTTCCGGGCTTTTCGCGTACCGTCCCGCGCGGCGGCTGTGGTGTCGCTGGGGGGCGCTCCCGGGGTGCGACTTCCTCTGGAGTCTCGCGTGGCCGCAGCTCCTCGCGCACCGTCGGGTCAGGAGTCTGAGGGTTCGGGACGACGACTTCAGGCTTGTTCGTCTTGACGGGCTCCGGCGTCTGCTTGAAGGTGTTGTCGATGATCTCCTCCAAGCGGGTTTCGGTGGATTTGAAGAGCTCTCGATAAACCCGACTCAGGCGGCCCTGGACCCGCCAGAGGCCGAGCACTTGGCTCCGGGCCTCCCGAAGAATGAAATCCCTGGTCTCGCCGTTGGCGCGTAGTCTCTCGATCGTGCCGCGGGCCCGGTCCGCGAGGCCCGTTTGCTGGTGCAGCGCCTGACCTCCATCCTGGAGCAGACGTGCGATCTCCGCTCGCGCCTCGGCCAGCAAGGGCTCGCCTACCGATCCGAGTCCGGCCTCACGGATCAGCTCCTCAGGCGCCTTGCCGTCTGGCGCATCGCGAAATGCCAGGATGGCCTTCTCCGGCAGGGGGCGGCCATCTCCAAGATCGGGGAAGTTACGGCGGAGCTGGTCACGCGCGATGGCGTTCCGTGCAGGGTTCAGACTGGTGCCCAGGCAGGCCTCGACACTGCTGGCCAGAATACCGGCGAGCCGGCCCTGCTCGAGCTGCTTGATCAATCCAGCCGCCTGCTCCCGCGCCTCCTCCTCGCGCTCCAGGAACCGTCCAGCCAGATCCCTCCGGATCCGGCCGGGCGCCTCGTCGAGCAGGATTTGCAGACTCGCCTTGGGCTCCTGGTGTCGGGCGAGGTCGGCGGTGATCCACTCGCGCAACCGGTCCACAGGCAGCTCCGGGCAGACGCGACCGGCGCTCAGCGCCTCCTCAAGCCGGCGTTGGGCCAGCTCCGCGGCACGGCGGGGGAGAGCCGCTTCGATGGAAGGGAAGAGACCGTAGCCGGAGTCACCCGATTGCCGCACCTGCTCGAGCAGCTTCTCCCGCAATCGGTGCTCCAGCGTCTGGGCCAAGGCACCCCGCACCGACCCCTTGTCGAGGATCTGCCGTTGGGCTTCCAGCTCGAAGAGCCCACGGTCGATCCGCTCCCGCAGGGCCTGGTCCAAACGCTTCTCATTCTCTTCGAGGAGCACCGGTTTCCCTTCGGCGTCCTTCCACGGCAGTCCCTGGGCGGCTTTGAGATGAGAGTCGAGCCGGAGCCGGAGGGGCGCGAGATCGACGCGGCGGCCGGCCTCAGCGATCCGTTCGATCTCCGCGGCGCTCGGGGAAAAGCCTTTCAACCAGGGTTCCAGGTCGAGCCATTGGCGGGTGACGGCGGTTTCACGGGCCCTGCCGAAGACCGCCTGGAACTTTTGCAAGGCTTCATTCTTGGCTGCCTCCTTGACCCCCGGCCGGCGGATCTCGGCCCGGCCGAGCAGCCAGTCGAGACGAATCACCTCTGGCTCCCGATCGCGGTTGATTCTCTGATGAATCTCCCGGATCTGCCGTTCGAAGAAGGTCTCCAGCTCGCCTCGTACCCACTCGCGGAGGACTACCTGGCTCTCGGCGCGGCGGCGGTGCCGGCCGGGCTCGTCGAGGATGCGCTGGAGCATCCGGCCCTCTTCGACGAACTGGTTGCGCAGCCCGTCCAGAAGGGCGTCGACGAGCACGTCCGCCTGGATCTCCATGGCCGCCTGCTGGCTGTGGTCCGCCGCGGGCTCCGCAGGCGGTGCATCCTGCGCGGCGAGCCGGCTCAGGTTAAGGATGACCAGTAATGCGAACCCGGCCGCGAGCCGCCGTTTCATACATTCCCCCAGACCTCGGGCAGGAGCGCGTAGCCCTGCCGGTCGAAGTCGACCTTGATCTGCTGGTAGAGCCGGCGCACGAGAGACTCCTCGTAAGGAGTCGTGTCCCGATCCTCCCGCGAAGCACGAACGATCTCCTCCTTGAGCTTCAGGATTTCGGGGTTGCGCCGGTAGAGCTCGTCGAGAGGTGAGCTGCGATAATGGTCGAGAGCGGCGCCGACGACCTGCCGGCCGCGCCGCAGCACCTCGCGATGCAGCTTGGCGAGGAGCTGCGACAGGCGCTCCTCGAGAAAGTTACGGTTCGCCGGGGTAATCTGGCCGTTGCGGGCGCGCAGGGCATTCCTGGTGTTGCTGGCCTCCGCGACCGGAGCTTCCACGTCCCCGGAGCCTCCGTCGGCGAGCTCAGCGACTTGGAGCACCCGGCGGTAGAGTCTCGCCTTCTCTCCAACTCGGGCTTCCTCGGATTTGAACGCGCGCACCGTGGCCTGGCAGGCCTTCTGGAACGCCTGGTGATCGGCTAGGAGGCGACCTTCACCGGAGAGGCGGATCTCCTTGTGCAGCAGGAACGTGAGACCGAGATCCTGGCGGTACTCGCTCTCGACTCTTTCGAGGGCCGCGACGAGGCGCTGCTTCTGGATCTCGAGCAGCGCCTGGGTCAGCTCTTCAGCGAGTTGCCCCTTCTCGGTCTGCGAGATCTCTGACCACCAGGCAGCGAACTGGCGGACCTGCTGATTCAACTTCGCCTCCTGCGCGTCGAGCTGCTGCCTGGCGTCTTCAACCTCCTTGACTTTCTGCTCGCTCTCCTTACGGAGCTTCTCGGCGAGGCGGCGCTGTGCGTCGATGGCCGCTTGCTGCTTCTCCAGCTCCTTCCTTTTCTTCTCGTGCTCTATGCTCGCCTCGGCGCCTTGGCGAGCCTCCTCGATCCGGTGCTCGAAGCTGCGGGCGGACTGGAGAGCGAAGAAGGCCAGGATGAGCACGATCGGCAGGACCACCTGGAGCAGCACGTCGGCTGTGGCGCTGGTGTCGGCCTCGTTGGGCGTAGCGTCGGGGTTCTGACCGGTCCGAGGGATTGCGACGAAAATGTCCTGCCAGGTCATACCACCTTCCTCCAGCGGCTGAGCCAGGCTCGGATCGTCCCCAGGACTCCCTGGTACGGTCTGCCCGGGGGGCTCGGTCTCCGGGTCCGCACCTCGCGCACGAGCGTCTCGATCCTGTCTTCGACGCGGACGAGCTGCGAACGCAGTGTTCCGATCTCTTCTCCCAAGGGCGAGCCTTCCAGGGCCGGCCAGTGCGGCGCGTCAGGGGCGGCGCGCAAGGCCTCGGCGAGACTCTGAAGGCCGGCTCCGGTTCCCGCGAGGCTTTCCACTACGGCGCCGACGCCGCGGCGTGGATCGGCGAAAACCGACAGGAGATGGTGGGCGCGATCCAGCGACTCGGAGAGATGCAAGGCCGCCCGGCGATGGAGCGTGAGCTCTCCCTTGAGAGACAGAACCAGCTCCGTGGCGCCTCTCACGGGGTCCGGGAAGGCCGCCAGAACCTCGCGCGTGCTGTCGAGAGCCGGTTTGAGATCGCGCGCTGCGCCGTCGAGCTGTCCCAAGGCCTTGCGCAGCCCCTCGCCGAGCTCCGCCGCCTTTTTGAAAGCCTCCCGGCCCAGGTCGGCCTCGAGCGACCCGACCTGGCGGCTCAGCCGCTCCAGGGCTGCGGCGGAGTCGCGAGCCCGTCGCTCGAGCTCGGCGATCGAGCTGCCCACGGCCTCGACTCCCTGGTGGGCGTCATCAACCTTTCCTGCTCCCATGGCCTTCTTGAACAGCGCTTCCAGAGGAGGCAGGACGAGGAAGGCGACGGCGATCCCTGCGAACGTGCTCCACAGCGCGGTCCCCAGGGGCGCGATGAGGATTGTCGGGTCGTAGGTCGGAGCGTCGGCAGACGTGGACTTGGTGGACCTGGCCATGTCGTCGAAGGCGACGATGAAAGCGAAGATCGTCCCGAGCAGCCCGAGCTGGATCAAGAGGTTGCGGAAGCCGTGGGAGAAGGGGAAGCCCGGGTGCCAGAGCTTCCAGGGCTCCCCGCCCGGCGCATTCCGGATGCTCCAGACACCCCGGGTAACGGCGAACAGGGTCAGCGCCACGACCAGGGTGGTGACCGTCGAAAGGTCGACGCGGGCCATGTACGGGACATCCTCCTCGCCGAGCCGAAGGATGGAGATGCCGGAAAGAGTCTCCACGGCGTAGAGAAGGTTCAGCCCCCAGAACAGCCAGCTCGCAACGAGGGCAACGATCAGGACAGGCAGAAGCAAGCGTTTCATCGCAACCTCCTGAGGACCGCTGCATGGTGCGGCCTGCCACGAAAGACACGGCCGCGGGTTGAAGGTGTCGCGGAGCCGGAAAGGGTGTGAAGCTCCCGCAGCGGAGGCTCTCCTTCGCCTGATTCGCAGGAACTACTCTCTCGTTTTCTTGACCTTCAGAACGGGGGAGACACAGACTGCGGCCGGCATTTCGATTGGCTGATAATCCTTTGCCCGCATGGAGACCCTGAACCACTCCCGGATCCTCATATCCTGCTGCTCGGCTACCACCGCCACAGCTACATCAAACTCATCTCCGAGATCCTGAGGGCCGCCAAGGGTGGCAGAAACCTTCCATTTACCGGTGTCAGGGGCCACCGAACCCTCACGCTGAGGCCACCAGACATCGAGCTCCCGGAAGCTTTCGTGCCGCGCAAAGACCCAGAGGTGATGGTCAGCAGGGATTTTTGCGGTCCCTTCGACCTTGGCCCTGCCAGCCACTTCTTGGCCAAGCGTGGGCTCGGTGACCTGAATCTGACAGTCTGCCACGCTTTGCTCGGTCCAAACGGGGCCAGAGTCGAGAGTCAAAGCGAGCAGGGAGATAACAAGAAGCACTCTCTTGCGATTCATCGATCAATCCTCCTATGCCGGTGCTGAGACTGTCCTGCAGAATAGACACCGTCGTGATCAGAAAGTGTCCATGTCT
This sequence comes from Thermoanaerobaculia bacterium, assembly GCA_036380715.1. Classification (GTDB taxonomy): domain Bacteria; phylum Acidobacteriota; class Thermoanaerobaculia; order Multivoradales; family UBA5704; genus UBA5704. The sequence continues at coordinate 7,551 of DASVEF010000086.1, read as the reverse complement.
TTCGCCGCGCCGACCCAAAATCCCGACCAGCGGTCCTGGAGAACCTTTACTTTCCTGCCGGTGAGATCCGGCGTGGTGAGCGCGACCTCGATCCCATAGCGGCCGGGGAGGTCGCACATGACCCTTTGCAGCGTCCGGAAGACGCCGGGGTCCCCTTGTGTCTGACGCTCCATGGCCAGGACGACCCGATCACCTCCTGGCTGCACCAGGACGACTTCAGCGGTCAGGGGATATCTGGGGAGCTCCCGCAGGGGGGCGCCGTTTTCGTCCGTCACCTGGTAGGCGACATGAACCTGATCGTATTGCTGCAGCGGTTCCCCGCTCGCAGGCGCGACCAGCACACCCCGGGGGAAGAACTGCTGGGACTGGATCTTTACCCGCGTCGTCGGACGCGACTTCCGAAAGGTCCAACGTCCTGGTGCGGGACGCCGGATGATCAGGGTATGCAGGACCTGGCCGAGCCGGATCTCTTCCACTCCCGCCGTGCCGGCCGCCAGCGGCTGGTGGGGCGCATCGGGCGGGAAGACCTCCACGGCCGCCTTCCGCTCATCGCTGAACACGTCGAGCACCACCGATTCGAGATAGGGCGGAAAGACGAGAGATTCCTCCGCCTGGGGCGTCCCGCCCGCCAGGCCGCCGAGGAGGGAGGCCAGGACGAGGCCCAGGAGGAATCTCAGGCATTGGACCTTCATCTCTTGCTCTGGCACCGCGCGGCCACGAAGAAGCCATCAGGGATTGCTCTTTGCGCTGGGGGCCGGGTCCGGCGGCACCGAAGTGACCAGTTTGCGTTCCACGGACCAGAGGGCGGGGGTGAGGACCGGGCCGGCCGACCTGCCGGTGCCGCCTGTGATCGAGAGGAGCTCCTCGAGGGCAGTCCCTCCGCGAGGACCGCGGGGTCTCACGCCCTTCCATTCGAGGACCCAGGGATTGGGGATCTGCTCGTCGCTGCTCAGCAGGAAATAGGTGTCGACACCGTAGGGCTCGGTGACGCGGAACGTTCCCGCAGGCGCCAGGGAGATCTCGGCAGGGGCGCCCGGGGAGACAGGGAAGCGGTTCTCCACCGAGCTCGGCGGGAAGAGCAGGATGCTGTTGCCGAAGCTGTCGATGACAAAGACGTAGAAATAACGGGGCTCGACCTGCGCCGGGAGCCGCGCCTCCCGGGCCCGGAGAACGAGGACGTATGTGTCCTGGCCGACGAGGGTGCCGCCCTCTGCGACGAGCTCGCCGCTACTCTGTTGGAGCGCGAGCTCATAAGGAGAGTCCGCTCCGGACGGCGTTTCGAGGTGCAGCCAGGCGTGGATCTTCCGCAGCAGAAGGACGGCGCCTTCGAGGTCGCGGCTGGTGCGAGCGCCCAGGAGGTGCCAGGCGGTCCGCACCGGGAGGCTGCTCCGCCGGCGGTCCGTCTCGGCCACTCCGGGCCGCAACCAGGCATATTCGATGCCGCCTGTCGCGAGCCGGCCGACCAGGACGTAGTCGGCTTCCTCCGGACGGCCGGTGCGCTCGACTCCGGCATTGTCGGTGTCGGGTCCCAGTCTGATCGCGCTCACCAGAGCGGCGGGCGCGGGGAGCTGGACGAACAGAGCAGGCTCTTCCCGTCCAGGTCTCTCGATCTTCGCCAGGACCGAAGCGGCGTCTGTCGCCGGTCCGAGGGACTCCACCCTGTCCTTCGTCAGGAGCTCCCAGGACTGCCCGCGCCAGCGCAGGATGTGGGTGAGAGCTTCCCGTGTCGGATCCTCGCTCCATCGGATGCCTTGTCGCGGGGCCTTTTGGGCCAGCTCCCGGGCCAGCATGGCGGCCGCTCTGTCGTCGCCGGCCTCGGGCATCCAGACCCGGAGGGGGGCGCCGGGGAGTGCCGCCCAGTTCACGACTTCGGCGAGCGCTCCCGCCTCGAGGGGGGCCAGCGCCGTGCGCTCCGATCCCGGCAGGATGCGCCCGTCGCTGCGGCTGAAGCCGTGGACCGCCGTCACCTCGATCCGCACCCCCGGGTTCGGCGGGAGGGCGCGAAGCTGGCTGCCCACCGTAAGGCCATGGGCCAGGCCTCCCTGGAGGACCAGGGTCCCGTCGCGCCGGACGCTCTCGATGGCGACCACCGTGCGTCCCTCGAGCTGCCCGGAGCGCTGTCCGAGGAAGGGAGCCCGGCGCACCTCGGGGGTTCCGGCAATGACGGGCTGCTGATAACGCTTTTCCGCCTGCAGCCGCGCCCGGGCGCGCAGGTAGGTCTCTTCCGCCGGCTCGCTGGCCACGGAGTCCCGCAGGGCCCGGACCAGGGCCAGAGAAAAAGCGCCGTGCGGCTGCCCCTGCTCGTCCCAGGTTTCCCAGGCCAGCTCATGGTCCTGGGCCGCCGAGAAAACCAGGGCGCCGCGGTCTTCCGGTGGGGGTGCGGCCGGCGATCCAGCGTGCAGATCGCGGGGATCCGGCTCGGCGCTCCGGAAGCGCGCGCCGACGAGGAGGCCCCGCGCGCCGGAGCCGCTGTGGCAACTGTCGAGCGCGATGGTGAGGTGAGCGCGCCGGTCGAGAATGCGGTTGAACAGCAATCGCAGCTCCTTGTCCCGGAGATCCCACGCCCCGCGGACCGAGTCCGCCGGGACGATGGTTTCGTCTTTCCGGTCCGGCTCGTCCGCCCTCGTGCTCATGGCCTGCGAGCCGTGTCCGGAAAAGTAGAAGAAGGCGATGTCCCCCGGGCCGGAGGGCTCGATCAGACGCTGTTCGATCGCCTGGAGAATGGCCTGCCGGGTCGCCGCCTGATCGGTCAGGACGAAGATGTCCTCCTGGGCGAAGCCATACAGGGCGAGGAGCATCTCCCGCATCGCCTGAACGTCATTGACCGCTCCGCTCAGGTTCGGCACCGAGCGTCGCCCTGGCGGGCGGCCCGGAGGCGCCGGAGGGAGACGGGACGCCGAATAATCGTTGATCCCGACGAGGAGGGCGCGGCGCCGGCCGGCGCGGGCCGGGCGGCCCTCCACAGGTCTCTCTTCCCGTGGCGGCTCGAGGGCTGCCGGAGAGTCGTGGGAATTCGGCCGAGGCTCAGAGTTTCCTGGATTGCAGGCAAGGAGACTCAGGCAGACGGCGCTACAGATCCTCCGTGCACGAGCGATGCGCGTCATCACGGGCTCCTTCTCGAACCGGATCGGTCCTGCGGGGACCACTCTGTTCTGGAAGACACGCTGGGGAGCAGGAAGTGTCAGCGCATGCCGGCGGGGAGCTGGATCGTGTAGGTGGCCAGGAGATGCCGTTGGCCGTCTCGTACGCCGTGGAGCTCGAGCCGGTGCGGAGCTCCGGAGCTCAGAAAGGCTCGCGGCGCCCAGATCTCGAAGACGTTGCCGTCGGGCCGAGGCATCGAGGCGCTCCAGGTCTCCCTCTCGCCTTTCCCGTTCACCTCCGCGATCCGGACGTGGTACTCGGGATACGGTGGATGGTCGGCCACGGCCAGAGTCAGAAGGAAGGACTCCGCCTCCGCGGGGAGGGAGATCGGGGTCTCTTCCGCGCCGCGCGTGCCGTCCGGCAGGAGCAGCCGATGCTCGGGAAGGAGGCGAGGCTCTGCGATCTCCCGGGTGAGCCTCTCGACATCCATCCGGGACTGCCAGAAGAACAACCCGACCACTGCGGCGAGCGCGACCGCCACCGCAAGCCGCAAGCTCCAGAGGGGGATCGAGACGAGCGCCTTCGGTTCCGAGGCCTCGAGGAGGCGCGCCTGGATAGCTTTCCAGTCCCGCTCCAGCGCCTCATCGGAAAGGTCGTCCAGGTCGCCCGGTTGGCTCTCCCCGGGAGAGGGAAAGGGCGCTGCGAGAGCCCGTGCGAGCTCGGGATGGCAGGAGAGGGCCTCTTGGACGCGGACGGCCTCTTCGCCCTGGAGCTCTCCCCGGGAGTACGCGAGGAGCTGTTCTTCGGTGGGCGGTTCGCCGAGCCGCTGGCACCCCGCCACGATCAGGCCCCGATACGCGGTTTCCCAATCAGCTCTCTTGATCACGATCAGCCTCCGGGGTCACTGCGGGCCAGTCGAGCCCTTCCGGTTCCTCTCCAAGCCTGGCGCGCAGAAGGTTCCGCGCCTCATTGAGGCGCGCCTTGACGGCGTCCATCGAAATTCCCTCCACCTCCTGGATTTCGCGGTACTTGAGACCGCCGAGCCAGTGCTGAAGACATCTGCGGATATTACCAGGAAGCTCTATGATGGCCTGTTGCAGCCACTCAGACCGCCTCTGGCGCTCCTCCTGCTCGATCAAATCGTCCTCCGGAGTGGAGGATGGACTGTTGAGGGATTCGGCAACGGATGGAGTGCCTTCCAGCGAGACCTCCTTCCCCTCCCGCATCTGCGCGTGCCGCCTGCGGAACTCATTGATGGCAGTGTGGCGCGCGGTCGTGGCGAGAAAGGACCATTCGGCTTTGGCTTTATATCCCTTCATGCCTTTACAGACACGCACGAAGACGTCTTGTGCCAGTTCCCGGGCCTCGTCCTGCGAAAAGCCAAGGCGGCGAAAGTACTTGACCACGTCTCGGTAGTGGCGCTCGTAGAGGAGCCTTGCCGGATCCTTCAGGAGCTCGTCGGAAAGCCGCCGCAGCTTAGCCAGGATGCCGCCCGACGAGCGGCCTCGATCACGGGTGCCGGCCGGGCTCCGCCTTCGCCCGGCTTTCCGTTGCGGAGCGGGAACCATGAGAGCCATAGGCCTCGAATCTTCGCATCTCGTGATCATCGTGGCATCACCTCGATCTTCCTCAATACCTCTATAGACACCCCCACAGGGGGACTGTGTCGCCTCCAGTGGTAGGATTTCAGTGATCTTTCTTCTCCGGCGAGAGTTTCCAGACATGCAGGGACTCGTATCCCCCAGATCCTGGGCTTTCCTGACCGCCTTCGGCGCCCTGCTGGCTGCCTGCCAGCCGGCGGAGCCCCCGGCGTCTCCGCGGCTTTCCCGGGAGGCGTGCCTCGAAAAGAGTTTCCGCGACCTCTCCCGCTGGCGATGGGTCGAGCCCCGCCTGTCGGGTGGGCTCACCTGGCAGCCTTGCGAGAGGGGACTGGCAGCATGGCGAGGTCTGGGCGAGGTGCGCTGCCCGTCCGGACACCTGCCGGACGCAGCGGTGTCTTTCTCGGATGAGGGCTGCGACAGAGCGGGCCGCGAGCACGTCGAGGCGCTCAGGAATCTTCTGGGCGCCGAGCGGCCCGCCGCCGCGGATGCGGCACGCGAAGCGGAAAGAGCCATGGAGACACTGGAATCCCGGACCGCCCAGACGCCATCGGAGCCCCGCCTGCTGAGCGATCTGGCGGCTGGCTATCTCCTGCGGTCCCGGCGGCTGGAGCAGCCGGCCGATCTGTTGCGCTCCCTCGACGCGGCCGAGCGAGCCGTCGCGGGGAGCCCGGATCTGCCGGAGGCGCGCTTCAACCTCGCCCTAGCCCAGGAGGCTCTCCAGCTTCGCCCGGAAGCGATCCGGTCCTGGGAGACGTACCGCGAGCTGGACTCCACCTCGGGCTGGGCCGGCGAGGCGGACGAGCGCCGGAGGAGGCTGACGCGGGCGTCGGCACGGGCAGCGGCGACCGTCTGGCCTCTCAACCGGCAGAGGCTCCCCGAGGTTGTCCGAGCCGGCGACCGGCAGACCCTCGTCCTCCTCCTCCGGCCTTTTCCCGCAGCCACCCAGCGCTATCTCGAAGACGAGGTGCTGCCGGGCTGGGCGCGTGAGCTGTCGCAGGGTCGCCTGGAGGCGGCGAGGCGGCATCTGGCTCTGGCCCAGGTACTGGCCACCGAGCTGGCGAGGCTGACCGGCGATGCCTACCCGGCCGACGTTGTCCGCGTGATGGCCGGCGCTTCGGGCTCTCCCGGGGATCCGGCGAAGCTCCGTGCCCTCCAGGAAGGGCATCTGGCCTTCGGTGAGGCCCGTCTCGCGCAGCAAGCCCAGAAATGGAAAGTGGCGGCGAATCTTTATCGGCAGGCCGGCCTCTCGTTTTCGCGGGCCGGCAGTCCGTTGCGGGCAGGAGCGGATCTCGGCTTGGCCACCGCCTTGTTCCAGAACCCCGAGGAGGTCCCCCTGCCCATGGTGCTGGCCCGGCTCGAGCCGCTCGAGAGGGAGGCTCGCGAGCACCGGTCCTGGTATCTCCTGGGACGCATTCTGTCGCTCCGCGCGTTCTGCCTGTCCCTCCTGGGCCGGCATCTGGAAGCGCTCTCTCTCTACGACGAAGCCATCGGCCGTTTCGGGCAGATCGGTGATCGCGAAGGCGTCGCCAATCTGCGGGCCCGCAAGGCGGGGCTCTTGCGGATCCTCGGGGAGAGCGAGCTCGCCTGGCAGGAGGTCTTCCGGGCGCTGCCGGACCTCTCCCGGATCGTCGATCTCCAGTCGCGGCACTATCTCCTCGGTGAAGCCGCGACGGCGGCCCTGGCGCTCGGCCATCCCCAAATCGCTCTTCTCTACCAGGGGCAGGCCGTCGAGATGATCGATCAGGCGTTGCGCGCTTCCAGCCTGGAGGGAGGAGACGAGGAGGTCAAGCACCTGCGTTTCAATCTGACCGTCAGCCTGCGAGCGCGCGCCGCGATCCGGGCCCATGCCGAGCTGTACGAAGAGGCGAAGGAGGACCTCGATCGGGCCATGGGGCTGGCGCAGGAGCCTTTCGACGAGAACATCCGGCGCTTGCTCCAGGCACGGATCCTGGAGGTCCGTGGGACGACCGAGCTCAAATCCGACCCGCGGCGGGCAATCCGGTCTCTGACCGAGGCCCTCCGCTTTTCCCCCGCCGACGAATACCGGGCCTTCCGGGCCTCCCTCCACTTCCAGATGGCTCTCGCTCATCGCGAGCTGCGGCAGGAAGCCGAAGCGGAGGAGCGTCTCAGGGCCGGGATCGAGGAGCTGCGAGCCGAGGAACGGACGATCCTCCAAGGCCGCAGGCGGGGACAGGGCGAAGAGCTCTGGACGGCTTATTTCTCCCGGTCCCAGGAGGCTTATCAGCTCCTGATTCAGTTGTTGGCGGAGCAGGGCCGCAAGGTCGAAGCCTTCAATTACGCGGAAAGGGCCCGCGCCTTCGAGCCGTTGGACCTGGTGCTCCGGCTTCCCTTTGCCTCGGAGGCCTTCCGGCGGCTGGCCAGGAACCGCGATCCGCTGGCGCTTGCGAAGATCCAGGAGCTCCTGCCGCCGCGCACCGTCCTGATCGAATATCGCGTGCTCGCCGATCGGCTGCTCATCTGGATCGTCCGGCATGACGGGATCGAGTTCCTGACGCGACCGGTGGGGCGCAAGGCTCTCGCGGACTGGGCTCGCACACTCCAGAAACAGCGTGAGCAGGGCAACGTGGAGGGGTTCCACGAGCAACTGGCCATGCCGTTTCCCGACCTCGTCGCGGCGCCGTTGTCGCGCCTCGATCGAGGAACGATCGAGAGACTCGTCTTCATCCCGGACGGGCCCATCCATGGTCTTCCGCTGGCGGCGCTCTACGATCACGCGACCTGCCGGCCGTTGCCGGCACGCCGGAATGGCAAGGCGTGCCGGCACCTCATTCAGGACTTTCCGATCGCCATCGCACCCAGCGCGACTCTCTACGTCTACTCTCTGATCCGCGATCGGGAGCTCTCTCGG
>DASVEF010000085.1:0-6199 GCA_036380715.1 Thermoanaerobaculia bacterium | reverse complement strand
GGGCTCCGGGAGGACTGAGAAGGGGACGAGGTGGAGCGCGGCGTCGGCGAGGATGGCCAGACGGTGGCGGCCGGCGAGGCGGTTGGCGAGCGGGGCGAGGATTGCGTCGGAGAGGTCGCGTGCGGCTTTGTCTGCCGTGCCCTGGACGGCGATCTCGTGGCTGCGAGGCAGGGCGAGGACCAGCCGGCGGGTGAGCTTCTCGATCCGCTCCCGGCCAGGGAGGCGATGGAGGACTACGCTCTGGCGGTCCACGGTCCAGGCGAAGCTCTCCGGCTCGGCCAGGAGGTAGACGATGAAAAGGGTGGAGCCGAGAGGGAGCCCGTCGGCCAGGGTCTGGATGTCGGCCGCGGTGGCTGGTGTAAGGCCAGGCTGAGGCCTTGGGGGTGCGGCGAGCTGGTCCAGCTCCAGCCAGCGCTGCCGCAGGTCCGCGTCGAGATCCGGGAGGATGGGATCCCGTGGATTCTGGGCCACGAGAGCCTGGCGTCGCTCGTCCAGGGTGCGGATCTCGGCTTCCAGCGATCGCCTCCGGTTCGCTTCCTGCGACGCCGTCTGAGCGTCTCGGCCCGCGGTCCTCTCGGCGAGGGTCATCTCGTCGAGGAGACGGCGGGCGCGGGATCGCTCGGTGACCTCCAGGGCTTCGCGGGCGTGTCCCGCGTTGGGCTCGCGGCGGTCGAGCTCCAGGAGAAGGGCCACCAGCTCTTCGTAGGCATCGTAGCGCGTGGCGAGGAAATGGCTGCGGCTGACCGGACCGCGCAGCCCGGTGCGCAGCTCTTCGACGAGGCGGATGGCTGTCTCGGCATGGATCCGGGCCGCCGCAAAGTCGCTCAGACTTCTCTCGGCGCGGCTGAGGCCGACCCTTGCGTAGACCTCGCCGTTGGGATCACCCGCTGCTGCGAGGAGCTCGACAGCTTGCCGCAGGCGCTCCCGGGCGCTCGATGCATCTCCGGTTTCGAGGGCGAGCCAGCCGAGGTTGGCCAGGGTGTGCCCCTCGTCGAGGCGGCGGCCCGCGGCGCGGCTCATGGCGAGGGCTCGCCCGTAGGATTCTCCCGCTTCCCGGAAGCGGCGCAGCGAGCGCAGGGCGGAGCCGCGGCGGTCCCAGGCTCCCATCTCAACGGAGCGATTGTCCGAGCGCTGCGCGAGGGAGAGGGCCTCCTGATAGCAATCCAGCGCCACCTCGGGCCGGCCAGCCAGGGCGTGCGCCCATCCGAGGTCGATGAGCGCGGAGGTGCGTTGCCGGTCGTTGGCAGTGTCGTTGGCCGTGCTGCCGAGGAGCTTCAAGGCTTTCTGGAGGAGGTCCAGGGCCTCGGCATCGTGGCCGATGAGGGCGTAGAGTCTCCCGAGGTTCTGCAGGGTGGTCGCTTCGGAGGACTTCGGCCCGAGCCGCCGCCAGAGGACGAGGGCCGCCTCGGCGTGACCGATGGCTCCCTGGAGATCGCCCTTGATGTCGAGGACCAGGCCGATATCGTTGAGGGCCGTGGCCTCGCCCTTTTCGTTTCCGGTCTCCCGGTACAGTTGCAGTGCGCGCCGGTGTGCGGACAATGAGCGCTCGATCTCTCCGAGCCGTCTCGATGCGGCTCCGAGGAGGGAGAGAGCCCGCGCCTCGCCGGCGCGGTCGCCCAGGTTGCGGAACCGGACCGCCGACCGCTCGAGCAGCATGGCGGACTGGTGCAGATCACCGGTTGCGAGGAGAGTCTCGCCCAGGCCTGATTCCGTCTGGGCGAGCTCCTTCCATGCGCCTTCCGCCTGGAAGCCCGGCAGCGACGCGCGATAGGCCGCGGCCGCCTCCTCGAAGTCGCGGCTCCTGCGGCGCCGCTCGCCGCGCGCGAAGGCGGATGCCGCGGATGCGCGCCTCCGGTCTCGCGCGGTCGCCGGCCGGACCTCGCGAACTTCCAGGGTAAAGGCACCGGTTGCCTCAGGGCTCAGGGGCTCGACGGCCATCTCGTACTCGCCGACGACCGGAGTGACGGCGAGCACGGTCTCCGGGCCGGTTTTTCCTGTCGGGCTGTCCACCTCGAAGAGGAGGCGGCCGGTGGGGTCGCGCAGGAAGACGACGACGTCTACGCCGCGCTGGTTGATGGTCAGGTGGAGGAAGAGGTTGGCTTTGGCGGTGAAACGGAAGCGGTGGGGGGCTGCGCGGGTGAGGGTACGGGAGTGGAGGGTGCCGGGGATCAGGGGGAGGGTTTCGGTGGTGGGAGCGTTTTGGCAGGCGAGGGCGAGGAGGGCGAAGAAGAGGCGCCACCGCCCCGAGGACCTCACCCCCGCCCCCTCTCCCATTGCCCTCCCTTCCTCCGGGAGAAGGGGGCCGCCGCCCTTCCGAAGACAAGGAGGGAGGTAGATGGAGAGCTCTCAGAGCAGGCGCAGCTCATAGGTGGCGATTCTCGTTTTCTGGCCCGTTTTGTCCAATCCGAAGAGGTTGATCCGGTATTGCCCCGGTCCTAGGGCGCTTCGGCGGAAGGAGAGGTGGAAGGTTCCCAGGGGCGTGGGATGCAGACCTTCACGGGACCAGACCTGGGTGCCTTGGGCGTCGACGATCTCCGCCTTGTAGTTGGCAAAGTTGCCCGGGTCGTCGAGGCCCAGGATGAGCACCAGGTCCTCGGCTTCCTCGTTGAGGTCTATGGCGGACGAGGAGGCGCGGGCTCCTCCTTCTTCGATCGGCCTCAACTCGGCGATGGCGACGTTGATGGCGGAGGCAGGGACGGGATCGCGCGAGGCGCGGCCGGCCAGGAACCCGCTGCCCAGGCCGACGGCCAGGGCGGCCGACGCGGCGGCGGCGAGCCACCACGGCGGAACCCCGTGGACCGTGCGGTTTTTTCCTGAGCCCGAGGGGGCATGGGGACGCAGGGGGACGACCGGGACCTCTCGCGGCTCTTCCGGCGCGGCGGGTTGGGGTGCGGGGAGCTCGGCGAGGCGTTGGCGAAAGGTCTGCCAGCGCGCGGCGACTTCCTCTTCGGAGATGTCCGGGACTCCGGGAGCCGGCTCGATGTTGGGGAAGGCGGCGAGGTCGGCCAGGCTCCGGGCCGCGTCCGGGTAGACGGCGATCCGGGCCTCCAGGCGTTCCCGCTCGGCGGGGTCCAAGCTACCGTCCCGATAGGCCAGCAGCTCCTCCGGCATGGGCGGCCCGCCCAGCTCTCTACGCTTCGCGGCCATGATGGCCTTGAGCGCATCGGCGAAATCGTCCTGTCCTCCCACGCTGATCCCTCAGAAGTCCACGGTCTGGAAGTGCTCGGCCAGGACGGGTTTGAGGCGTTTGCGCGCCTCGAAGAGCTGCGATTTCACACTGCTGAGCCCGATGCCCATCACATCCGAGATCTCCCGGTAGTCGAGGTCGGAGAAGAGCCGCAGCTCCGTGCACCGGCGCATCCCCGGAGGCAGCTCCTCGATGGCCTCGCGGAGGATCTTGACACGTTCCGCGCTGAGAACCATCTCCTCGGGCGTCGCGGGCGCTTCGGCAAAGGCGGCGACCAGGGGTGAGGGGATGGGCTTTTCGTCCTCTCCGCCGTTCAGCGTCTCGGTGGATGGGCCGCGCTTCACCGCCTGCCGGTCGCGGACGGCGTTCTTCCAGATGTTCTCGCCAATCTGCCACAGCCAGGCCTGGAACGCCTCGAAGCTTGCCTGGAAGCGGTACCGGTGGATGTTCTGATAGACGCGGATGAGTGTGGTCTGGGCGAGATCGTTCGCCTCTTCGCGCAGGGCGGGACGGTTGGCAAAGAAGAGGTACAGGGGGCGATAGAAGCGCGCGAAGATGATCTCGAAGAATGCATCGGGATCGGCTCCCTCCTGAAGGGCTCGAACGGCGGCCAGAATCTCCTCGTCCTCGGGGCGCGGAGGGTTCACCTCGGTAGCTTTCCACAAATGGCGAGGTTGCGCCAATGGGGCCTTCACCCCCGGCCCCTCTCCCGCGAGCGGGAGAGGGGTGAACGGCAAGAACGTTCCGAGCCATCAGAGGTTCCCTGGTGCGGCCTCGGCGGGGGGTGGCAGCTCGATGGAGCGGGTGTATTGGCCCTGGGCTCCCGGCTGGTCGAAGTCGTACTCGTAGAGGACGATGCGGCCGAGGGAGCGGGCGAGCTGGCCGAGGTAGAGCTGGAGGGCGTTGGGACCGGCGTAGAAGAGGTGGAGACGGCTGTCCCGCTCTTCCGGAGCACGCTGGCGGAGGCGGGGCAGGAGCGCTTCGGCCAAGTGCAGCATGTGGGCGCCGCTCCGGACCGACCGCTGCCCCGGCTCGGGAACCGAGGCGTCGATGATCCGCCGGATCGGGAGGCCCTCGCGCTCCACGAGTTTTTGGACCTCCTGCGCCACATGTTTGTGGGTCACTGACAGGGCTGCCGCCAGATTGGGGGCCTCGGGCGCCCCGACCAGGTCCGGCAGGTCGAGCCACATCGGCCCCTCCGGAACCTCTCCCTCGTTGGGGTGCCACTCGCGCTCCCCTTGCGTCTGCGTGCGCTGGCGCACCCGCACATCGAGGCCGCTCTTGGCCTCCAGCAGCCAGCCGGCGGCGAACGCGATCGAGGAGTGCGCGGCGAAATCGAGCACCAGAGGCCGGCGCTCGTCGACGTATCGGTCCAGAAACTCCCGCACCCGGCGGAGGACTTCTTGCTGCCAGTCTTCCGGCTGACGGATCTTCCGGCCGTCGAAGAGCTTCACGAGATCGAGGACTGTATCGTTGCGATCCTCCATATCTTTACCCCAGCCGTCGAAGCTCCGGATGCCCAGCCGGATGGGGCGGGAGAGGCGATCCAGGAGTCGATAGACCGACCGGCCGCGGGCCTTTTTCAAGGAGAAGAGCTTGCCGCTCTGGCCCGCCAGGAAAAGGACCGGAGTGGCCCATTCCCGATTGCGTCCCTGCATTTGCAGCCGTGTCTCGGTGAGGGCCTCTTCGACACTGTCTCCCGAGGCCAGGCGGTTGTAGAAGACGTTGCTGAAGGAGATCGCTGCCGCGTCCGAGACGTTCACCTGATGAGCCACCACGGCGGGAATCCTGGCCTGCTCCAGGAGGGCCTTGGCGACACCGGCATTGACGGGCGAGACCGGACAGCCGCTGAGCTGCGCGGTCTTGCAGGCGTTGAGTACGACAAGGCGGAGCTCCGGGATGCTTTTGAGCAGGTTGGCGAGGGTCACACCGCTCACCCGGTCACCCTGCCCGCCGGGCTTTTCCAAGATCACCCATCCGCCACCCGCCTCGGGGTTGTAGAGCCCATGGCCCATGAAGTGGAGGACGTGGATGCCTTCATCGCGCAGGGCGTCGCGGAGGGCTCCCCGGGTCTTTTCTTCGAGACCGAGAAGCTCGACCTGGCCGCTTTCGATGAGGGGACGGAACGTCTCCGCCATGCGGTCCATCTCTTTGCGCAGGTTCAGGAAGGATTCGGTGACGGGGGAGGAGTCCACGACCAGAATGCGCAGCGGAGGATCGACCAGGAGCGGGTTGTCTCCGGCGAGAGTCCTCTCCCGCTCCAACGAATTCACCGCGAAGTCGCGGATCACGGGAGTGCTCAGATCGATGGCCAGAAACGTTTCCTGACCGGGATCCCAGAGCCATTCCCAGGGCAGGCCGGTCAGATAGGCCGCCTCTGGGCCCTCGGGGCTGAGGCGCAGGCGGAGGCGAAGCCCCTCGTTACCTCGGCGGAGAATGTCCCGGCGGCTCTGGAAGAGGCGGCCGATTTGGTTCTGGAAAAGGGCGGTGTACAGCCGCGTGCCGATCTCCCGGGGCTGTGAGGCAGGGGGCGGGGGGGATTCTTTGGGCGGTGTGGTCAGGTGGTCTAGCTCTTCCTGCGAGAGGGGATTGGGGAAGGGGGACCACTCCGTGACTGGCCCGGATGCGTCGATCACCGCGGCTTCGAGGCGGTTCTCGCCGGCGGGGCGGATTTCGAGGGTGAAGTCCTGGTAGTCCATAACCTCACCCCCTCAGTCCCCCTCTCCCATCGCCCCCCCACCGACCGGGAGAGGGGGAGGCCCACCCTCCCCCGGCTCTCCGGACGTCGGGACAACTTCCAGCTTCCCCAGGCCGAAGGTGGCTCCCTTGCCAACGTGGACGAGCTCGGCGGTGCGCAGGAGGGGGGCCAGGGGGGCCAGGTCACCTTCCAGCTCCAGGCTGCCCAGGAGGCCTCCGATGTCGATCTTCCTCCCCTGCCGGTTGCTGTAGCGCTGGCAGTCGAACCAGTGGAGGTCCGAGGCAGCGATGCGCACGGTTCCGGCGTGTTCCAGG
>DASVEF010000084.1:0-23406 GCA_036380715.1 Thermoanaerobaculia bacterium | reverse complement strand
ACGGCCCAGCGGCAGAGGTCCGCGGAGGGCTCCAGGACGGGATGCACGAAGCCGGCTTCTCGGTCTGCCAGAGTGGGGGCGTCCGGCCGCGACTCGACCGGCGCTCCGCCCAGCTCGCGCCAGCGCTCCGCGGCCCAGCGCATCAGGTCAGACCCGCCCTCCCTCGCCCAATCGCTCTCCAGCCAGGACTGCTCGTAGAGCGTCTCGGCGTTCTGCCGGGCGTCGAGGCAGGAGAAGTGAGGCATTTCGATTCCCAGCCGGGCCGAGTACGCGAGCAGCCGCTCCGCCTCCTCCCAGGCGTCGTCGATCAGCACGGCCTTGATCTTGATGCGCAGCCCGGTCAGGCCGTGGCGGTCGCGGTAGGCCACCAGGGATTCGAGGTTCTCCAGCACCTGGTCGAGGCGGGCGCCGCCTCGCGAGCGGGCGAACTTCTCCGGGTCCAGCGAGTCGATCGAGAAGGCGATCGAGGTGATCCCGGCCTCGCAGAGCGGCTCGTAGCGCTTGGGGATCATCACCGTGCCGTTGGTGACGACCCGGACGTGAGTCGGGCTCCCCCGCCGCAGCACCTCGCGGACCATCGCGGGCAGGTCGCGGTGCATGACGGGCTCGCCAAGGCCGGTGAAGTCGACGTTGTCCACCCGGGTCAGGTCGACGCGGTTCAACAGCTCCAGGAAGCGGTCGAGCGGCAGGTCGCGCTTGTCTTCCAGCTCGCGGTGACTGCAGTAGGCGCAGGTCAGGTTGCAGCGGGTGGTGATCTCCATCTGCACGGAGCGCGGGTGCTCGGGGGTGTCGTAGAGGAGGCTGGGCGCGGCCGGCCCCACCTCAGAGGGATCGAAGCGTTCCAGCCGGCCGAGCAGCTCGGGAGCGCACCGGTCGAGGACTCCGGTCTGGCAGGCCCAGCACCACTGGCCGGACAGCGCCTCGGCCACCAGCCCCGCGCTCTCTCCCAGCCCGACGTCCAGGAGCGCCTCTTCCAGCGGCTGTCCGCAGGCCGGACAGGGACCTCCGGACAGATCCGCCCGAGGGGCGGCGGACCGCGCCTTTACGATGGTCAGGACGGAGGGATCGCCTTGCAGGCAGCGGGAGAGGGCTGCGGCCAGGGAGGGCGACGGCCAGGCTTCTGGAGCCCAGGCGCCGCGGCAGCTCAGGCAGACTTCGCCAGGAAGATGGCGCAACCGCAGCCCCGCCTCGGGGAGGAGGCGGTCCACGGGAGCCGGGACTCTCCGCGGGGTCGGACAGCAGGAGGGAAAGCCGGTTTCCACTTCAGAGTACGGCGGCGCCCTCTCTCATCTGGGTTTTCCCCCTCTCCCGGTGACGGGAGAGGGGGCCAGGGGGTGAGGGCTCGTCACCGGCTCCTCTCGGGAGCATGGGGCCTGGACAGCGACGGATTGATGACCCAATCGCACTTGTCGGCCGCGGCGCGGGACCGCGAGCCCGTGGCGCCCATGGTCACCCAGTCGCACTTGTCCGTGCCCGGCTGGTCGATCGGCCGTGTCGCGCCGGCGGCGCCCTTGCTCAGCACGACCCAGTCGCACTTCTCGGCGGCTGCACGAGCCCCTTCGGCTCCCTGGGCGTTGACCACCCAGTCGCACTTGTCAGCGCCGATCGGCCGAGCGGCGGCGCTGAGGCCCCCGTCCCGGACGACCCAGTCACACTTTTCGGCGGCGGCGCGGTTCGGGGAGGGTTTGTCGGAAGTATTTGCCATTGGGGGACCTCCAATCTGCTTCTGGCCTCTGCGGTCGAGAAGCACGCGGGCTCCTCGGGGTAGAGATAAGATCTTAGCCTTCGCTCCGAGCAGGGTCAAGGAGAACCATGAAGCTGCGACTCGCCCTCCTCGCCGATCTCGCGGAGCCTGTCGGGCCCGACGCCCGGTCGGGCGAGGCCGCCCTGGCGTTCGAGCTCGCGGACGGCCTGCTGGAAGCGTCCCGCGACACGGGAGAGATTTCGGCGGACCTCTTCGCCCGCCGCGGCTCCTGGCGGGGGCTGCCGCTGGTCTCGCTGGACCCCGGGGAGATCGCCCGCCGGCCCGCGCACCCTCTCGACCGCTTCGCGGAGGCCGAAGCCCTCTATGCCCAACTCGTCATCGAGGGGATGCTGCGCGGCTACGACCTGGTCCACTGCCTCGCGCCGGTCCTCGCGCCGCTCCAGATGCTGGCCGCCCTGGGCGTCCCGGTCGTGCAGACGGTCCTCGTCCCCGCCTCACACCCCGCCGCGAAGCTGCCGCCGAGCCTCGTCGCGCCGAAGCTCCTGCGACGGGCCTCGGTCCTGCCGCTCGACGGTGCGCGGCAGATCCCTCCGGGGGTGGATACGACGCGATTCCGTCCGCTCTCCGATCCGTCGGAAGGCTACCTCCTCTGGCTGGGCTCCGGCCGCAGGCGCGAGGCGGAAGCCATCGCCGCTTCCCTGGGCCTCCCACTGCGCACCTGGAGGCGCGGCGATCCGGTCTCGCCACTCCAGGACGCGCGCGCCCTGCTCCATCTGGAACGGAATCCCTCGCCCACCGGCCTCCTCTGGCCTCTGCGCGCCCTCGCCTGCGGCACGCCCGTGGCCGGCTGGCGCGGAGCGGGTCTGGAAGATGTCCTGGACCGGCCGGAGCTCGGGGTGCTCGCCACCCCGGGAGACCTCGCCGGCCTCGTCCAGGCCCTCCGCGACCTGCCGGATCGGAGCACCGCCGTCCCCCTGAGACGGCAGCACGTGCTCGGATGCTACGGCCGGCGCGCCATGATCGCCCGCTACCGCGAGATGTATCGCGCTCTGACCACGGTGCCGGCGTGACCGCCCGCTCGAATTGGGTGCTTCAGAATTTTAGCCCGATCCCGACCTCGATCGTCTCGGTCTCTTCCAGCGTGAGGGGAAGCTGGCCGTTCTGGAAGACCGCTTCCAGGCTGACGTGCTCGGACGTGTCCAGGGCCCAGCTCAAGCCTATCGTCGCGAGCTCGGTCCGCCCGGGCTCTCCCGAGATTCCATAGTGGTGGTCCCAGCCGAGGCTCAGCGTCAGGCGCTTGTAGAAATCCGGCTGGAGATCCAACTGCGCCTTCGGTCCAATCCGCAAGAAGCTCTCGTCCTCGACGAGGTCCGGGTTGTCGCCGCCGTCGTGGACCTCTCCTCCTTCCACATGCAGGATGATCCGGCCGCGGCAAGACAATGGAAAGGATTTTCCCAACGATCGGTACATGCCGATCCCCGCCGACAACATCTGTGGCTCCCACTCGATCTCCAGTGCCCGCACATCGCTGTCCCAGGAGAAATCGGTGGCATAGGACAGATAGAACCGGTAATTCTGGAGATCGAAGAAGGGCGAAGCTTTCTTTGGAATGGTTTCGAAATCCACGCCGAGACGGAAGACGAGAGAATCGATCTCGCCACCCTCCTCATCCTCCTCCGTGGTCCCGAGACGGTCGAACGATACGCTGGGGACCAGCAGGACCGCGGAAAGACGCGAGCTGGAGCCCGCCGCCGCTTCATGGAGAAAGAAGGGGCGCAGCAAGGCTCCTTGCACCTGCCATTGCGAGGAATCCTCCTTGCGGTCGCGGGCGTAGGCAAGCAGCGCCGGCTCCGCGATGTCGAAGGATTCTTCGGGCTCGGAAAGATTCACAATCTCATGCGAGCGCCGTATCAGGAGACCGCCCAGCGAGGCCTCTTCAGGCGCCAGTGAGAAGCACCCTTCGACTTCCTCCAGCGCATAGGGCGGGTCTCCGCACTTCTTCCTCGCATCCATCAGCTCGAGCTCGAAGAAGCTCCGTTCGTCATCGCTGATCTTTCCATCCCTGTCCTGGTCGATGTCCGAGAAGGCGGGATCGGCGAGGTGCAGGACGAACGCCGAGAGCTCGGCCTCGTCGAGCCGACCGTCGCCGTCGAGGTCAAACTCCGCCGGATCCTGGGCGGCAGCCGGAACCGCCGCCCAGAGGCCCAGCAACGCGACACCCAGGGCCCGCAGCTTCATGTTGCCCTGAGATGAGGCGGTACCTTTTCAAAGATCAGACGGGCCAAGTCGCGAACGGTTTCGCAGCCGCCCGTCTCGGAGGGTGTCACACAGACATTCAGATCCACGAGCTCCTCGTTGACCTTGACGGCCAGCGCGCGCAGGCCCGCCGAGGTGAAGCCGATGTCATCGGTCAGAGAATTCCGGGCCTGAATCGTATCCGGACCGATGTTCCTGAGCCGGCCCAGCAATCTCTGGACGCGAAGATAGACCACGATCGGAGTGATCTCCTGGTCCCCCGGCATCCCAACCCCCTCGAGCTCTTGCGGAGCTCCGTTCCGCAGCACTGCGTGTATTGTCCTATGATACTACGAGGCTGCTCACTCCCATGCTCCACTGGCCCTCTTCACTCTCCTCGCCGGAAGCGTGGCGCTCTAGGAAGCCGGCTCGAAGCGGATGCGCCGGCCTTTCCCGTCGAGGGTGACCGCGAAGCGCTGCAGGAACTTGTGGCCGAGGTTGGCGTGCGGAAAGAGATCGACGATGTCGATCTTGGGATTGGGCAGCTCGTAGGAGCCGAGGACGAGCGTGCCCGCGAGCGGCGCCTGCCGGACCTCGAACTGATTGAAGCCGGTCCTCGCCGTGCCGATCGACACCGGCTCCGCCGCGAGCTTGAGCTGGCCCGCCAGGGAGGCCGGCACCACGATCTCGCTCCGCGTGTTGCCGGAGTCGATGTGAGCGTCCACCTCGACCTCTCCCACGCGGAGCCGGATGGTGGGGACGCCGCGCTGCGCCTCGAAACCCAGGATTCGCCGGCCGTCGGCGGGCGGCAGCTCGCCGCGCTCGATCCGCACCTTCCGGCGCGGGTAGTCGAGGGTCAGCAGGTGCTCTGAGAAGAGCCCTACGCCGAGGATGCCGTCGATCCCCAGATCGCTGTAGTCGCCGGCTGTGGCGTTGACGTCGCGGAACACGGCCTCCCCGACCGACAGCTTGCCGATGCGGATGATGTCGACGGAGCGCCGGTTCTTCCCGCTCGGATCGCCGGCCATGGCCTGCCCCGCCACCGGAAGCTTCAGCTTCTCCACCACCTTCTGATCGATGCGCCCGCCGCCAGCGGCTCCGGTGTCGATGCCGAAGCGGAAGGGGCCTTGACCGTCGATCCGCACCTCGACCACGGCCAGCGGACCGTCGAGCATCGGGACCTCCACGGCCGCCGCGGGCACCTCGACGGCGGCGTAAGCGCGAGGGGCTTCACGGCGGCGGATCGGTTGGGGCTCCTGGGCGGAGGCGGCGACAGAAAGGGTCAAGCAGGCGGCGACGGCGAGGCGCAGGACTTTCATGGGCGGTTTCCTCCGTTCTCGTTTCACCTCCTTGAAACGCTCGAGCCCGCGGGGAGTTCCGCCGCGTGCAGCACGGCATTGAGCACGCCGTCCACGACGCCGGCCATCCGCGGGTAATCCAGCGTGTCCGCCGTATCTCCCGGCGAATGGTAGTGCGGGTTCCGCAGGAAGGCGGTGTCCGTGACCATGACCGCGGGGAAGCCCGCGTCCCAGTAGTTGCGCTGGTCGGAAGCGTCGATGTCGGCGGAGCGCGGGACGGTGAAGCTGTGGACGGGGACGCCGCCCGCGCCGCGCATCGCCCGTTTGACCTGCCGGGCGAGGCCGCGGTCGCTCCACCGTCCCACGACGGCGATGAAGTCGCCGCGGTCCGGATAGAGCGCCCGCAGGGACCAGTGAGGCCAGGGCTGCTCCTCGGTGAAGTAGCCGATCATCTCCAGACAGATCATCGCCCTCACCCGCTGGCCGGCCAGGGACCTGGCGTGGACCGCGCTGCCCATCCACGGCGAGGCGAAGAAGGGAGGCTCTTCCGTGGAAAAGGCGACGAGCTCGACCTTGCGGCCGAGACGGTGGCCGCCGAGGAGCCGGGCGAGCTCCAGGAGGCCCGCGGTGCCGCTCGCGTTGTCGTCGGCCCCAGGGTTCTCCCCGAAATCGCCGAAGGAATCGTAGTGCGCGCCCACCACCACGACCGGTCCGTCCTCGGGGCCGAAGGATGCAAGGACGTTCCGGTAGACGTGGCCTCTCACCTCGAAAGCCTGCTCCCCGACGCGGCCTCCGGTCTTCGAGAGCTGCTCCCGGATGTAGGCCGCGGCGCGGTCGAGGTTCTGCGGATGGTCGCTGTCGCGCGGCGAGGTGCTCGTCAGGACCTCGACGTCCTGACGGAGCCTTCGAGGATCGGCGCGGGTGTCGGCGAGCGGCGGTAGATCGCCGAATGTCGGCTGGGTGATCAGGACGGCCGCGGCACCGAAGAGTACTGCCAGGCTCGCGGCGGTCGCGGAAAGGATGCGGACGACCGGCCTCATGCCTCTGTATCCGCAAGAGAAACCCGGAGCGTCTACCCGGAAGGGGAGGAAGACCGTTGCGGCTCCCCTCCAGGGATGTCAGACTCCGGGCACTGAACGAGGGGCGGACAGCGATCCGAGACTCCCAGCCCAATGGAGGACATTGCCATGTCCAGATTGAGGAGATCAAACCCGAGAGTCGTGAAAGCCGTTCTGGTGGTCTTCGTCCTGGCGACAGCCGTCGTCATCTCGCTCGCCACCCCGGCGTACGCCGACCGCTGCGGTACGGAGTTCCTCTACTTCAGCGACGACACCTACCAGGAGGTGGTCGGCATCCGCGGCTGGCTGCCCTACAGTTGCGCCTGCCAGTCGTACAGTTGGGGGACGATCACCATATACAAAAAGGTCCAAGACAGCTACTGCTAAGCCCCGCGAGCAGGTTCCCGGACAACCGAGGCTCGGGCCGCACCGCCCTCGTTCAGAGACGGGGCCAGTCGCCCGGCTCGGCCGCTAATGCCTATCCGAGACTCCACCAGCAGCTTGCAGGAAGCTCACGTCTCCTGACGCAGCTTTCCGGTATATCATCCCTCCAGCTCTATCCAGAAGGCTCCCAAGCGAAAGGAGAAGAATATGCTGAGAAGCGCTCGCGCGCAGGCGGCCGGGATGCTGTTCCTGCTCCTCGCCCTGCTGCCGCTGACGCCCATGTTCGCCCAGTCCCGGGCAGCGGGCGGCGAGATCGAAGGGACGGTCACCGCTCCGGACGGCGCGGGCCTGCCGGGCGTCCTGGTCACCATCCGCAACCAGGAGACCGGAGTGGTCCGCGAGACCTCGACCGACGAGTACGGCCGCTACCGCGCGCCGCTGCTGCCCGTGGGGACCTACGAGGTGACAGCCGACCTCGAGGGCTTCCCCACCATCCGGCGCACCAACCTGACCCTGGCGATCGGCAGCACCCTGACCGTGGACATCGCCTTCGCGGCGACCACGGCCGAGGAGATCCTGGTCACCGCCCAGGCGCCGGTCATCGAGACCCAGCGCTCGCACCAGGCCTCGACCGTCGGCCCGCAGGCGGTCGCCACCCTGCCGGTCAACGGCCGGAACTTCATCGACTTCGTGCTCACCACGCCGGGCGTCACCCGCGACGTGCGCCAGGGGGACATCAGCTTCGCGGGCCAGCGTGGCACGCTCAACAGCCTGGTGGTCGACGGCGCGGACAACAACAACACCTTCTTCGGGCAGGCGCTGGGGCGCACCGGCTCCGGCCGCGCTCCCTACCAGTTCAGCCAGGACGCGGTGCAGGAGTTCCAGGTCAACCGCAACGCCTACTCCGCCGAGTACGGCCGCGCCGGCGGCGCCGTGATCAACGTGGTGACCAAGTCGGGCACCAACGAGGTCCACGGCTCGCTGTTCGAGTTCTACCGCGACAAGAGCCTCAACGAGAACAGCTTCGTCAACAAGACCGCCAATCCGCCGCGCCCCAAGTCCCCCTACCACTTCGACCAGTTCGGCGGCTCGGTCGGCGGCCCGATCCAGCGCGACCGGATCTTCTACTTCCTCTCCTACGACGCCCAGCGCAACGAGGTGCCGAACGACATCAACCTGGACCAGAACCTCGCCGGGCTCACCCTGCCGAACGATCCGGACACGCTGGCCGGCCTCGCCCGGCTGCGCGAGAAGGCGGTGAGCTGGGAGCGCGGCCAGGACCAGGACGTCTACCTCGCCAAGGTGGACTGGAGCCTGAGCCAGGCCCAGCGCCTGACCGTGCGCTACAACCACCAGGATTTCACGGGCAAGAACTTCGAGAACGGCGGCGCCACCAACGCCGAGGAGCACACAGGCAACAGCATCGTCGAGACGCGCACGCTGAACGCCTCGCTGTCGTCGGTCTTCGGCTCGTCCCTGTTCAACGAGGTGCGCGGCCAGTACGCCAAGGACCAGGAGCCGGGCGAGGCCAACAGCTCGCTGCCCGAGGCCACGATCCGCCAGGGCGGCCGGACGATCCTGACGATCGGACGCAATTTCTTCAGCCCGCGCGAGACCACGATCGAGCGCCAGCAGGTGGCCGACACTCTGAGCTGGGTGCGCGGCTCCCACACCTTCAAGACCGGCTTCGACCTCAACCAGGACGAGATCGTCAACTTCTTCCCGGGCAACTTCTCCGGCGCCTACACCTTCAACTCGATCGCCAGCTTCAACCGCGGCATCCCGGACGGCGCGGGCGAGCGCTACGTGCAAGCCTTCCCCGGCCCCGGCACCAGCGGCGCGAGCACCAATCCGGACATCTTCGAGGTCTCGGCCTTCCTGGAGGATGAGTGGGACCTGCGCGACAACATCACGCTCACCATGGGCCTGCGCTACGACCGCCAGGAGTTCGAGCAGCCCGAGGTGCGCAACCCCGACCCGCAGCTCGCCGCGGCGGGGATCGACACCAGCTTCCTGAACATCGACGACGACAATATCGCCCCCCGCGTGGGCCTCGCCTGGAGCCCGACGCCGAAGACGGTCGTCCGCGCCGGCTACGGTCTGTTCTACGGCCGCACCCCGGCGATCATGGTCGGCACGGCGCACTCGAACAACGGCATCAACGTGCAGACCGTCACGTTCACCGGCAGCCAGGCGCCGCAGTACCCGTTCATCTTCCCCTCCCTACCCACGGGCGCGACGCTGCCGCCGCCGACGATCTTCGTCTTCGACCGCGACTATGAGAACCCCGAGGTGCACCAGGCGAGCCTCGGCGCCGAGCACGCGCTCACCGACGACATCGCGGTCGGCGCCAGCTATCTCTACGTCCGCGGCCGCAAGCTCCAGCGCTCCACGGACATCAACCTGTTCGCGCCGGTGCCCACCGCGATCCCGGTCCAGGGAGGCGGCGCCGTGACCGTCGACCAGTTCCCTACCGCGCGGCCGTTCACCCGTTTCGACCGCATCATCCAGTTCGAGAGCACGGCCGAGTCGGAGTACAACGGCCTGACCCTGGAGCTGCGCAAGCGCTTCGGCGGACGCCTGCTCTACAACCTGGCCTACACCCTGGGCAAGGTCGAGGACACGACGCCGGACGCCACCGCGGTGGTGCCCAACGGCAGCGACGACGCCAAGTTCCCCTCCAACCCCTTCGATTTCGAGGACGACCGCGCGCCGGGCGCCAACGACCAGAAGCACCGGCTGGTGGCGAGCGGCCTGTGGGACTTCTCACTCCGGGGGAGCGAGGGAGGCTGGCGGCAGGCGCTGCTCGACGGCTGGTCGCTGAGCTGGATCGCCTTCTGGCAGACCGGGCAGCCCTACTCGCGGACGGTCACCAACGACCTCAACCGCGACGGCAACACGCGCAACGACATCGTGCCCGGCAGCCGCAACTCCGAGCGCCTGCCCGACATCTACAACGTCGACGTGCGCCTGACCAAGCGGATCGCGCTGTTCGGAGACACCAGCCTGGACCTGATCGCCGAGGCGTTCAACCTCTTCGACCGGGACAACATCATCCTGCAGCGCAACGTCTTCTACAACTATGACACGCGCGCCAACGTGCTCATCCCGCTGACCAACTTCGGCGACGACATCGGAGCGGCCGACAACCGCATCGTGCAGCTCGCCGCGAAGATCACGTTCTGATCCTGCCAACTTGAGACGGGGGCTCCGGCCCCCGTCTCAAGGGGGCTACAACCCATCCGGCCGAGCCGATAACCACTCCGAATAGCTGGCCTTGAGGCGATCGCGCGCCTCTGGCGATTCGGCGATCACGTCCATTCCCCCGTCGTACGGATGCAGCAGCCAGCGGCAGTCCGGGCTCACGATCATGACGTTTGCGACCACGTCGTCGGCAACCAGCCGGACAAGCGGGTCGAACACCCCCGGCCGCCATTCTCGCCCGCTGGCGAACACGTGCCAGTAGAACGGGGCTGCGAAGTCGTCTTCCACATCGTGCATAGCGACGGTCCGCCAGAGAACGGCTCCCGGGTCGAGCGCCTGCAACTCGGGCTGCAGGTCGACCGGCTCCGGCGATTCGGAATAACTGGTGGATAGAAGGATAACTCCCTGTCCCGGCCGGGCCAGTTCTCCGAGGATACGGTTGAACCGCTCCAAGACGGTTGCGTACTCTGCCTCGTCCTCCGGATACCGCTTCGAGCCAGGCAAGCTGTGGAACCGCGTCCAGCGGTCCGGGAACGCAACCCGCAGGTGGTGCGCGACCGGCTCGCAGTCCGGAAACCATCGCTGCCAGTCAGTAAGCATTCCTCTCGCCCGGATATCAACCCGCTGTGCTTCTTCGCGCCTCGTCGCACTCGGCACAGCCTGCACTCGGAGGATGGAGGAACAGGAGTGGATTGTCGGCCAGGTGTTCGAGCGCGACTCCGACGATGTCCCGCGCGCGGGCGAGCCGTGCGTGAGCGTGTCCTAGGGGTCCTTCGGACTGGAGGCCCCGTTCCCGCAGCCACTCGTCTGCGAGGGCGAAGCGCGCGCAGCAATGATCGTTCTCTCCATAGTCGATCCGAACCGGGAGCCCATCCTGGAGGATGGTGCAGTGCTTCGGCACGCGATACGGAACGCCCGCGAGAAGCTCCGCCAGGTGGAGCGTGGTGTCGGCGTCGTGACCGACCCCGAGGAGGAGCACTTGCCCGTCCAACTCGTGCACACGGCTGGCAGGACTTTCAGGGCTGTGGGGCGGAACAGGAAGTGGACCCGAGGTGATCCGCGCCGCCTGCGGGCCGGCCGCCGCAAAAGCAAATGGGTGATTGCTTCGCACGACCCCGGGCAGCCGCCAGAAGGTGTCTGGCACGACGCCAAGATCCGGCGACGCAGGTGTGGTCGCCGGATCGAACGGTTCGTCGTCGTCTCCCGTCCACGAGGGCATGACCAGAGTGCCATCGGGACCGAGGGTGGCACGGAGCGCTTCGATCAGGCCGAGCGGTCCTCCCTCGACCGGCCGTACGGCTCGGAAGGACGTGTGTACGAGCAGGACCCCACTCTTCTTGACCCCGAGTGCGCGGAGTTGGCCCGCGATCTCGTCTTTGCGGAGCTCCCTTCGGGCGGCCTGGCTCTCGGTCACCACGGCGCATCGTTGGACATAGTTTCGAGGGCTCCCGCAATGTCGTTGGCGCTGAGCCGGGAGAAAAACTCGACCGCCATGGCCTTGTTCTGTTCGATGTTCATGGGACCTTCGTCAATTTGATATCCATCCAGGGCAGCCAATCCGGGCCGTCGCCCGAGCGTTGCTCCCAGACACCTGCAAAGGTATTGCCCTCGTCATGAAACCCGCCCGTGAAGCGCAGGGCTTCTCCCGTGAATCTCCATGTATCTCCTTCGACGCTCGCCTGCATGACTCCGGCGTTGCCCTGGCTGTCGAAGGAATGCATGGGATAGGTGCTGCTTGCTCCATCATAGCCGATGATCTCAATGCCCTGCGTATCGCCGTCGGGCATGTGAGCATCCCACCTGTGAATCAGGAAAAACCCGCCTGGCAGCCACTCGTAGACATCCGTCGCATGGACCCTGGCGGCTGGGCCAGAGGAGCTCGCCCTGATCTCTCCTTCCGTATGCCATGTACCCACGAACGCTTCCAGGCGCTTGTGTTCGGGACCCGCCCTGGACGGCTGCGCAATGTCGCTCTCGGCCATGCTGAGATCTCCTTTCGATCGCGGTACGGCTACTCCGCCTTGAGCTCCCGGACCGGCCGTACCTCGATGCTGCCGACGCGCGCAGGCGGGATCTTCGCGGCCAGTTGGATCGCCTCGTTCAAATCCCTGGCCTCGATCAGATAGAACCCCGCCAGTTGCTCCTTGGTCTCGGCGAAAGGGCCGTCGGTGAGCGACAGCCTGCCGTTGCGGACACGCACCGTGGTGGCGGTCTGGACGGGCTGGAGGGCTTCGGCGGCCAAACGATGGCCGCCCTGCCGGAGCTCGTCGCCGAACGCCATGCACTCGCTGTCGGAAACGGCGTCCAGCTTCTCTTCCTCACTATAGACAAGGCACAGGTACTTCATGGCGGTCTCCTATTGTGAAGCTTGGCCCTCAGGCGCTACGACGACCATCCAGGATACGCCGAAACGGTCCGCGACCATGCCGAAGCGCGAGGAGAAGAATGTCTTGGCCAGCGGCATCTGCACCTGCCCGCCGTCCGCCAGCGCAGCGAACAGCCGGTCGGCCGCGGCATCGTCCGGCGCCGAGAGGGACAGCGAAATGCCCTGGAAGGTCGGCCGCCCCGAGCTCAGACCGTCGGACGCCATCACCTCCGTCTCTCCGATGCGGAAGCTCGCGTGCAGCACCTTGTCCTCGTTACCGGGCGGGCACATCGCCGGGTCGGGGGGCTCAGGGCTGTCCTTGTGGCGCATGAGCATCGTCACCTCGGCGCCGAGCGCGCTGCGGTAAAACTCGATCGCCTCCTCGCAGCGGCCTTCGAAAAACAGGTAGGGCTGGACTTGCATTGTGGGCCTCCTTTCTTCGGTTCGGAGCCGGGGACTTTCCCGGCTCTACTCCGTAGTCGAACGAGGGTCCGCGAAATCGACATCGGGCCTGCCGAAGACTTGATAAGGCCGAAGAGGGAACGGGGGTGAGGATCAGTCCGGCAGCTCGGCCAGCCGTCGCTCGAGGAACCGCCGCTCCGGCTCCTGACGCGTGAGGCTGAGGGCGCGTTCGTAGGCGGCTCGGGCTTCCGCCGTCCTTCCCAACCGCCGGCACAGGTCCGCCCGCGCCGCGTGCGCCAGGTGGTAGTCGGCCAGATCGCCCCGCTCCAGGATGGCGTCGACGAGAGCCAGGCCCGCCAGGGGACCGTCGCGCATCGCCACCGCCACGGCGCGGTTCAATTCGACCACGGGGGACGGATCCGCCCGCGCCAGCAAGTCGTACAGGCCGACGATCTGGTTCCAGTCCGTGGCGGCGGCGGTGGACGCCTCGGCGTGCACGGCCGCGATCGCGGCTTGAAGCGTATAGAAGCCGAACGGTCCCGACGCCAGGACCTGCCGCACCAGGCCCGTCCCTTCCGCGATCTGCTCGCGGTTCCAGAGCGAGCGGTCCTGGTCCTCCAGCAGGACCAGATCTCCCGTCGGAGAGGTGCGCGCCGCCCGGCGCGATTCGTGGAGCAGCATCAGGGCCAGCAGTCCCCGCACCTCGGATTCCGGCAGCAGCTCGAGCAGGAGCCGCCCGAGACGGACCGCCTCGTCCGCCAGGTCGTGCCGGATCAGCGACGCGCCCGAGGACGCCGAGTAGCCTTCGTTGAAGACGAGGTAGAGGACCCGCAGGACGCTGTCCAGCCGGTCCGGCAGCTCGGCCTGGGAGGGCACCTCGTACGGGATGCGCGCGTCGCGGATCTTCGCCTTGGCGCGCACGATGCGCTGCGCCAGCGTGGGCGGGGGCGTGAGGAACGCACGGGCGATCTCCTCGGTCGTGAGGCCGCAGACCTCGCGCAACGTGAGCGCGACCTGGGCGTCCGCCGACAGGGCCGGATGGCAGCAGGTAAAGATGAGCCGCAGCCGGTCATCCTCGACGCTCTCCCCTTCCCACACGACGGGATCGACGGTCGCGACATCCTCGAGCACGTCGAAGCGGGCCTGCCGGCGCATGCGGTCGATGCCTTTGAAACGCCCGGTCGACACCAGCCAGCTCCGGGGATTGGCCGGCACGCCGTCGCGCGGCCACTGCTCCAGCGCGGCCCTGAAGGCATCGTGGAGCGCCTCCTCGGCAAGGTCGAAGTCGCCGAGCAGGCGGATCAAGGTAGCGAAGACGCGCCGCGACTCGTCGCGGTAGACGGCCTCCACCAGCTCGCGCACGCGCTCGGCCGCTTCCTCGCTCATCCGGGAGGGGACGTTCTCTTGGAGTGTCTTCAAGGCTGCCTGGCAGATCGATTCCCTGATAACGTGTCAACGGACTCCAGACCAGGGAAAAAAGCGTATCCCAAGGCCAGGATCATTGCAAATGCGAACCGAGAATCGATGGACCAGGCGCCGGGGTCAGGTGGCTGTGCGCTCGCGCCGGAGGGATCGTCTCACGGCGCCGGCCTCGTCACCGAGCGGACGAAATCATTCAATTCCTTGATCCGAACCGCCCTCCCCGGGCCGATGTTGTAGAGGCCTCGAACCGCCAGGAGCATCTTGAGAGTCTGATCCACTCTGGCCGGAAGAACCACCCCTGGAATCGAGCGGACGAAATCATTCAGCTCTTTGATCCGAGCCGCCCGCCCTGGGCCGACGTTGTAGAGGCCTCGAACCGCCAGGAGCATCCTGAGAGTCTGATCCACCCTGGCCGGAAGAACCGGCTTGTCCGGCACGATCTCGTTGAAGTAGTACTGATTGCAGCCCCACGGCACCCGGTAGGTTGCGTACCATGCCGGCTCCCCGGGCCTCCTTCTGCCGGGAATCTCCAGCAGGCCGGCGGGGAGATTGGCGTCGCGGATCCTGTTCGGGTTCTCCGGCACATAGCCGGGCGCCTTGATCAGCGAGAAGGCTCGGCAGATCATGGCCCTGTCGCAGCTCAGGGCGGCGTCCTTGATCTCACGGGGCGTGGGATTGCCGTCGAAGCCGGGAGTCTGCGCGTTCCACTCGTGCTCCCACATGATGTTGAGCACGCGCGGCCACAGCGTGAGCTCGAGCTCCGCCCCGCAGGGGAACGGCTGCAACACAGACAGGCCGTAGCGGGCCATCCAGGCCGCGTTGACGTCGGGATCCCCTGGCGTGGCTCCCGGCAGCGGATCTACAGGGTTGGCTTGCCAGGTCAGAAACTCCGTCTCCGACCCGATGAGCCCTTTGGAGAGGGCCACCGCCCACGGATCAGGAGAGCTGGGGAAGGGGTTATAGCCGGTTCCGGGTCTCGCCATCGTTCGCCTCCTCAGAGGAGGAAGGGCACGGCACGGCTCCCTGCTCCTTGCTACCTGCAGGGAATACTACAACGGCGACCTGGACGATGGTAGAGGAACCTGTGTTCGGCGTATGGGAGTCATCGACGTAGGAAGCCCGTTCGGACCTCCTACGCCGATGGGTGGATTGCCGTCAGCTCAGTACCGGTACCAATCCGTCTTGAAAGGCCCGTTCTTGTCCACGCCGATGTACTTGGCCTGGTCGTCGCGGAGCTCGGTGAGCTTGGCGTTGAGGGTGGTGAGCTGGAGGCGCGCTACTTTCTCGTCCAGTTGTTTGGGCAGAGTGTAAACGCCCACTTTGTAGTCGTCCTTCTTCGTCCACAGCTCGATCTGGGCGAGGCACTGGTTGGCGAAGGAGGAGCTCATCACGTAGCTCGGGTGTCCGGTGCCGCAGCCGAGGTTCACGAGACGGCCCTTGGCGAGGAGGATGATGCGCTTGCCGTCGGGGAAGATCACGTGGTCCACCTGGGGCTTGATCTCTTCCCACGGGTACTGCTCCAGGCCGGCGACGTCGATCTCGCTGTCGAAGTGTCCGATGTTGCAGACGATGGCGTTGTGCTTCATCCGCGCCATGTGCTCGTGAGTGATCACGTGGACGTTGCCCGTGGCGGTGACGAAGATGTCCGCCTTGTCGCAGGCATCGTCCATGGTGACGACGCGGTAGCCCTCCATGGCCGCCTGGAGGGCGCAGATGGGATCGATCTCGGTGATCCACACCTGGGCGCTCAGGGCGCGCAGGGCCTGGGCGCTGCCCTTTCCCACGTCGCCGTAGCCGCAGACGACGGCGATCTTGCCGGCCACCATCACGTCCGTGGCGCGCTTGATGGCGTCCACCAGGGATTCGCGGCAGCCATAGAGATTGTCGAACTTGCTCTTGGTGACGCTGTCGTTGACGTTGATGGCGGGGAACTTC
This sequence comes from Thermoanaerobaculia bacterium, assembly GCA_036380715.1. Classification (GTDB taxonomy): domain Bacteria; phylum Acidobacteriota; class Thermoanaerobaculia; order Multivoradales; family UBA5704; genus UBA5704. Next base: position 7,398 of record DASVEF010000084.1, on the reverse strand, counting down.
AGCTCGCCCCGCTTGGCCATCTCGTAGAGGCGGTGGACGCCCGTGGTGGTCTCTTCGGTGACGCCCTGGATGGCTTCCAACTGCTTCTTGTACCAGCCGGGCTGGGCGGCGTTGCGCCGCTTGATGGCGGCGAAGAGCACGCGCTCCTCCTCGCTGGTGGGGTGGTCCAGCACGGAGGGATCGTCCTCGGCCTTGGCGCCCAGGTGGACGAGCAGCGTGGCGTCGCCGCCGTCGTCCAGGATCATGTTGGCCGTGCCTTCAGGGAACTCGAAGATGCGGTGCGTGAAGTCCCAGTAGTCCTTCAGGCTCTCGCCCTTGAGGGCGAAGACGGGGACGTCCGCGGCGGCGATGGCGGCCGCGGCGTGGTCCTGCGTGGAGAAGATGTTGCAGCTCGCCCAGCGCACCTCGGCGCCGAGCGCCTTCAGGGTCTCGATGAGCACGGCCGTCTGGATGGTCATGTGCAGGGAGCCGGCGACGCGCGCGCCCTTCAGGGGCTGGCGCGCGGCGAACTCCTTGCGGATGGCCATGAGGGCGGGCATCTCGCCCTCGGCGATCTGGATCTCCTTGCGGCCCCAGCCGGCCAGGGAGATGTCCGCGACGCGATAGTCTTCCTGCGTGGCGGTCTGGGTGGGGGTCTGGATAGCGACGGTCATGATTAACCTCCTCAGGAGGAACCGGGCGACGGGAGAGGGCTCACCGTCGACCCGAAAGGGTTAAAGGTGAGCGCCGTTTCCTGTGGTCCGGTCATGCCGGCGTCCGAGCCTGGGAGGTGGGACCTCCTGCAACGCTCCTCGAACGGGCTTATTTTACCTCGGCAGGCTCGAATCCGGAAGGGGGTCCTCAGGAGTCTTCGCCCGCCCGGACCCTCACCCCCTGACCCCCTCTCCCACCCGCACTCACGCCCGCCCGGGAGAGGGGGAAAAGGACGGTCGATCACGCCGAGAAGCGGAGCGCGGCGCGCGCTTTGGCTCTGGCGGCCGCCTCTTCCCGGCTCCTCGGCGGCGCGCTGGTCTGGAGCCCCCTGAGGAGATCGCCCGCGATCCCGGCGATCTCGTCGACGGCGGCAAGGAACGCGGCCTCGTTCGCCTTGGAGGGCTTGTTGAAGCCGGTGACCTTGCGGACGAACTGCAACGAGGCGGCGCGCACCTCCTCGTCCGTCACCGGCGGCTCGAAGTTGAAGAGAGTCTTGATGTTCCGGCACATAGGTCTCGCCTCCACGCCCATGCTAACACGGCTATAGTTCTCCTTCCTTCCTCGGATCGTGGGCGCGTTCCAGCGAGCCGCGGTCCCACTTCGCCAGATCCGCCGCGGCTTCATACGTCGACTGCAGAAAGTCGAGAAGCGTGCCGTCCGGAGACTCCGATTGACGGACGACGTCGTACGGCAGAATGAATTCGCGAAAGTCGGGGCTGTAGAAGGCGGCGCTCGGCTTCACGGGCGCGGTTGAGAACCCGTCGGGCTCCGGGTAGGCGTAGGAATAGAACGCGGCATAGGGAATCGCGCCTCCACCGGGCCAGAACCCGCAACTGCTGACTTCATGGGAGTACGCCTCCCGGGTCACCCAGTCGGGCAGGTTGGGGATCCCGCCCGGATGCTCCGGAGCCCGCCGTCCGGAAAACCGGGTGACGGCCAGGTCGGGTGCGCCCCAGAAGAAGTGTACCGGGCTGCACTTGCCGATGAACCGGGCGCGAAACTCTTTGAAGACCCGGTCCGCCTGCGCAAGGGCTCGCCAGAACCGGTTGGCGTACTCCCGATCGTACGCCCGGTGAATTTCATCCTGGTCGAAGCGGATGGGATCGGCGATCTCGTTGGGCTGCCGGTAGATGTCTACGTGCAGCCCGAGCTTTCCCATCTCCTCCATGAGACGTGTGTAGAACGTTGCCACCGACTGCGGCTCGAGCGCAAAACCGCCGGCGCCGCCGTCGCTCGATTGCAGGATGAGCTGATGCGAGACGAAGTCGAAGTCGATCTGGAACGTCCGGACGCCATGCGGGATCACCGACGTCGTGAGCCCGCGGCCCGTCACATACAGCGTGACGTGCCAGGAATGATTCACCCAGGGGCTTTGAGCGAGCCGCACCTTCCCCACGATCTGGGTCCACAAGTGCAAGGTTGCATAGGTCTCGGCCCAAGCCTCCAGGGGCAGGCTCGGCCACGGCTCCAAAGGCGATGCGGTTGCGGCGGTCATGGATTCTCCTGTCAGGCTCGCGCGGTCCAGCCTATCAATCGCGGATTGGCTCCGCAAACCTGCAACATAGATCATTTGCTTCAAGGGGTGGCAAAAGCATCTACTTCTCAATTAAAGATCTCTCCGCATTTGACTACATAGTAAAAATTGGCGTAGTCTGTGTCAGAAAAATCCAATAGCTTGGCGAAGCTGAAGGGGTGAATCATGGACTGCTCGTCGCGCGCGCTCTCGGCAGATTGCACGATCCTGAAGGCACAAGGTCGCCGCGGCGGACCGCCGCGCGCCTTGTACATCGGCGCCCTCGTTCTCCTGGCGCTGGTTCTCAACACAGGAGCGGCGCAGGCGCAGTCCTGCGTCGGCAAAGTCGCCGGGGACGTCTGCCGGCCGTCGGCCGGCGCCTGTGACGTCGCGGAGACCTGCGTCGCGCCGGTCGCCTCCGGCGTGCCGATGTACCAGCCGACGAGCGGCACCCTCCACACCGACGTCGCCTGGTCCTTCAACATGGGGTACGCCTTCACCCCCAACAAAACCCTGACGGTCACGGCCCTCGGCGGCTTCTTCAACGGAACCAAGGGCGTCTACCTGTACAACCGGTCGACCGGCGCGGTGCTCGCCAGCGCGACCGTCACCGCCGCCAACAGTTGGGGCTATGCCACGATCTCCCCCGTCACCCTGAACGCCGGCACCTCCTACTCCGTCGCCGTCTATCTCGCCGGCTCCGGCGCCGCCTACCGCTCCGGCGTGGCGTCGATGCCCCGAGCCCTCGCGGACGCGACGATCGAAGGGAGCTGCTACCGCTCGTCGAGCACCGCGGAGCCGTGCGGCTACAGCGGCCTGATCTCGACGACCCACTACGGCATGGCGGACTTCAAGTATGCGGCCGGCGGAGGAGGCTCCACCCCGCTGTACCAGCCGGCCGACGGCTCTCTCGCCACCGGCGCCGCCTATTCCTACAACATGGGGTACGGTTTCACTCCCAACAAGACCCTCACCGTCAACGCGCTCGGCGGCTTCTTCAACGGGACCAAGACCGTCTACCTGTACAACCGCTCGACCGGCGCGGTGCTCGCGAGCGCCTCCGTGACCTCCGCGAACAACTGGGCCTACACCTCGATCTCCCCGGTCACGCTGGCGGCGAACACGCCGTATACGGTCTCGGTCTACCTCGCCGGCTCCGGCGGCGCCTACCGGAACAACATGTCGTCCATACCCTCGACGCTCGCGGATGCGCGGATCGACGGGACGTGTTACCGCTCCTCCAGCACCGCGGAGCCGTGCGCCTCCAGCGGCCTGCAAGCAAGCATCAACTACGGCATGGCCGACATCAAATACACGGCTGGCACGGGCGCTACGCTCGTCTGCCCGGCGGACCTCCTCCGTCCGGCGGGAACCTCCTGCCGCGCCGCCTCCGGCTCCTGCGACGTCGCCGAGACCTGCAACGGCTCTTCGGCCGCCTGCCCGGCCAACGCGTTCGTCGCGTCCGGCATCGCCTGCAACGACGGCGCGCTCTGCACCTACAACGACGTCTGCAACGGCGCCGGAAGCTGCGGCGGCACCACCATCACCTGCGGCGGCGGCAACGCCTGCTCCACCACCATGTGCAACGGGACCAGCACCTGCGAGCCCGCGAAGGTCTACTGCACCGCTCCGCCCGGCGAGTGCTACAACACCCTCGGCACCTGCAACACCTCCAATGGAGCCTGCACCTATACGGTCAGGACCGGCGCTCCATGCGGCACCCGGGGCACCTGCCAGAGCTCGGGAACCTGCTACACACCCCCGCCCGTCGCCAACAATAGCGAGCCGACGAATTGCGCGTCCCAGACGCTCCCCGTGCCGACGCCCATCGGCTGCGAGAGCTGCGACCCCAGCCGGCCGTGCGTGGTCGACTCGACCATTACCGTCCCCGTGGAATTCCAGACCTGCAGCGGCTACACGCCGCGCAAGGGCGACGTCGTCCTGCACGAAGCGGAAGGGCTGACCCGGCTGCTGGTCCGCAACTTCGAGTCCAACTGGACGCATATCGGCGTGTTCCTGGATCCCCAGCCGCCGGGCTCGACGCAGAACCAGCAACTGGTCCGGCATCACGCGCTGAACATGGACGGTCTCTCGAATTCCGTCATCCGCGCGGACCGGCTCAAGAACATCCTGATCGGCCTGTCGCTCAATAAAAACTCCGCCTACTGCAAATCCGCCAAGCTCGATCCCGCCACCCTGCTCGACCAGGGCTTCTACATCCCGGGCGTACCCAGCTCGCACACGGCGGACATGACCACGGAACCGGACGGCGGCAACAGCGGCGGGCAGTTCTGGAGAGACGGCGTCGTCGACCGCGCGGTCGTCATCGCGGCCAATCGCGCCGCCGGCCACGACGTCGCCAACCGGATGTCGCTGCGCAACGATTACTACTCCCTCAACTCCCTGGTGGATTGGGCCAAGGGGTTCAACCGGACGGTCAACGGCAAGCCCGGGACCAACTGCGCGTCGGCGATCATGAGCTGCATCACGCCGAGCGTTCCGTCGACGCTGCTGCAGACCGACAAGATGAGGAACGCGGCCAGGGCGGCCTACGAGGCGATCCGCAGGCAGGTCCGGCGGATGGATGAGACCGAGGACGCCGTCGACAACTGCAAGACCCTCTTCGGCTGTATCTTCGGGCTCCCCTGCCCCGTCGACTGCGACGGGATCGCCTGGGAGGTGTCGAACGGCATCGCGGATCAGATCATCGCCTGCATCCTCTTCGGCCCGACCAGCGGCGGCTGCGAGTGCACGCGCGACAACCGCAAGTGGCACTATGCCGCCTGGTCCAGCTCGCCTTACTCCCCCCCGACGCAGGACGACGTCGACTGGGTCAACGGGCGGATGACGGACATCGAGTTCATCCAGGACACCTGGACGGGCTCCGCGGCCTCCGGCCAGCCCCCCATCACCATCTACCCGTCGAACACCTACCTGCCAGGCGACGTCCTGAGGTCCGGCAATTATCCGGCGAGCAACATGTACTACCTGAAGAGGAAGACCAACGCCGTCCGGAAGTACGGCCACTGCTACGCACCGCTGGGCGTCACGAGCACCATGAGCCCGTCGGCGGCGTACCACGGAACGACCCTCACCTGGACGGCTACCGCGAGCGGTGGAGACCCGGCGACCACCCAGTATGCGTTCTTCCGCCGGAAAGGCGGGACCGCCAACTGGATCCCTGACGTGACCACCCCGGCGTGGCAGAACGGCAACTCCTTCAACTGGACCCCGACCGCAGGCGAAACCGGCTACTGGGATACCTACGTCTGGGTGAAGGACAGCTACACGCCGGCGAGCATGAACACGTACGGCTACGCCGCCGGCTACAACACGGGCGGCGTCCAGATCGTCGCCCCGCCGACCGTCTCGGGCACCGGCAGCCCGGCGTCGTCGAACTACGGGACCCCCATCAACTGGACGGTCAACGTGAGCGGCGGAACCCAGACGGGCATTCGATACGCGGTGTTCCGCCGGCACGGCGGGACCTCCAACTGGATCCCCGACGTGTGGGCGCCGGACTGGAAGACCAGCAACGTCCTCAGTTGGACCCCGGGCTCGGGCGACGTCGCCAGTTGGGAGATCTACATCTGGGTGAAGGACAGCGCCACGCCGGCGAACATGAACACGTACGGCTACGCCGCCGGCTACAACGCGGGCGTGGTCCAGGTCACCAGCACCGTGATGCAGGCGCACCCGCCCAAGGGATGGGTCGACGGCTACAACACGCAGCACATCTGGGGCTGGGCCTGCGACCCGGACTATCCGACGGAGAGCAACCGCGTGGACTTCTGGAGCACGTCCGGCCAGGGCCTCGGCAGCGCCGGCGCGTACATCGCCTCCAGCTCCGCGATCAACAGCGCCTGCGGCGGCGGCACCGCTCACTATTTCGACTTCTACCCGACCGGCGGACTGCCCTCCGGCACGCGCTTCAACGTATGGTCGATCGACCTGCCCTACGCCACCCCCGGCAACGACAACCGGAAGATCGGCGGCAACGGCGCCGTCGGCGACGGCACCGAGTTCGTCATTCCCTGAGCCGACCTTTTGATCCGGGCGCCCTCTTCTCCCTGCGGGGAGAGGAGGGCCGCCGGCTCACCTGACTTCCATGAGATAGCTGATGAGCCGCTGGATTTTCGCGGCTCTCAGGATGAAGACGTCGCAGAAGACTGCGTTCAACGCGCCGCCGTCCTTCCTCTGGGCTTGAACCGCCCCTTCCGCGACCACGACATCGTCTTCCTCGACCATGCGGGTGATCGTGATGGTGGGACTGCCCACGAATGCCGGATTCTCGATCTCGCCGTCGAAAGCCTCCTTGCCGACGAGATGAAATGCGCCCGGGATCTCCCACTCAACATCTTCCGTCAGGCAGGACAGGATCTGCTCGTGGTCGGACTTCCGGAATCCGTCCATGTATCTCTCGACCGTTCTCTTGTTCTCCGTCATGTGCGCTGTCCTCCCAGGCTCAAGCTGCCCAACCGACAGGCCATTGGTCGCGCCGCTGCCAATCGTGCCACATGTGGACATACCGGTGCGGAGCAGGCGGGAGCCCTCCCGAGCTGAGTTGTTCCAAGCAGCTCCCGCCGTGGACGAATGCCCCGGCTTTTCGATCCATCAGTTGTCAAAGAACGAGATGCACCCCCTCCTCGCCTCTCCGGCGGGCCGTGAGCCGGCGAGGAGGGGGTTTACGGCTTCACTGCGGTACGGCTACGGCTGGTCCGGCTGAGCCGGCGCCGGCTTCTCGGGCTCGGTCTTCTTCGAGCGGGGCTTCCGGCGGATGGGGGCGGCGCCGAACTGGACCAGGAGCTCGCTCTTGGTCCCGAGCTGCGACTTGGCATAACCCCTCATGCGACGGACCAGCTCCTGGCCGCGCTCGACCAGCTCCTTGAGCTGGGACCTTGCTCAACACGGTTCGCCCGAGAAGGCGGGCCTTGTCGAGTGAATTCGCGACGGCGTCGAGTAGAAGGCGAGCCTTGTTGAGTTGGAGGCAGGACCTGTTTTGACGGATCGCCGTCGCATAGAGACGGGTCCCGGACGCGTTCTTTGACAACTGAATTGTGGAAAGCTCGGCCGAGGAGACGGAGAGCCGCGGGCGAAGCCTGCGCCCGCGGCTCTCCGGGATCTTCTACAGCAGCTTCTTCAGCTCCCGCATCTCCTCCAGCTCCCGCTCCAGCCGCCGCACGGTCTCTTCG
>DASVEF010000083.1:0-3472 GCA_036380715.1 Thermoanaerobaculia bacterium | reverse complement strand
GTGTCGATGGAGGAGGAGGCTCGGCAGATCCTGAGGCGAGCTGTCTCGCCGCCGGAGCGGCTGGGCGATCTGTTCTTGAAGGTCTTCGGCCCCGACCGGGGTGCGGACCTGGAGTTGCCTCCTCGCGAGCCCCACGAGCCCGTGGTCCTCGATCCATAGGCGCCTGTCGCCGCATGATCATCCTCGACACCAACGTCGTGGCGGAACTGATGAAGGCAGCTCCAGCGCTGGCTGTCGTTACTTGGCTGAACGATCAGGAGACATCGACGCTGTTCTTGACTGCGGTCAGCATCGGGGAAATCCGTTACGGTTTGCGAATCTTGCCCCAGGGGAGGCGACGTCGCTTCCTGGAAGAGGGCTTCGCGAGAGTCATCGCCGAAGCCTTCGCGGGTCGCGTTCTGGCCTTTGGCGAAGAGGCTGCGCAGCGCTATGGCGAGGTCATGGGGAGACGCAAGGAGATCGGTCGTCCCCTCGGTATCTTGGATGGCCAGATCGCCTCGATCGCCTGGGCGAAGAGCTACGCGGTCGCCACCCGCAACGTGCGTGACTTTGCTGAATGCGGGGTGGATATCATCAACCCCTTTGAGCCGATTTGAGGCGAGGCGGGCTGCGTCTGGTCCTCGACCTCTGACGGAATCGGAAAGCTCGTCCTCGGCGCTTCTGGCGGACCTGTCGCGGAAGATCAAAAGCGTTCAAGACGGAGCCCGGGAGGGCGTGGCAGGATGGCGGGCATGAGAAAGCTGGCCGGCCACAGCCTCCGGGGTTGGCTCCCGATCGTCTGCCTGACCCTGCTCCGCCTTCCCGCGGCCTCTTGGGGAACGGAGCCGCTCGTGGCGCCTCTCCCCGAGTACGGTTTGAAAATCCGGCTCTCCCCGCCGGAGGGAGCCATGGAGGTCGAGGGCACCGTCCGCCTGGGGGCGACGGAGGCCGCGCGGACCGAGGTCCGACTGGCGCTCGGCGAGCTGGTCCGGCAACCCCGGTTCGAGATCGCGTCGCCCGCCGAGGCCGCCGGTCCGGTCGAGCTCGAGTCGAGATCCCGGCCGTGGGAGCGACCCGGATGGGGGACCGTGGTCTGGTCTCTGCGCCCCCGGGCGCCCCTGCCGGCCGGAAAGGATGTGGTGGTGCGGTTCTCCTACGCGATTCCCGCCGGCAGCTCCAGCTTCGGCTTCAACCTGGACGCTGAGGCCGCGTTCGGCATGGGCCTCCTGACCGCCTGGTACCCCGAGGTGGAGGACAACCCCACGGTCCGGCTGCGGGGGCTGCGCGGGACGGGAAAGCTCGAGTTCTCGGTCCCGCCAGGGGTCGTCGTCCACGCTACAGGCGGCCCGGGGCTCGGGAACGGAGAGAGCGCGAAGGGGCGCTTCGAATTCGACGTCCGGACACCGGCGTCCTTCTCCTTCGCCGCGGGCCGGTACGCCGTCACGCGGAGGGAGGAGCCTTTTCCCATTCGCGTCTACTCTCTCCGGCCACGGCCGCATCTGACGGAGCACATCGAGGGCTCCGCCCGGATCATCGAGGTCCTGTCGGCCGAATTCGGCGAGTATCCGTACCGGGACTTCGCGCTGGTCGAGGTGCCTGACGGAGCCGCCAGAGAGGCGGGGTTCTCCGGAGCCAACGCCGATGGGTTCGTCCTCACCACCGGCTCCTTCCTGGATCAGCGGTTCAATACCGCCTATTACGGGCACGAGATCGCCCATCAGTGGTGGGGAGGCCTGGTGCAGAGGAGCGGGCCCGCGGGCGGCTACATGCTGGACGAGGCCATGGCCCAGTACGCCTCCCTGCGCGCCGTGGAGGAGATCGAGGGACCCGAGGCCGCCGAGCGCTACCGGCGGACCGGCTATCCGGGCTTCACTCCGAATGCGCCGGACGAGTACAGCGGCCTGGGGTATCTCCGGCGGGCCGCCGTCGGCTTCGATCACCGCCTCGCCGACCTGCCCCTGGACGACGACCTGCTGAGCCGGAGGATGGCCAACAGCAAGGGCATGCTGGTCTGGGATCTCCTGGGACGGACGATCGGACGGGAGCGCTTCCGGCAGGCCCTCACGAAAGCGACCCGGAAGCACGCCTTCCAGAGGATCACCTGGCAGGAGTTCCTCGCCTTCGTGGAGTCGGAGTCCGGACAGGACCTCGGCTGGTTCTACGACCAGTGGCTCCAGAGGACCGGTGTGCCGAAGTGGCGGCTCGACTGGTCCGCGAGAGGCCGGTCGCTCCATGTGCGGGTGGAGCAGGAGGGCGATCCCTACCGCGCCACCGTGGAGCTGCGAGTGCTCGGGACGGCCGGGGAGTGCGCCGTCCAGACCCTGGAGCTGCGGGAGAGGGTCCACGAGGCCGATTTCGCCGTCCCCTTCGCGGTGAAGGACCTGGCGCTCGATCCGCGGTTCCTGGTGCCGCACCGGGACGAGGAGCTCGCCGGGCAGGCCCTGGCCCTCGCGCCCTTCACGCAAGGGCAGCTCATGCTCCTGCGGGCCGAGTACGGCAAGGCGGAGGCCCACTTCCTGGGAGCCCTGGAGCGGGTCCCGCTCCCCGATCCTCACGGCCTGCGGTTCCTCCTGGAATCAGGCTTGGCCGAGGCGTTGCTCGAGCAGGACAAGGCCGCCGCCGCCCGCGGCCACCTGGACCGCGCCCTGGCGGCCCCGACTCGCGGGGCGGCCGACCTCCCGTACGCGTACTACCTGCTCGCCCGGGTGGCGAAGAAGCAGGGGGACCGGGCCGCGCTCGCTTTCGCGGTGGACGCGGTGCTCAGCGCCGAAGCCATCCTGGGACGGCCGACGGGGCTGTACGAGCAGGCGAAGGCGCTCCTGAGCCCGTGACGCTCATGGACGGTGGATCGCCCGGCGATAGGCCGCCGGAGTCATCCCTGTCTGGCGCTTGAAGATCCGCGAGAAATGGCTCTGGTCGGCGAAACCGGCCTCGTGGGCGATCCCGGCCAGGGAGGAGCCCTCCTCCGCGATGCGCCGCAGGGCAAAGGCCAGCCGCAGCCGGCGCGTGTAATCCCCCATCGTGGTCCCGCAGCTCTCCTTGAAGGCGCGGGCGAGATGGGCAGGATCGACTCCCACCTCGGAGGCCACCTCGCCGAGCAGGATCGGTTCGCGGAACCGCTCTTGGAGGATCTGGCGCGCCCTCCGCACAGGACCGGAGAGGCTCTTCGGAGTCTGGGCCGCGGCCGTCAACGCCGCGGCCATCAGGCTCTCGACGGTCAGCGGCGAAAGGTCGTCCGGCCAGCGGAGCTCCCGGTAGAGCGACTGGAGCACCGGCAGGAGAGGGCTGTCCGGAGAGGCTGTGCCGGGCCGGGGCAGATCCCCGGTCCATCGCGCGAGCCAGGCGTCGCCGATCTCGGCGTTGAAGACGCGGCCGCCCGCGTCCAGGAAGGCATCGGAATGGACCTCTCCCGGAGGGTGGAAGACCGCGGTGCAGGGAGCGCAGAGCCGGGTGTCCCCGGTGAGGTGCTCGCGGTAGCCGCCGCGGAGGACCA
>DASVEF010000082.1:0-7585 GCA_036380715.1 Thermoanaerobaculia bacterium | reverse complement strand
CTACCGCACGGGCGACCTGGCCCGGCACGCGCCGGGCGGCGAGGTCGAGTACCTGGGACGGCTCGATCACCAGGTCAAGATCCGCGGCTTCCGCATCGAGCTGGGCGAGATCGAGGCCTGCCTGGCGGCCCACCCGGCGGTCCGCGAGGCGGCCGTCCTCGCCCGCACGGACGCCGGGACGGCCTCCGCCGCGGCTCTCGTCGCCTATGTGGTGGCGGCCGGCGCCCAGCCCTCCACGGCCGAGCTGGCGGATTCCCTGCGCGCCCGGCTCCCGGACTACATGGTGCCGTCTGCCTGGGTCTTCCTGCCGGCTCTCCCGCTCAATCCCAACGGCAAGCTGGACCGCCGCGCCTTGCCCGCCCCCGAGCGCGCCGGCGGGGAGGCCGCGCACGTCGCGCCGCGCACACCGGAGGAGGAGATCCTGGCCGGCCTCTGGGCCCAGCTCCTGGACCTCCCCCGGGTCGGAGTCTTCGACAACTTCTTCGAGCTGGGCGGCCATTCGCTCCTGGGCGCCCGGCTCGTCGCGCGCGTACGCCAGACCCTGGGCGTCGAGCTGCCGCTCCGCGACCTGTTCGAGGCTCCGACCGTCGCGGGCCTCGTCGCCCGCATCCATGCGCTCCGCACTCCCGAAGCTTTCGCGGAGCCGCCGATCCTGTCCACAGGCGTGACCGAAGCGCCCCTCTCCTTTGCCCAGGAGCGGCTCTGGTTCCTCGACCGCCTGCAGCCGGGCGGCTCGCTCTACAACATCCCCGCCGTCCTGCGCCTCACCGGCGATCTCGACGTCGAGGCCCTCCGTCGCAGCTTCGCCGAGCTCGTCCGCCGCCACGGCACGCTGCGGACGGCCTTCGCCGAGATCGACGGTAGGCCATGGCAGGTGGTCGCTCCACCCACCCCGATTCCTCTGCCCATCGTCGACCTCTCCGGCTTGGCCGCGCAAGGTTTCGACCGGCATGACTTGGAGGCCACGCGGCAGATCGCCGAGGAGGTGGATCGCCCCTTCGACCTGGCGCTGGGGCCGATTCTCCGGCTCCTCCTTCTCCGCCATGGCCGCCGCGACCACACCCTGATCGTCGTCGTCCATCACATCGCGAGCGACGGCTGGTCCATGGGGGTCCTGGTGCGCGAGACCACGGTCCTCTACGAAGCCTTCCTCCAGGGGCTGCCGTCGCCGCTGCCCGAATTGCCGATCCAGTACACCGACTTCTCCATGTGGCAGCGGCAATGGGCGCTCGACGCGCAACTCGACTTCTGGCGGCGGGAGCTCGCCGGCGCCCCCGCGCTCCTCGAGCTCCCGACCGACCGGCCGCGGCCGGCGGTGCAGTCCTCCCGCGGCGCGACCTTCGCCTTTTCCCTGCCGACGGTCACGGCGGGGGTCCATACGTTTGCACGGCGGGCGGGCGCCACCCCGTTCATGGTGCTCCTCGCGGCCTTCCAGACCTTCCTCTACCGCTCTGCGGAAGCGGACGATGTGCTCGTGGGCTCGACGGTCGCCAACCGCAACCGGGTGGAAGTCGAAGGGCTGATCGGCTTCTTTGTCAACACGCTGGTCTTCCGCCTGCGCCTCCGCGAGGGGGAGAGCTTCCTCGCGTTGCTCGAACGTGTCCGCGCGGCGATGCTCGCCGGCCACGATCATCAGGACCTCCCCTTCGAGCTGCTGGTCGATGCGCTCGGGGTCGAGCGCAGCCTCGCCTACAACCCGCTCTTCCAGGTCCTGCTGGAGCTCCAGAACTTCCCGTCCGAAGAGCTGCGGGCACCGGGCCTCACATTCACCCCGGTGGAAGCGCCGATCACCACGGCCAAGTTCGATCTGACGCTGACCTTCCTCGAGGTCGCCGAGGGCCTCGCCGGGATGTTCGAGTACGCCCTCGATCTCTTCGACCCTCCGACCATCGGCCGCTTCGCCGGCCATTACCGGACTCTGCTGGAAGCCGCGCTCGCCGATCCCGGGCTGGCCGTCGACCGCCTCCCCCTGATGAGCTCCGCCGAGCGGCACCAGGTGCTGCTGGCCTGGAACGACACGGCCGTTGCCCTGGACCTGGACCAGCCGTTCGCCGCTCTCTTCGCCGCCCAGGTGGCGCGCCGCCCCAAGGCCCCTGCGGTGATCTCCGGCCCGGTGACCCTTACCTACGCAGAGCTGGACCACCGGGCCGACCGCCTGGGCCGGAGCCTGCGGGCGCTGGGCGCTGGACCGGAGATCCTGGTCGCCCTCCTCGACGACCGCGGGATCGACCTGTTGGCGGCGATCCTCGCGGTATTCAAGGTGGGCGCCGCCTACCTCCCCCTCGATGCGGGCCACCCGGCGCCGCGCCTGCGCCAGGTGCTGCGCCAGAGCGGAGCGCGGATCGTCCTCACCGGCGAACGGCACCGGCCGGTCCTGGAGGCTGCCCTGGAGAGCATGGAGGCGCCGCCGATTGTCGAGCCGATCGCCGGCCCGGCGGCGGCGGACGGAGAGGATCTCGCCTCTCTTCGCCCCCTCCCGGACTCCCTGGCGTACGTCATCTTCACCTCGGGCTCCACCGGCCTGCCCAAGGGCGCGATGGTGAGCCAGCGCGGCATGGTCAACCACCTCTGGGCCAAGATCCGCGATCTCGACATCGGCCCGGACGACACGGTCGCCCAGACCGCCTCCCAGTGCTTCGACATCTCGGTCTGGCAGCATCTGGCGGCCCTCGCCGTGGGCGGACGGGTGCGGATCTACCCTGACGACGTGGCGCACGACCCACCGGTCCTCCTGGCCCGGGCAGCCGAGGAGCGGGTGACAGTCCTGCAGACTGTTCCGTCGCTGCTGCGCGAGATGCTGGAAGACATCGAGCGAGGGGACCGGAGGGCGCCGGACCTCTCCGCCTTGCGCTGGTTGGTCCCCACGGGCGAGGCCCTGGCTCCAGACCTCTGGGCGCGCTGGCTGCGGCGCTACCCGGCCATCCCCCTGGTCAACGCCTATGGTCCCACCGAGTGCTCCGACGACGTGACCCACGCCCTGCTCGCGGCGCCGGCGCCGGACGAGAGCTCCGTCCGCGTGCCCGTGGGCCGCCCGGTGGTCAATACGCGGCTCTACCTGGTGGACCGCGGCTTCAGGGCCGTGCCGCCCGGCGTGGCCGGCGAGCTCTGCGTGGGCGGCGCGGGCGTCGGCCGCGGCTATCTGGACGACCCGGAGCGCACCGCTCTGGTCTTCGTGCCCGATCCCTTCTCCGGGGAGCCGGGGGCCCGCCTCTACCGCACCGGCGACCTCACCCGGCGGCGGTCCGACGGCGCCGTCGAGTTCCTCGGACGAATCGACCATCAGGTCAAGGTACGGGGCTACCGCATCGAGCTTGGCGAGATCGAGGCGTCTCTCTGCAGACACCCGGCGGTGCGCGATGCCGTGGTCCTGGCCCGCGAGGACCGGCCCGGCCAGAAGCGCCTGGCCGCCTATGTGGTCCCGCGCGACAGGGGCGCCGAGCAGGGCGAAGCCGAGCTGTCGCCGGCCGCCCTGCGGGCCTTCCTGGCCGAACGGCTCCCCGAGTACATGGTCCCCGCCGACTGGATGGTCCTGGAAGCCCTCCCTCTCACGCCCAACGGCAAGGTCGACCGCAAGGCCCTCCCCGCCCTGGCGCGGGACGACCACCGCGTCCAGGAGGCGCCTCGGACCGCGGCCGAGATACGGCTGGCGGAGATCTGGGCCGAGCTTCTGGGCATCGAGGCGCCCGGCCGCGAGGAAAGCTTCTTCGAGCTCGGCGGGCATTCGCTCCTGGCCACCCGTCTTCTCTCCCGCGTGCGGGAGACGTTCAGGATCGAGCTGCCGCTGCGCGCCGTGTTCGAAGCTCCGACCGTCGCGGGCCTCGCCGAGCGTATCGATGCCCTGGGTACCGCCGGCCCCCTCGAAGAGCCGCCTCTCCTGCCCACGGGGGCCACCGAGGCGCCGCTCTCCTTCGCCCAGGAGCGGCTCTGGTTCCTCGACCGGCTGCAGCCGGACAGCACGGCCTACAACCTGCCCACGGTCCTGCGCCTCACCGGCGACCTCGACATCGGGGCGCTCCGGCGGAGCTTCACCGAGATCGTCCGCCGCCACGCCGCGCTGCGCACCACTTTCGTCGAGATCGACGGCGAGCCGCGGCAGGTGATCGCTCCGCCCGGTCCGGTCTCTCTGCCGGTGATCGACCTCTCGGGCCTACCCGCGCAGGGTTCCGATCAGCTCCACCCGGAGGCCGGGCGGCTCACCGCCCAGGAGGCCGACCACCCCTTCGACCTCGCGCGCGGGCCGCTGCTCAGGCTCCACCTCCTCCGCCACGGCCACCGACGTCACACCCTGATCGTCAATGTCCATCACGTTGTGAGCGACGGCTGGTCCGCCGGCGTCCTGGTTCAGGAGACCACCTCTCTCTACGACGCTTTCGTGCAGGGCCTGCCTTCGCCGTTGCCCGAGCTGCCGGTCCAGTACGTCGATTTCGCCATCTGGCAGCGGCGCTGGCTCTCCGGACCGGTGCTCGAAGCGCAGCTCGATTTCTGGCGCCGCGAGCTCACCGGGGCTCCCGCGCTCCTCGAGCTGCCGACCGACCGGCCCCGGCCCTCCGTACAATCCTCCCGCGGCGCGACGATCGCCTTCACCCTGCCGGCCGAGGCCGTGGCCGCGGCCCAGCTCCTGGCCGGGCAGGCGGGAGCCACCCCGTTCATGGTGTTCCTCGCCGCCTTCCAGACCCTCCTCCACCGCTGGTCGGGCGCGGACGACGTGCTCGTGGGCTCCCCAATCGCCAACCGCAACCGGGTGGAGATCGAGGAGCTGATCGGCTTCTTCGTCAACACGCTGGTCTACCGCCTCCGCATCCACCCGGAGAAAGGCTTCCTGGCGACCCTGAAGCGCGTCCGCGAGACGACGATCGCCAGCCATGATCATCAGGATCTCCCCTTCGAGCTCCTGGTCGAGAAGCTCGGAGTCGAGCGCAGCCTCGCCCACACACCGCTGTTCCAGGTCATGGTAGTGCTGCAGAACGCCCCGACCGGGGAATTGCAGGCTCCAGGCCTCACGTTCGCTCCGGCCGATGCGCCGAACACCACGGCCAAGCTCGATCTGATGCTCGCACTGTACGAGATCGCCGAAGGTTTCGCCGGCGAGATCGAGTACGCGACCGACCTTTTCGACGGCGCCACCGTCCGGCGCTTCCTCGGCCATTTCGCGAATCTGATCGCGGGCGCGGCCGCGGCTCCGGACCGGCGCCTCGCGGAGCTGCCGCTCCTCAGCGAAGCGGAACGGCACCAGGTGACGGTCGAGTGGACGGCGTCGCGGCGCGAGCACGAGGAGGGGGCCTCCCTCGACCGGCTGTTCGCGCAGCAGGCCGCGCGGACGCCTTCCGCGATCGCGGTCTCTTCGCCCGAGGAATCGCTCTCCTACGCCGAGCTCGACCGCCGCTCCGACCTCTTGGCCGAGCGCCTCGCGGCCCTGGGCGTCGGTCCGGAGGTGCCCGTCGCCCTCCTGCTTCCCCGCTCGGCCGCTCTGGCCGTCGCCATCCTCGGCGTCCTCAAGGCCGGCGGAGCCTACGTACCGCTCGATCCGGCCTATCCGGCCGAGCGCTTGCGCCTGACCGCCCTGGATTGCCAGGCTCCGGTCGTGGTGACGGTGCGCGAGGTGGCCGACCGGCTCCCCCCGATCCCCGCCACGGTCATCGACGTCGATGAGGCGAGCCGGCGTGCTTCCGGCCGGCGGAGCTGGAGGAGCGGCCGGGCTCTCTCCCGAAATGCGGCCTATGTGATCTACACCTCGGGATCGACCGGGATCCCCAAGGGCGTGGTCGTCGAGCACCGCCAGGTCGTCCGCCTGTTCGAGACGACCCGGGAGGCCTACGGCTTCGGCCCGGAGGATGTCTGGACCCTGTTCCACTCCTACGCCTTCGACTTCTCGGTCTGGGAGATCTGGGGCGCGCTGCTCTACGGCGGCCGCCTGGTGGTCGTGCCTTACGAGGTGAGCCGCTCTCCCGAGGACTTCTACCGCCTGCTCTGTCGCGAGCGCGTCACGGTGCTCAACCAGACCCCTTCGGCTTTCGGGCAGCTCATCCGCGCCGAGGAAGAGAGCGGCGCCGATCCCACCCTCGCCCTGCGCTGGGTGATCTTCGGCGGCGAGGCGCTGGCGCCACGCAGCCTGGCAGGCTTCGCCGCCCGGCACCCGGCAGCGCCCCGGCTGGTCAACATGTACGGCATCACCGAGACGACCGTGCACGTGACGATCCGCCCTCTGGAGAGCGCGGACTTCGCGGCCGGTCGCAGCCCGATCGGCAGGACGATCCCCGACCTCGAGGCCTGGGTGCTGGGGCCTGGCGGCGCCCCCGCGCCCATCGGCGTCCCGGGCGAGCTCTGCGTCGGGGGAGCCGGCCTCGCCCGCGGCTACCTCGGACGGCCGGAGCTGACCGCCGCCCGCTTCGTGCCCTGTCCGTTCGCCGAGCTCCCCGGTGATCGGCTCTACCGCTCGGGGGATCTCGTGCGCCTCCTTCCCGACGGCGAGCTCGAGTACCTCGGCCGGATCGACCATCAGGTCAAGATCCGCGGCTTCCGGATCGAGCTTGGAGAGATCCAAGCGGTCCTCGACCGGCACCCGGGCGTGCGCGAGAGCCGCGTCCTGGTGCGCGATGAGGACGGCGACCGCCGGCTGGTCGCCTGGTTCGTGCCGGCCAGCGAGGCGTTGGAGGCGGCGGAGCTCCGTGACCACCTGCGCGACCACCTGCCCGAGCACATGGTGCCCGCCGCCTTCGTGGCCGTTCCGGAGTGGCCCCTGACGCCCAACGGCAAGGTCGACCTCAAGGCCCTTCCCGCCCCGGAGCGGCGGGGCGACGCAGGCGTTCAGGAGCAGCCTCGCACCCCGACCGAGGCGCGGCTCGCCGAGATCTGGGCGAAGCTCCTGGGGGTCGCGGCGCCGGGCCGGGAGGAGAGCTTTTTCGAGCTCGGCGGACACTCGCTCCTGGCCACCCGGCTCGTATCCCGAGTGCGGGAATCGCTCCGGGTCGCGCTGCCGTTGCGCGTTATCTTCGAGGCCCCGACCATCGCGGACCTCGCAGCGCGGATCGACGCCCTGCGCGCGCCCGAGCCGTCTACCGAGATCCCCCTCCTGCCGACCGGGAAGACGGAGGCGCCGCTCTCCTTCGCCCAGGAGCGGCTCTGGTTCCTCGACCGGCTGCAGCCGGACAGCGCGTTCTACAACATCCCCGCGGTCCTGCGCCTCACCGGCGACCTGGATCTGGAGGCCCTCCGGCACAGCTTCACCGAGGTCGTCCGCCGCCACACCTCGCTGCGGACCACCTTCATCGAGATCGGCGGAGCCCCGCGGCAGGTGGTCCTCCCGGCCGGCCCGGTCGCCCTGCCGGTCGTCGACCTCTCCGGCCTGCCCGCGCTCCACCGCGAGCAGGAGACCGCGCGGCAGGTCGCTCGGGAGGTCAACCAGCCCTTCGACCTGGCGCGCGGGCCGCTCCTCAGGCTCCGCCTCCTGCGCCAGGAGCGGCGCGACCACGTCCTGATCGCCAACGTCCACCACATCGCGAGCGACGGCTGGTCCATGGGAGTCCTGGTGCGCGAGACCACCGCTCTCTATGAGGCCTTCGTCCAGGGCCTCCCCTCGCCGTTGCCC
>DASVEF010000081.1:0-9535 GCA_036380715.1 Thermoanaerobaculia bacterium | reverse complement strand
GGTTGCTGGTATCGATCCCTCTCCCGAAATGCTGAAGCGCGCATCGGTGAACGGAGACGTTCGGCTTGGCTACGCGGAGCAACTCCCGTGGCACGACGAAACGTTCGACCTCGTCATCTGTGTAAACGCGCTGCACCACTTCCGGTCTCCTCGTGAAGCGATCGCCCAAGCACATCGCGTGCTTCGGCCAGGTGGTGGCTTCGTATCCATCGGTCTTGATCCAGGCGCGTTCGCCGGTACTTGGTACGTGTACGAGTTTTTTCCGACGGCCCTGCGGCGCGACCTGGAGCGCTTCCCAACGCGGGAGCAGCGCCTCGGATGGTTGGAGGAGTCGGGATTCGAGCGGATCAATGTATCCGTTGCTGAGCGCATCCGATCGACGGCCACGTTCCAAAGTGCTCTAGCCCAGGGCATCCTGGCCCGGTCCTTTACATCGCAGCTCACGCACCTGACGGACACCGAGTATTCCGAGGGGATCGCACGGATTCGCGCCGCCGCACATCACGACGAGTCTTTTAGATTGGTCGCGGATCTTGAGCTCCACTCGACGTCAGCGTGGAGGCCGGCGCGCGCGCCTGAGCCGTGTGAGCTGGGCAGACAGGTGGCAGCCGAACGTTCCGGCCCAACGGGCCGGTAGATCCTAGCCCAGGGCTGAGGCCGAAGGCCGATGCCCTGGGAAAACGGGCGCCACACCCTTGCGGCCTGAAAGGTCCGCGAGAGCCCGGCTTGACAGATCGGCAGACAGGTGCTTGAGTCACCGGCCATGGCTCAATCCTTCTCCAAAATCTACGTTCATCTCATCTTCTCGACAAAGGACCGCGAGCGAATCCTGCCCGACGAGGTTCGCCACGACCTCCATGCGTACATGGGCGGCACGCTCAAAGGCCTCGGATGCGCTCCGATTGAAATCAACACCGAGCCCGACCATTTGCACGCCCTGTTTCTCCTCGCACGGACCGAGGCGCTGAGCGATGTTGTAGGCCATCTCAAGAAAAGCTCGAACGACTGGCTTCGCAGCCGGGGTCCGCAGTTCGCGGGCTTCTTCTGGCAAGCGGGGTTCGGGGCCTTCTCAGTGAGCCAATCGCAAGTCGAAGACGTTCGGTCCTACATCCGCAACCAACGCGAGCACCATCGGGTCAAGTCGTTTCAAGAGGAGCTGCGTGCGTTCCTCAATGCCTATGAGGTCGAGTTTGACGAGCGCTATGTGTGGGATTGAAAACTCTCGCGACCTTTCAGGCCGCCTGACTGTGGGGTTGGTTGACCCAGGGCATCGGCCTCCGGCCTCAGCACTGGGCTGAGGTCTCCCGGCCCGTTGGGCCGGACGGCAGCCGGTGGGTCAGATCCGCTGCAGATCCCTGACCGTGCGTTCGTTCTCGACGTTGCCGGTGTTCAGGGTCGTGGCCGGCTCGAAGAGGAGGACGTGGACCTCTTCGTCCGCGACCGGCCGGTGCTCCACGCCGCGCGGCACGATCAGGAAATCCCCTTCTTCCAGATCGATCGTGCGGTCGCGGAGCTCCATGCGGAAGCGGCCCTGGACCACGAGGAACAGCTCGTCCTCGTTCTCGTGGTGATGCCAGACGAACGGGCCGGAAAATTTGACGAGCTTCACGTGCTGGCCGTTGAGCTCTCCGACGATCCGCGGCTGCCAATGCTCCGAGAACGACGCGAGCTTCTCGCGCAGGTTGACCTTGTTCACAGGACGGCCTCCATTTCATCGGCGCATGCCTGTTCCAGGCAGAGGCGCAGGCGCGCGGCGAGCACGCTCACGTTCGGCTCGGCCATGAGGGTGAGGTGGTTGCCCGGCACGGTGTGGATCTCCACCGGCCCCTTGACGACCTCGCCCCAGCCGAGGTCCTCCTGGCCGAGGATGCCGGGCGCGGCCGGCCGGTCCTCGGCGCGGAGCAGGGTCAGGCCGTGCGGGTAGAAGCCTGGCTGATACTCCCGTAGCGCCCGGACGTTGGCGCGGTAGACCGCGAGCACCTGGCGCAACTGCCGCTCTCCGGTCCCCGGCGGCAGGAAGTCGACGGCGGCCAGGCGCTCGGCCACATAGGCGATCTGCTCCTCCGGGCCGAGCTCCGCGAGACGCTCGGGGTAGACCTCCGGGTCGCGGCCCCAGAAGTTGCCGACGTAGGCCGCGATGTCGATCAGATAGTCGGCGTCGGTCTGCTCGGGGCCGGTGTCCGCGAGGGTCGGCAGGCCGTCGATGATGGCGAGCAGAGCCACGGTCTCCCCCAGGGTCCGGAGCTGCCGGGCCATCTCGAAGGCTACCGGGCCGCCGAGCGACCAGCCGCCCAGGAAGTAGGGGCCCGCGGGCTGGAGACGGCGGATCTCGTCGATGTAGAGCGCGGCCATCTCCTCGAGGTGGGAGGGGGGCTCCTCGTCGCTCGCGAAGCCCCGCGCCTGGATGCCGTAGAACGGCTGGTCGTCTCCGAGATGGCGGGCGAGGACCGCGTAGCAGAGGACGTCGCCGCCGGCGGGGTGGATCCAGAAGAACGGCGGCTTGGAGCCCCGGGGCTGGAGCGGGATGAGGTTGGAGGCTTTTTCGGAGGAGCTCGACTCGCGGAGCACCGCCGCCATCCCCTCGACCGTGCCGGCCGTGAAGAGGACGGCCAGGGGGAGCGCCCGGCCGAGCCGCTCCTCGATCTTCGACATCAGGCGCACGGCGAGCAGCGAATGTCCGCCCAGAGCGAAGAAGTCGTCGCGGATGCCGATCGGGCCCACCTCCAGGACCTCCTCCCAGATGCGCGCGAGCTCGTGCTCGAAGGTGTCGCGCGGAGCGATCCGGTCCGCGGTTTCGGTCCTCTGCGGCGCGGGGAGGGCCGCGCGGTCGACCTTGCCGTTCGGGGTGAGCGGCCATTCGGGGAGCGCCACGAAGGCCGCCGGCATCATGTGCTCGGGCAGAGATCGGCGCAGGAAGTCGCGCAGATCCGAGGCGGTCGGGACTTCGTCTCCGGCCAGCAGCAGGTAGCCGACCAGGCGCTTCTCGCCGTCCGGCCCGTCCTCCCGGACGGCCACCAGAGCGTCGCGCACGCCGGGGTGCCGGCCGAGGGCCGCCTCGACCTCCCCCGGCTCGATGCGGAAGCCGCGGATCTTGACCTGCTGGTCGATGCGGCCCAGGAACTCGATGGCGCCGCCGGGGAGGAACCGCGCGAGGTCGCCGGTCCGGTACAGGCGCGCGCCGGGCGCCTCGCCGCAGAGGGTGGGCGCCGGCACGAACTTCTCCGCCGTCAGGTCCGGCCGGTTCAGGTAGCCGCGGGCGAGGCCGTCGCCCGCGGCGTACAGCTCGCCGGCCACGCCCGGCGGCACCGGCGTCAGGCTGCGGTCGAGCAGGAACGCCCGGGTGTTGGCGATCGGCCGGCCGATGGGGACCGAGGCGCCGACCTGCCACGGATCGGTCATGGCGCTTGTCATCGAATAACAGCAGGTGAAGGTCGTCCCTTCCGTCGGCCCGTAGCCGTTGATGAGGACCGGCCCGCCCGGCTCCGCGAGCATCCGGCGGACGTGCGGCACCTGGAGGACGTCGCCTCCCGCCAGGAGCTGGGAGAGCCGGCGCAGGCTCTCGGGCTCGGCCTCGACCATCTGGTGGAACAGACCGGCGGTGAGCCACAG
Organism: Thermoanaerobaculia bacterium; assembly: GCA_036380715.1. Taxonomy (GTDB): domain Bacteria; phylum Acidobacteriota; class Thermoanaerobaculia; order Multivoradales; family UBA5704; genus UBA5704. The sequence goes on along the minus strand of DASVEF010000081.1, from coordinate 5,926 downwards.
CGTGGTCACGCCGTGGAGATCGAGCGCCGCGGCCAGCTCGGCGAGCGAGGGCTGCCCGGCCGGCAGCACCGCGAGGCGCCCGCCGTTGGCCAGCGGCCCCCAGACTTCGAGCGTCGAGGCGTCGAAGGAGAGCGGCGCGAGCTGCAGGAACACCTGGCCGGCGGAGAGGTCGGCGAAATTCGTCTCGCGCACCAGCCGTACGACGTTGCGGTGCGTGACGGCGACCCCCTTGGGCCGGCCGGTCGAGCCGGAGGTGTACATCACGTACGCCAGCCCTGCGGGCGAGACGGCGGCGCGAGGACTCTGCCAGGAGCGCCGCGCGATCGCCTTGCGGTCGCGGTCCAGGCAGACCACCTGGAGGTCCGGCGGCGCGGCCGGCAGGAGAGCCAGCAGACGCTCCTCGGTGACCAGGACGGGCGCCGCCGTGTCGGCGAGCATGAAGGCCAGCCGCTCCTGGGGATAGGTGGGATCGAGCGGCACGAAGGCCCCGCCGGCCTTGAGGACGGCGAGGAGCGTCACCACCGCTTCGACCGAACGTTCCAGGCAGACCGCCACGAGGACCTCGGGGCCCACGCCCAGCCCGCGGAGGTGGCGCGCCAGGCGGTTGGCCGCGACGTCGAGCTGCCGGTAGGTGAGCCGCCGGGTCTCGGAGACCAGGGCCGCGGCCTCCGGTCGCAGCGCCGCCTGCTCGGCAAAGAGGCCGTGGATCGTCGCCTCCCGCGGGTAGGGGCTCGCCGTATCGTTCCAATCGGCGACCACCTGCTGAAGCTCGGCGGGCGCGAGGAGCGGGAGGTCCCACAGCGGCCGCTCCGGCGTGGCCACGGCGCCGGCGAGGAGGGTCGAGAAGTGGCCGGCGAAGCGGCGGACCGTCGCGGCGTCGAAGAGGTCGGTCGCGTACTCGAAGGCGCCGGCCAGGCCGGCGTCCGACGCGCCGAGCGTAAGGGAGAGGTCGAACTTCGCCGTGGCGGTCTCCGCCTCCAGCGGCGCCAGGGAGAGGCCCGGCAGCTCCAGGGGCTCGACGGGTGCGTTCTGCACGGCCAGCAGGGCCTGGAACAGCGGGTTGCGGTCCAGGCTCCGCCCGACTTCCAGCTCGTCGACCAGGCGCTCGAAGGGGAGATCCTGGTGGGCGTAGGCCGCGAGAGCGGCGGATCGGACCTCGGCGAGGAGTCCGGCGAAGGGGCTCTCCGGGGTGGGCCGGGCGCGCAGGACCAGGGTGTTGACGAAGAAGCCGATGAGCCCTTCGATCTGCGTGACGCCGCGGTTGGCGATCGGCGAGCCGACCAGCAGGTCCTCCTGGCCGGTGATCCGGTGGAGGAAGGCGTCGAAGGCGGCGAGCAGGGTCATGAAGAGCGTCGCCCCCTGCCGCCTCGCCAGCTCCGAGAGGTCGGCCGTGAGGTCCGCGGGCAGGGCCAGAGGGAAGGCCGCGCCGGCGAGCGACGCCACGCTGGGCCGCGGCCGGTCGGTGGGGAGGTCGAGCCGGGTGGGGACTCCGGCGAGCGCGCCGCGCCAGAAGCCGATCTGGCGCTCCAGGGCCTCGCCCTGGAGCCACTCCCGCTGCCAGACGGCGTAGTCGGCGTACTGAATGGGCAGCGGCGGCAGCGGCGAAGGGAGGCCCTGGGAGAAGGCGGCATAGAGGGCCCCCACCTCGCGCACCAGGACGCCCAGCGACCAGCCGTCGCTCGTGATGTGGTGCATGTTGACCAGGCACAGGTGCTCGCGCTCGCTCAGGCGCAGGAGGAGGGCGCGGACGAGCGGCCCGCGGGCGAGGTCGAAGGGCCGTCCGGCCTCGGCGGCGAGGAGGTTGTGCGCCTCGGCGGTCCTCGCCGTTTCCGGCAGCCCGGCGAGGTCGATCCGGGGCAGTGAGAAATCCGGCTCGGAAGCGATCACCTGCACCGGGCGGCCGGCGACGGCCCGGAAGGTGGTGCGCAGAGTCTCGTGGCGCCGCGCCACCTCCAGGAGGCTCTGTTCCAGAGCGGCCGGGTCGAGGTCGCCGTCGAGGCGGACTCCGAGCGGCATGTTGTAGGCGGCGTTGCCGGGGGTGAGCTGGTCGACGACCCAGAGCCGCTCCTGGGCGAAGGAGAGCGGGGGCTCCGCCGTCCGGGGGCGCGCCGCCAGCGGCGGGACCGTTTCGGTTTTGCCGAGGACGGACAGGCGCAGCGCGAGGCCCGCCGGTGTCGGCGCCTCGAAGACCTCGCGCAAGGGGAGCTCGACGCCGAGCAGCTCGCGGACGCGCGAGGTCAGGCGGGTGGCGAGGAGCGAGTGGCCCCCGAGCTCGAAGAAGTCGTCGTCGGCGCCCACCTCCGCGATCCCGAGGAGCTCGCTCCAGATCAGGGCCAGGATCTCTTCGGTGGGGTTGCGCGGGGCCGCGGAAGGCTCACGCTCGGTCCTCTCCCGCTCCGGAGCGGGCAGGGCGCGGCGGTCGACCTTGCCGTTGGCGGTGAGCGGCAGGAAGTCGAGGAAGACGAAGTCGGCCGGCACCATGTAGTCCGGCAGCCGTTCTGCGAGGTGGGCGCGCAGGATCCGCGCATCGCGCTCCTGGCCGGCGGGGACGACATAGGCGACCAGGCGCCGCTCTCCCCGGTCCTCGCGCACGACGACCGCGGCGCCGGCGACCGCGGGGCTGTCGCTCAGGGCCGCCTCGATCTCCCCCGGCTCGATGCGGAAGCCGCGGATCTTGACCTGCTGGTCGATGCGCCCGAGGAACTCGATCTCGCCTTCCGCAAGGAACCGCGCGAGGTCGCCGGTCCGGTAGAGGCGCGCTCCCGGAGCCTCGCCGCAGACGGTGGGGGCGGGCACGAACCTCTCGGCCGTCAGATCGGGCCGGTTCAGATAGCCGCGGGCCAGGCCGTCGCCGGCGGCGAGCAGCTCGCCGGGAACGCCCGGCGGCACGGGCGCGAAGCTGCGGTCGAGCAGGAAGACCCGGGTGTTGGCGATCGGCCGGCCGATGGGCACAGAGGTCCGGACCTGCCGCGGATCGTCCATGGGGTAGCAGCAGGTGAAAGTGGTCCCCTCGGTCGGTCCGTAGCCGTTGATGAGGATCGGCCCGCCCTCTTCCAGCATGCGGCGGACGTGCTGCGGCTGGAGGACGTCGCCGCCCGCGAGGAGCTGCGAGAGGCGGCGCAGGCTCCCGGGCTCGGCTTCCACCATCTGGTGAAAGAGGCCGGCGGTGAGCCACAGGGTGGTGACGCCGTGGAGCTCGAGGGCCGCTCCGATCTCGGCGAGCGAGACCCGGCCGGGGGGCAGGATCGCGAGGCGCCCGCCGTTGGCGAGCGGACCCCAGATCTCCAGCGTCGAGGCGTCGAAGGAGAGAGGCGCGAGCTGAAGGAAGACATGATCGGCCGAGAGATCGGCGAAATTCGTCTCCCGCACCAGCCGTACGACGTTGCGGTGGGTGACGGCGACCCCCTTGGGCCGGCCGGTGGAGCCGGAGGTATACATCACGTAGGCGAGGCCATCGGAGGAGACGGCGACGCCGGGGCTCCGGCCGTCCTGTTGCGCGATGACGTCGCGGTCGCGGTCCAGGCAGACCACCCGGGCTCCTGCCGTCGCGGGTAGCCGCGCGAGCAGCCGCTCCTCGGTCACCAGCACCGGCGCCGCCGTGTCGGCCAGCATGAAGGCCAGGCGCTCCTCGGGGTAGGCGGGGTCGAGCGGTACGAAGGCGCCGCCGGCTTTCAAGATGGCGAGGAGGGTCACGACGGCCTCGATCGAGCGCTCCAGGCAGACGCCCACCAGCACCTCGGGGCCGACGCCCAGCGCGCGGAGGTGGCTCGCCAGGCGGTTGGCCGCGAGGTCGAGCTCCCGGTAAGAGAGGGAGGTCCGGCCGGAGATGAGAGCCGCGGCCTCGGGCCGGAGCGCCGCCTGCTCGGCGACCAGGCCGTGGACCGGCGCTTGCCGCGGATAGGCGGTGGCCGTGTCGTTCCATTCGGTGAGCACCTGCCGGAGCTCTGCCGGGGCGAGCAGCGGGAGATCCCGCAGCGGCCGCTCGGGCGCGGCGACCGCCCCGGCGAGCAGGGTGGCGAAGCTCCCGGCGAAGCGGTGGATCGTCGCGGCGTCGAAGAGGTCGGTCGCGTACTCGATGGCTCCGCCCAGGCCCGCGTCGGACGCTCCGAGCGAAAGGGACAGGTCGAACTTTGCGGTGGCGGTCTCCGCGTTCAGGGGCGCCAGGGAGAGGCCCGGTAGAGACAGAGGCTCGACCGGCGCGTTCTGCAGCGCCAGGAGGACCTGGAACAGCGGGTTGCGGTCGAGGCTGCGCCCGGCCTCCAGCTCGTCGACCAGGCGCTCGAATGGGACGTCCTGGTGGGCGTAGGCGGCCAGAGCGGTCGCCTTGACCTCCGCCAGCAGATCGGCGAAGGGGCGCTCGGGCGTGGGCCGGGCGCGCAGGACCAGGGTGTTGACGAAGAAGCCGATGAGCCCTTCGATCTGGGTGGCGCCGCGGTTGGCGACGGGCGAGCCGACCAGCAGGTCCTCCTGGCCGGAGTAGCGATGCAGGAAGGCGTCGAAGGCGGCGAGGAGCGTCATGAACAGCGTCGCTCCCCGTTGCCGCGCCAGATCGCCCAGCGCCGCCGTCAGGTTCGCGGAGAGAGTCAGCGGCAGAGCCGCGCCGGCGAGCGAGGACACGCTGGGCCGCGGCCGGTCGGTGGGAAGGTCAAGGCGCGTGGGGGCTCCGGCAAGCGAGTCGCGCCAGAAGCCGATCTGGCGCTCCAGGGCCTCGCCCTGGAGCCACTCCCGCTGCCAGAGAGCATAGTCGGCGTACTGGACCGGCAGCGGCGGCAGCGGCGAAGGCCGGCCTTGGGAGAAGGCGTCGTAAAGGGCCCCCACTTCGCGCATCAGGACGCCGAGCGACCAGCCGTCGCTCGCGATGTGGTGGATGTTGACCAGGCAGAGGTGCTCTCGCTCCTCCAGGCGCAGGAGGAGGGCGCGAACGATCGGTCCACGGGCGAGGTCGAAGGGACGGCCGGCCTCGGCGGCGAGGAGGCGGTACGCCTCGGCCGTCTTCGCCTCGTCCGGAAGGGCGGTCAGGTCGATCCGGGGTAGCGAGAGATCCGGCTCGGGAGCGATCACCTGCACCGGGCGGCCGGCCGCAGTCCCAAAGGTGGTGCGCAGGGTCTCATGACGCCGCGCCATCTCCTCGAGGCTCGCGGCCAGGGCGGCCGGATCGAGATCGCCGTCCAGGCGTACTCCGAGCGGCATGTTGTAGGCGGCGCTGCCGGGGGAGAGCTGGTCGATGAGCCAGAGCCTCTCCTGGGCGAAGGAGAGGGGGATCTCTGCGCTCCTCGGCCGCGCCACCAACGGCGGCACCGACTCGGCCCGGCGGGCGGTGGACAGGCGCGCCGCGAGGTCGGCCACGGTCGGGGCCTCGAACAGGTCGCGCAGCGGCAGCTCGACGCCGAGGGTTTCGCGCACGCGGGCGGCGAGCCGGGCTCCGAGCAGCGAATGGCCGCCCAGGTCGAAGAAGTTGTCGAAGACGCCGACGCTGGGCAGGCCCAGGAGCTGGCTCCAGACTCCGGCCAGCAGCTCCTCTTCCGGCGTGCGCGGCGCCGTGGGCGAGGTTTCCTCGGCCACGCGTCCGGGCGCGGGCAGGGCCCGGCGGTCCAGCTTGCCGTTGGGATTGAGGGGGAGAGCCGGCAGGAAGACCCACGCCGACGGCACCATGTAGTCCGGGAGCTGGGCTCGGAGGGTGGCGGAGAGATCCGCCACCGAGGGCTGCGCGCCCGCCGCGACCACGTAGGCGACGAGAGCCGTACCGGAAGCGGCGTCCGTGCGGGCGAGGACGGCCGCCTCGCGCACCGCCGGGTGGGCCGCCAGGCAGGCCTCGATCTCGCCCAGCTCGATGCGGAAGCCGCGGATCTTGACCTGGTGATCGAGCCGTCCCAGGTACTCGACCTCGCCGCCCGGCGCGTGCCGGGCCAGGTCGCCCGTGCGGTAG
>DASVEF010000080.1:0-7661 GCA_036380715.1 Thermoanaerobaculia bacterium | reverse complement strand
TGTTTTTTGCAGAGGTTCTCCCCTCTCCCGCTTGCGGGAGAGGGGCTGGGGGTGAGGGGCCTTGCCGCGCCGCGTCATAAAACCCTTGACACCCTTTGCCGCACTGCGGTAAAGTCCTTCCTGGACGCGGCAATCCCTTTGCAAGGGATGGAGCATGGAAGGAGACACCCGATGATCCGGCTCATCAAGCGATATGAAAGCCGCAAGCTGTACGACACGGAGGAGAGCCGTTACGTCTCCCTGGAGGAGATCGCGAGCTGGGTCCGCCAAGGGCAGGAGGTGCGCGTGGTGGACAACGCCACGGGCGCCGACGTGACGTCGCAGACTCTCACCCAGATCATTCTGGACGAGGGGCGGAAGGGGACGTCGTTCCTGCCCAGCGAGCTGCTGCACGACCTCGTCCGGCTGGGTGAGCGGGCGATGCAGAACGGCCTCGAGCAGGTGTCGACCGGGGTCGACCGCCTGGTGCAGGCCTCGATCGACCGGCTGGCGCCGGTGCGCCGGGTGCGCGAGGAGATGACGAGCCTGCGCTCCCGTCTGGAGCAGCTCGAGGCCTCCCTCGCCGATCTGGAGAGAGAGGGCGCTGCGACCGGCAGCCCCGAGCCCGTGATCGTGGGCGCGGATGGGATCAGCCGCCCGCTCGGGCGCGAGGAGAAATGACATGAGTGGCTTCGAGAAGGCGCGGCGCGAGCTGCTGGACGCCGGCCGCAACCTCTGGTGGGCGGGCCTGGGCGCGGTGGCCGGGGTGGAGGATGGGAGCCGGAGCTGGTTCGACCGCATGGTCGAGCGGGGCCGGCCCATCGAGAAGCGCCAGCGCCAAACCATTGACGAGCTGAGCGGCCGCACCGCCACGACCGTGCGGGAGATGAGCCAGCTCTTCCAGGACACGGTGGATTACGAGACCAGAAAAGTGTTGAAGCGGCTCGGAGTGATGACGCGGGAGGATGTCACCGTCCTGGCCGCGCGCATCGACACGCTGGCCAAGAGGATCGACGAGCTCGCGGCATTGCGGGAGACGGCGCAGAACTTCTAACAGTGAGAGTGAGGAAACCTTCATGGACAGCACGACGAATACCTCGACGAACAAGAACCTGCAGGACGATCTGAAAGAGTCGGCTCACCGGATCTGGCTGGCGGGCCTCGGCGCCCTGGCCGCGGCGGGGGAAGAGGGGAGCCGGATGTTCGACCGGCTGGTGGACCGCGGCCGTGACTTCGAGAGCAAGGGCCGCGTCGAGTTCAGCAACCAGGTGAACCAGGCGACGTCCTCGGTCTCGAGCACCTGGGACAGCCTGACCGATCGTCTCGACGAGGCGGTCACCAAGGCCCTCCACCGGATGGGCGTGCCCACGCGCGACGAGATCCACACTCTGACCCAGCGGGTCGAGGAGCTCAACGCGAAAGTGGAGATGCTCAAGCCGCGCGTGACCCCGGCGGCGACGCCGGAGCCCACGATCGTGGCCGTCGGAACCCCCGACCCCACCGATCCTTCCAAGATCATCGCCTAGGGGGAACGGGGAAGCTCGGGTGCTGAGAGACGGCAACGGTCCGGCGGGCCCCACCCCGAAGATTCCGAAGATCGGGCTGGCGCTCGCCGCGGGAGCGCCCGAGGGCGCCATCTACGAGATCGGCGCCCTGCGGGCCGTGGACGAAGCCCTCGACGGGATCGATCTCAACAACCTCTTCATCTACGTCGGGGTGAGCGCCGGCGCGTTCCTCAACGCGAACCTGGCGAACAACCTGACGACGGCGCAGATGTGCCGCGCCATCGTCTCCCACGAGCCGGGGGAGCACCCCTTCAAGCCCGAGACCTTCTTCACGCCGGACCTCGGCCAGCTACGCCGCAGCGGCCGGAAGGTGCCGAAGCTGCTGGGCGAAGCCCTCTGGGAGTACGCCACCAACTTCCGCGACCGCACTCTGCTCGATTCTCTGACCCGGTTGTCGCAGGCCCTGCCGGTCGGGATCTTCGACAACGAGCCGATCCGCCAGTACCTCCAGAAGATCTGGAGCATCAAGAACCGCACCGACGACTTCCGCCGCCTCGGCAAGCGCCTGGTGGTGGTGGCGACCGACCTGGATTCGGGCCAGGCCGCGCGCTTCGGCGAGCCGGGGCTGGACCACGTTCCGATCTCCCGCGCCGTCCAGGCGAGCGGCGCCCTGCCCGGGCTCTATCCCCCGGTCGAGATCGACGGCCGCCACTATGTCGACGGAGTCCTCCTCAAGACGCTCCACGCCTCGGTGGCCCTGGAGGCCGGGGCGGACCTGGTGATCTGCATCAACCCGATCGTTCCGGTGGACACAGTCCGCGCGGTCGAGGCCGGCCTGCTGCGCCGCGGGAACCTGCTGGACCGCGGCCTGCCCACGGTCCTGTCGCAGACCTTCCGCACGCTCGTCCACTCCCGGCTGGAGGTCGGGATGGCCGCCTACGAACGGAGGTTCGGCGACCGCGACGTCGTGCTCGTCCAGCCTCAGCGCGACGACTACCTGATGTTCTTCACCAACATCTTCGGCCTGTCCGAGCGCAAGGCCGTCTGCGAGCACGCCTACCAGGCGACCCGGCAGAACCTGCTCGCCCGCTACGACGAGCTGGCTCCCATCCTGGCCCGCCACGGGATCACGCTGCGCAAGGACGTGCTCGAAGAGCCGCGGAACCTCTGGGAGCAGGTGAAGCTGCCGTCCCGCAAGGACAGCAAGGCCGCGTCCTCCGGGCACGCGACCGTCCAGCGCCTCGACGAGGCGCTCAGGCGGCTGGAGAAGCTGGTCAGCGAGATGCCGGCATAGCGAACACCCCGTCTTCCACCTCAGGGTTCACGCGGATCTTCTCGACCACCGTCACGGTGTGCCGGGCGCCGTACTCCTTCTCGATCCGGTGGGGGATGACCAGGCCGTCGACCGTCCGGAAGTCGGAGAAGTAGGCCCTTTCCTGCATCTCCTGGGGAAGCTGGGAGTAGTCGAAGACCTTGGAGTCGACCGCGACCTCCAGGTACGTCCGGGGACCGAGGTGCCAGGTCTCCACCCAGCCGTTGGACCGGGTGAGCTCGAGGCGGAGGGTCTCCTGGCCGCTCACGTCTCCCCGGCCGGCCAGGACGACCTTGTGACCCTTTTCCTGATAGCCGAGGAGGGCCGGCTCGATCTCCGCATCGCGGGCGGTCATGACGATCGCGGGAGGCTCCTCCGTCTTTGCCGGGCTCTCGATCCCGTAAAGGGGGTAGAGCCACCAGGGACCCTGGGCATCCTGAGCGAAGGTCATCTCCTTTTGGATCATCCTGGAGTCGAACCGGTAGAGGTTCGGACGCTTGCGGCGAAGGGTGAACGGGGCCTCCTCGCTGAAACTGGTGAACGTGCCCTTCATCTCGATGGACCGCAGAGCCCGCCAGCGCTCCCGGCCACCCCGGGCCGCTTCGTAGCGGGCCACGATCTCCTCGAGGTTGAGGGTGGGGGTTGTCGGGGAGAGGCTCGTCCCCTCCCGGGCGGGGGCAGGCCCCGTCCCTGCACCGGCAGACGGAGAAGCTGCCCTGGCGCCCGACGCCTTCATCTCCAGCGCGACGATCTCGTCGTGGTCCCGCAGGTAGAGCCGGCCGTTGGCGAGGGCCGGCGCGGTCCACGCCTTGCCCTCCATGGCCTGGAATCGTGCGAGCTCGGTGTAGGCGTCGGGAGTCGCCTCCACCAGGAGGAGGGGCCCCGTGTCCGAAAGGACGATCAGCAGGTTCCCGTCCGCGACCAGGAGCGAGCCCTTGCCCAGGCCCCGAGACGCCCAGGCCTGCTCGCCCGTGGCGACCGAGAGGCACTTGAAGGTGGCGTTGTCGAAGCCGTAGAGGTGGGGACCCACGAGGACCGCATTGTTGAAGTGGTTCTTCATGGTGCGGGTCTTCCACAGCTCCTCGGCCGTGGCCTTTCCGCCCTCGGTACCGCCTTCGGTCTTGATCCGCATGAGAACCGCCCCGGCGTCGTCCCCGCCCGAGACATAGACCTTGTCCGGCGGGATGAAGAGGGCGCTGGCGATGACCGAGAACGGCCCCGGATGGGTCCAGTGGACCGAGCCGTCGGGCCGGAGCGCGACCGTTTGCGAGCCGGCCCGGCGGGGCATCACGTACTGCTTGATGCCGCCGATCGTCATCACGACCGGCGAGGAGTAGGCCGCGTCGCCGTCCAGGGCCCCCCAGCGGACCTTCCCCGTGGCCTTCTCGAAGGCTACCACCCCCCGGCCATCCTTCCCTCCGACCTCCAGGATGAGCAGGTCGCCGTCGATCAATGGGGAGCCCGAGTACCCCCAGGTGGGCCGCTTGGCGCCGAACGCCTGGGGCAGGTCCACCTCCCAGATCTTCGCCCCATCGGCCGCCTTCAGGGCGAGGAGCCGGCCGTGGGAGCCCATGGCGTAGACCGTGCCGCCGTCCAGGGTAGGCGTCGTCCGCGGGCCGTTGCCCATGCTGTCGATCAGCTTGGGGCCGGCCGGAACGCGCCAGACCTCCTTGCCTGTGCCGGCCTCCAGAGCCAGGACGTACTCGGCCGTCCCGTCCGAGTCCATGGTGTAGAGCCGGTCTCCGGCGACGCTGATCCCGGAGTATCCCTCCCCGATCGCCCGCTTCCACACCACCCGCGGCCCCTCCGCCGGCCAGCTCCGGGGCAGGCCCGTCTCGGCCGAGACGCCGTCCCGGTTCACGCCCCGGAACTGCGGCCAATCGAGGGCCGCGGCGGGTCCGGCGGCGAGGAGCGTCAGGGTGAGAGAAAGGACGGGAAAGGGGAATCGAGCCATGCAACGCCTCCTCCACGGGCAAAGGGCGTGGCTTTATACGGGCGCAGCCCGGCGAGGTTTTGTCAGTGAGCCTGGGGGAGAGGGATTAGGGGGTGAGGGGCAGCTTCTTGCTCATCACCCCGGAGGCGTAGAGGACCAGGGAGCAGCCGAGGGGGAAGAGCAGCTCGTTGACGCCGCGCGAGATCAGCGCCACGGGCGGTGCGGGCGCCTGGGCGTAGTGCTCCATCACCCAGAGGATCGCGCTCCCGAAGGTCAGGCCGATGAGGATGCCCGCGGTCACGTGGGCGCCCAGCCCTCCCCAGGCCTTCTTGCCCACCCAGCCGATCACGAAGCCGAGGACCGCGTACTCCAGCCCCTTGAGACCGCCGAGCAGGAAGGGAGAGGCGCCCGCCGCGGCCGGGCCGGCCACGTCCAGCGCTTCGTTGACCGCCTTGTGGGTGGCGCGCGCGATGGCGAAGCCCGCGGGCGCGGAGATCAGGCCGAGCACTCCCATCAGCGCCTCGCGCGCCCTGCTCGCCGTGGTGCCGAAGGCGATCCCCACGCAGACGATGAAGCCCCAGGAGACCTTCTGCGCCAGGTCGGAGATGAAGGGTTTGGGCGTGCTCCCGGCATTTCCGCTGTAGGCGACGATCATCAGGACCACCATCTCCAGCACCAGGCCGAGGACGATCGACAGCCAGGCCACGCGCAGCACCTGCCCCCAGAGGCTGGGAGCCGGCTTGGATGGGGATGGCGCGGCGGGCGCGGGCGCCGCGGGCGGAGCAGAGGAGGCGACCGCAGGAGCCTCCTGGGGCGAGACCGACCGGTTCTCTTCCAAGTCTGTCCTCCAGGTCCAGCGAGCTACGGCCCCCCGATTCTATCCGGGACGCGCGCCAATGCAATAGTGGCTATGTTTCTACGGACTCAGCGCTGCGAGCGGTGGAGGGCCGCGCCGATGCCCACGGCGAAGAGCACCGCCCAGACCGGCCAGGGGCCGCCGGCGCCGGCCAACACCGCTCCGGCCACCATGCAGAAGCCGCCGAAGAGCGTGCCGCGCAGGCCGGCCAGCGGATTCTCCGTGCGCCGGGTCGCCTGCTCCAGCATGCGCAGCCCCTCGGTGATCAGGTTGGGCGCCTTGGCGAGCGCTTCGAGGACCTCCGGCGCGCTCCGCAACGCCTGCTGCAACAGGTTCTGCGGGCTGAACTGGTCGCGGAAGATCTGGTTGGCGTGCTCCCGGGAGACCGCGGCCACGTCCAGCCCCGGCTTCAGGATCTGCCCGACCCCTTCGAAGGTCACCAGCGCCTTGACCATGAGCACCATCTCCACCGGAAAGTAGAGCCGGTGCTGGGCGCCGAGGTTGATCGAGCGCATGATGAGCTGGGCCAACGAAAAGTCCCTGAAATTGGCGTTGCGGTTCCAGCGGTGGAGGATCTCCGTGACCTCGCGCCGGAACCCGGCCGGATCGGCCCCCGGGCCCGGCAGCGCGAGGGCCCCCAGGTAGCGGGCCGCGCCCTCGGCGTCGCCCATGACCAGCGTGTAGTAGTAGTAGAGGAAGGTCCGCCGCAGGTCGTTGTCGAACCGCCCCACCATGCCGAGGTCGATGAATCCCAGCTTGGGCCCGGGCAGGATCAGCAGGTTGCCCGGGTGCAGATCGGCGTGGAAGAAGCCGTCCTTGAAGAGCATGCGGATGATGCTCGCCGCGCCCAGGTCGACCAGCCGGTCGCGCTCCTCCCCGGAGAGCGCCAGCGCCTCGGGAGAGCTCGGCTTGAAGCCCTGGAAGAACTCCATGCAGAGAACGCTCCGCCCGCTGTACTGCCGGTAGATGCGCGGGAAAGCCACGCCCGGCAGGTCGTGGAAGTTGGCCGCGAAGGTGTCGGCGTTGTCCGCCTCCCGCCGCAGGTCCACCTCGCGCCGGGTGTACTCCACGAACTCCCGGATCATCTGCTTCGGCCGGTACTGCGGCAGGAAGATCTGGAGGATCGAGCCGAGGAACTTCAGCAGGACCGCGTCGCGCGTCAGCGTCTCGCGGATGCCCGGCTTGACCACCTTGAGGATCACCGAGTCCCCTTCCAGCGTCGTCGCCCGGTGGATCTGGGCGATCGAGGCGGAGCCGGTCGGGATGGGGTCGACCCAGGAGTACATCGACGCGATCGGGCGCTGGACGTCCTCCTCGATCAGCCGCAGATAGCGGTCGAAGGGGACCACCGGCAACCGGTCGAGCAGGTTCTTCAGCTCGTCGGTGATCGTCGCCGGCAGGATGTCCTGGCGCAGAGCCAGCACCTGTCCGAGCTTGATGTAGGTCGGCCCCAGGATCTCCAGCCGGCGCCGGAGCTGGACCGGGAACGGGCGCTCCGCGATCGTCTTGTCCAGGAACGGCCGCACCAGCGCGGCCAGCAGGCGCTCCAGCCAGAAGAAGAGCCGCAGCCCGCGGTGCTTCCTCTTCAGATGGAGCTTCTGCCCCTCGCGGACGTGCGCCACCAGGGCTCCGAACAGCAGGCCGAAGAGGTGGCGATGGACCGCGATCAGGCGCCGGACGAGCCCGGGGGGAGGCTCGTCGGGGAGCATCTCGAACCCGGGGATGGCGCCGTCGGCCGGCGGAGACGGGACCAGCGCGGGAGGAGGCGGCGAGGGGACGGCCTCGGTGGGCAGCGCCTCGGGTTCCGCGATGCGGGGCTCGGCCATGGTGACAAGTGTAGCTCCTGCCGGGGTCCACCTGCCGGTGTCCCCGCCGGATGCCGCCCGCGCCTGGGGTTGAAACCCCAGGCTGGGTTGTATCGCCCATTCGGGCGACGGTGGGGGAGCGCCGCCGGGCGCAACAGCCCAGCCTGGGGTTTCAACCCCAGGCGAGCCCGCCGGTCCCAGCCTCCGGAATTCCTACCGGTTCCGGCCGTACTGCTCGTGGCTGGAGACCCAGTCGAGCGAGGAGATGGCC
>DASVEF010000079.1:0-120751 GCA_036380715.1 Thermoanaerobaculia bacterium | reverse complement strand
GTGGACGTCACCACGCAGTGCTCGCTCGACTTCCCCAGCACCCCGGGCTACTTCTCGGGCGTCGCCGGCTTCCAGAACGTTCGCTGGGGCGACTACTTCTACGTTGATCCCACCAACAACTTCGCCAACGGCGAGACGCTGGTGCACATCGAGGCATGCCAGCCGGGCAACGGGTACATCGGGTACGTCGGCACCGGCACCTCGGGCGTCAACACCTGCCCGTTCGGCGCCGGCGACTACACCTTCTACGGCCGCTACGTTGCGGGCCTGGGCACCGACCAGCGCGAGGCCCTGTCCACGACGTTCGCGAGCCGTTACCTGAACGGCGGCCCCTTCACCGGCGGCACCGACCTGGTGGTGTGGCGCGACTCGAAGACCACCCCGACCGGTGGCAACGGCCTGTCGTGGGCCTGCACCACCGAGGCCGACTGGTTCCCGCTGAACCAGGCCGACGTGGTGGCGTTCGACGAGCAGGAGAACCCGCAGGACCTGTGCTTCACGGGCGACGAGGTATCTCCGCCGCTGGGTGGCGCGCAGACCTGCTTCCCGCTGGAGGCCCAGCGGATCAGCCTGACGGGCGGCAACTTGATCGGCTCCGATCCGACGCCGGACGCGGACTTCGGCTGGATCTACCTCAACCTGAACCACACGCTGGCGGCTTCGGCGGGCACCGATCCGTTCCCGGGCATCGCTCAGGCCTGGGTGACCTCGGTGATGTCGGCTGAGGGCCGGTACTCGGTCGGCTTCGACGCGATCCAGCTCGACAGCGCCTGCAACGCGACCAACGTCATCTTCATCCCGTAAACGTCATCGCCGGGTGGGTCCTCCTGAGGCCCACCCGGCTCGTCCTCTTCCCGCAGCGGTTACAATCCAGGAGCATGAGGGATTTCGCAGTCCTCGCCGAGGATCTGACCAAGGTGTACAAGGTCTACGCCTCGCCGTGGGACCGCCTGCGCGAGCTGGTGGCGCGCCGGCCGCGCCACCGGGAGTTCCGCGCCCTGGACGGGGTCGGCTTCGCGCTGCCCCGGGGCGAGGGGCTGGCTCTCATCGGCGAGAACGGCGCGGGCAAGAGCACGCTGCTCAAAATCCTCTCCGGAGTCACCGCCCACACCTCGGGCACCGTGCAGGTACGGGGCAAGGTGGCCTCGATCCTCGAGCTCGGCTCGGGCTTCCACCCGGAGCTCACCGGGCGGCAGAACATCGTGCTGAACGCCGCGATGCTCGGGCTCAACGAGGAGGAGGTGCGGCGCAAGACGCCCGACATCATCGCCTTCAGCGAGCTCGGCGAGTTCGTCGACCAGCCGGTCAAGGTCTACTCGACCGGCATGGCCATGCGGCTCGGCTTCTCGATCGCCACTCAGGTGGAGCCGGATGTGCTGATCATCGACGAGGCGCTCTCGGTGGGAGACGGCTATTTCCAGAAGAAGTGCATGGACCGCCTGCTCCGCTTCGTCGAAGGGGGAGGCACGCTGCTCTTCTGCTCCCACGCGATGTACTACGTGTCGGCCTTCTGCCAGCGGGCTCTCTGGTTGCGCAACGGCCGGGTCGAGGCCCTGGGGCCGGTGCTGGACGTGGTGCACCGGTACGAGAGCTTCCTGCTCGCCAAGAGCGCGGCGGCCGAGGCCGCCTCCGGAGCCGCTCCCATGGAGCCGGCGCCGCAGGGACCGGCTCGGATCGTGTCGGCGCGCCTCCTCCCGCCGGCCGCGGCGCGGCTCCCAATCGAGCCAATTGAGCCGATCGAGCCGGTCTTCCGGCCGGACCAGCCGTGGGAGCTGGAGGTCGAATGGGAGACGGAGGACCCTCGGCTCGGCTTCCACGTCGGGGTCGGGGTCAACCGCATCGACGAGGTCGAGGTCTTCTCGTTCGCCACCCACGCCGACGGATTCCCACCGCGCACCGGCGAGCGCTCCTACGCGGTCCGGCTGCGCCTGCCCCGGCTGCCGCTGGTGAAGGGGGAGTTCACGGTATATATTTTCCTCCTGGACGAAGAGGGCCTGCATATCTACGACCAGCGCATTCTGCGCCGGGCCTTCCGCGTCGAGAGCCCCGCCTACACGTTCGGCCTGATCCGTGCCGATCACGTCTGGGACCTGGATGCGAGGAGCGGCTCATCCGTACAACGGATTGCACGAGCGTAAGATCTCTGATGAACAAGACCGCAAGCCTGCCCGTCCTCGCTTCCGAGCCCCGCTTCGGAACGTCCCTGCGCCCGAACCTGTTCCTGCACTTCGGGCCCGACTGCGTCTACAACCCGCTGACCGACCGCACGCTGATGCAGGGCGAGCCAGGCTACGAGAGCCTCCTGGCGGTCGTGGCCGGCGCGTCCAGCGCCGAGCGGATCCCGGCCGCCGACCGGCGGCGCCTCGCCGAGCAGGGCTGGCTGTTGCCGGCTGAGGAGGACGCCTCGCGCGGCTTCCTCCTCAAGTACGTCTCGCTGGAGGCCCATACGGTCTGCAACCAGGCCTGCTACTTCTGCCCGGTCTCGATCGCTCCGCGCGAGGACTACTTCATGCCCACGGAGCTGTACGAGCGGATCGTCGGCGAGCTGGCCGCCTGGCGCGATACGATCGAGGCGGTCTTCATGATCAATTACAACGAGCCCACGGCGGACCGGCGGTTCGTCGACCAGGTGCGGACGATCCGCGCCGCCGGCCTCCCTCCGGCCGTGCTCACCAACGCCACCGGCCTGACTCCGGACCGCATCGACGACCTGGTCGACATGGGCGGGCTCCGCTTCCTCTCGATCAATCTCTCGACCCTCGACCGCGAGCGCTACCGGAAGGACCGCGGCGGCGACCACCTCGGCGTGGTCCTGCGCAACCTCGACTACGCCCGGGACAAGCCGCTCGCCGAGCAGATGGACATGGTGGTCCTGGGGACCGGCAACGACGACCACAAGCGGGACTTCGAGGAGATCTCGCGCCGTTTCGCGGGCAGCCGGTTCGAGGTGAAGTACTTCGAGGTCATGGACCGCGCCGGCTACCTGCAGATCGGGCACAAGCCGCCGGCGCCGAACCAGCGCCTCTGCGGTTGCGACAACGTCGGCTCCCGGCCGCTCCAGCACATCCACATCACTCCGCGGGGCATGTGCGTGCTCTGCTGCGAGGACTACGACGCCAAGTATGTGGTGGGCGACCTGGCGCGGCAGAGCGTCCACGAGGTGCTGGCCGGGCCCGAGATGGCCCAGATGCGGCGCTGGGCCTATGGCGTGGAGGAGGCTCCGCGGGATTTCATCTGCCGCGGCTGCACGTTCGCTCTCACCCGTCCCTCCTGAGCCCCGGCGCCCGCCGCGGGTCCGATCCGACCATGCGCCTCGCGGTCATCCTGGTCCACTACCACACGCCTGAGCTCGCCGCGGCGGCGGTCGAGGCGCTGCGGCGCGACGCCCAGGGGCTCGACGTGGAGTGGCTGCTGATCGACAACGGCAGCGACGAGCCCGGACGCGCGCTGCTGGAGAGCCTCCCGGTCGAGCGGATCGATCCGGGAACGAACCTCGGCTACGCCGGCGGAGTCAACCTGGGAGTGGCGCGGTCGAGCGCCGAGATGGTCGTGCTGATGAATCCGGACGTGCTGGTGCTCCCCGGCTGCCTGCCCGCGCTGGCAGGGGCGCTGCGGGACGGGGCCGCGATCGCCGGGCCGCGCTTCTTCTGGGACTCCGGCCAGCGGATGCTCCTCCCTCCTGCCGAGCCGCGCACCCGCCGCGACGAGATCCTCGCCCTGCTCGCCCGGCGCGGCCCAGAGTGGGGCGCGCGCGCCCGCCGCCGGTGGCGCCGCCACGCCCGGCGGCACTGGCAGGCGCGACAGCCGCTGCCCAGCGATGCCCTGAGCGGCAGCCTGCTCGCGCTGCGCCGGTCGGCGTGGGAGCGGGTCGGGCCGTTCGACGAGGGGTTCCGGCTCTACTTCGAGGAGACCGACTGGCTGGCGAGGGCGAGGCGTCGCGGCCTCCCCGCCTGGTACGTCCCGGCCTCCCGGGCGGTCCACCTGCATGACCAGAGCGCGATGCGCGAGCCGCGTTCCCGCGAGTGGTTCGAGGAGTCCGCCCGCCGCTTCCGCGAGCTGCACTACGGCGCCTGGTTCGCCGGGCTCCTCGAAGGGCTGGACCGGCGGCTGCCGGCCCGCTCCGCTCCGCTTCTCGCCGAAATGCCGCCGGACGGGCTGGATCTCTCGCGCTTCCGGTTCCCCCTCTGGGTCGAGGTCTCGCCCAATCCCACCGGATTCCCGGCCGCGGCGGAGCTCCTGGCCGAGGCTCCGGAGCAACCCTGGAGCCTCGCGCCGGAGATCGCCGGGCGGCTTCCCGCGGGGGAGCTGATCGTCCAGGTGACCGGCGCCGGCGGCCGGGAGCTCGACCGCCGCGTCCTGCGGATGGGAGGCCCGGCGTGAGGATCGCGTACGTCCTTCCCTATCCCGAGCTGAACGGCGGCAACAAGGTGATCTTCCAGCACGCCGGGCTCCTGCGGGACAACGGCGACGAGGTGACGGTGCTGGGGGAGGGACCCCGGCCGGACTGGATCGACATCGGCGGCGAGTATCAGGACTACTCGGTTTCGCCGCCGCGCCTGCGCGAGCAGGACCTGGTGATCGCGACGTACTGGACGACGCTGCCGTTGGCGCGCCAGCTCGGCGCCGGCCCCGTGGCCCACTTCTGCCAGGGCTACGAGGGCGGGCTCGCCCACCTCCAGCCGCTCCGGCCGCGGATCGAGGAGGTCTACTCGTGGAAGGTGCCCGCCCTGACCGTCTCTCCGCATCTCGCGGACCTGCTGCGGCAACGCTTCGGGCGCGAGAGCGTGGTGGTCCCGCCGCCGCTCGACCCGCTGTTCCGGCCCGCCTGGAGGCTCCGGCCCCGGCGCCGTCCCCGGATCGCGGTCCCGGGGATCTTCGAGGCGGAGGTCAAGGACGTGCCGACCGCGCTGGAGGCGGTGCGGCGGCTGCGCGGACAGGGGATCGCGTGCCGCCTGCTGCGCTTTTCGGTCATGCCGCTCTGCGAGGAGGAGCGGGCGCTGCTTCCCGCCGACCTCTTCCTCTCGGGTGTCCCGCCGCGGGAGATCGCGCGGGCGCTGCGCCGCTGCGATCTCCTCCTGTTCGCATCGCGGGCCGAGGAGGGGTTCGGCCTGCCGCTCCTGGAAGCCATGGCCTCCGGCGTGCCGGCGGTCGCCTCGCGCATCCCCTCCACGGCGGACATGGCCGAGGGGGTCGCGGCGCTGGTCCCGCCGGGCGACGCCGAGGCTTTCTCCGCGGCCGCCCGGGAGCTGGTCTCGAACCCCTCGGCCTGGCGCCGCGCCCGCGCGCTCGGCATCCAGGCCGCCGGGAGGTTCCGTCCGGAGGCGGTGGCTCCGCGGCTGATCGAAGGGGTCCGCTGGGCGCGGGATTGGGCGCTGCGCTATCCTCCCGGGCCATGAGACTCAACGCCGACCCCGCCGTCCTGCGCGAGACGTACGTCAACGCCCGTCCTTTTCCGCACATCGTCCTGGACGGCCTGTTTCCGGACGAGGTCCTGGAAGGGGTGCTGGCGGACTTCCCGCGTCCGGAGGAGATGGGCGCGCGGTTCGACAACCCTCTGGAGAAGAAGCTCGGCTACACCTATGAGACGCCGGTGCGCGACCGCGTCCGCGACTTCCTCTGGACCATGAGCTCCGCTCCGGTCCTGCAGTTCCTGCAGGCGCTGACCGGCATCGACGGTCTCATCCCCGACCCCTACTTCGGCGGCGCCGGGCCGCACCAGATCGAGCGCGGCGGCTTCCTCAAGGTGCACGTGGACTTCAACTGGCATCCGCTCCTCAAGCTCGACCGGCGCCTCAATCTGCTGGTCTACCTCAACAAGGACTGGAGAGAGGAGTACGGCGGCCACCTCGAGTTGTGGAGCCGCGACATGGCGCGCTGCGAGCAGAAGATCCTGCCCGTCTTCAACCGGACGGTGGTCTTCAGCACCACCGACTTCTCGTTCCACGGGCATCCGGCTCCGCTCGCCTGTCCGGAGGGGAGGAGCCGCAAGTCGGTCTCCTTCTACTACTACACGAATGGCCGGCCTGACGAGGAGCGCTCGGCGCCCCACGACACGATTTTCCGCAAGACGCACGAGGGCGACTGGTAGGCGGCGATACAATGCGCTCCCAATGAGCGTCGATCTCTCCGTGGTGATCCCCGCCTACAACGAGGCGGAGCGGCTGGCGCCGGGTCTGCGCAAGGCCGCGGACTACCTGCGGGCGCGCGGGCTCTCCTACGAGTTGCTGGTGGTCGACGACGGCAGCCGGGACGCCACGGCCCAGGTCGCCGAGCGCTTCGGGGCCGACGGGGTGCGCGTGCTCCGGCACGAGCGCAACCGCGGCAAGGGAGACGCGGTCAGGACCGGGGTCCTGGCGAGCCGTGGGGAGCGGGTCCTCCTCTCCGACGCCGACTTTTCCACCCCCATCGAAGAGGTGGAGAAGCTGGAGAGCCTGCTGGAGGAGGTCCCGGTCGTGCTCGGCAGCCGCGCGGTCGAGGGGGCGAACATCCGCGAGCGGCAGCCCATCTACCGCGAGCTGATGGGAAAGACGTTCAACCTGTTCATCCGGATGCTCGGCGTGCGGGGGATCTCGGACACCCAGTGCGGCTTCAAGCTGTTCCGGGGAGATGTCGCCCGCAGTCTCTGCGCCGACCTGACGATCGAAGGATTCGCCTACGACGTCGAGCTGGTCTGGCTGGCCCAGCGGCGGGGCCATCGCATCGCCGAGGTCGGAGTGGTCTGGGACAACTCTCCCGATTCGCGGGTGGACCCGATCCGCTCCTCCCTCTCCATGCTCCGGGACGTGATCCGGATCCGCCTGCGGCACCGGGGAGAGAGGTGACCTTGAACCTGGCCCTGCCGCTCCTGGCTCTCCTGGGAGTGGCGGGGCTCCTCTCCGGCCTGAGAGGCCGGGAAGGGGGGCTCAGGGAAGCCGGGCTCGCCTGGGGAGCGCTCGCCGTGGCCGGCATGGCGCTGCTGGCGCCCGCGCTCGCTCTGCCGGACGGCATTCCGAGCCCAGCCGCCACGCTCGCGCAGCTCCCTCCATGGCAGGGGACCGGCGATCCCGCCGAAGGCAACCCGCTGCTGCGGGACGTGACCTATCAGATCCAGCCCTGGCAGATCTTTGCGCGGCGCGAGCTGCGCGCCGGGCGTCTCCCCTTTTGGAACCCCCACCAGTTCTCCGGCGCGCCGTTCTGGAGCAACGGACAGTCGGCGCCGCTGTTCCCTCTGCACCTGCTCTTCGCCGCCCTGCCGCTCCAGATCGGGTTCGTGCTCCTCCCCTGGCTGCGCCTGGCGATCGGCGGCTGCGGCGTCTGGCTCCTGGCCCGCGAGCTCGGGCTGAGCCGGCCGGCGGCCCTGCTGTCCGCGCTGACCTACCCCCTTTCCGGCATGCTGGTGAGCTTTCTCCTGTTCCCCATGGGCAATGCCCTGGCTCTGGTCCCCTGGGTGCTCTGGTCGGTCGAGCGGATCGCGGCCGGGCGCGGCGGCTTCGCGGCGCTGGGCGTCTCCGGCGGTCTCCAGCTCCTGGCCGGGCATCCGGAGACGGCGGCGCACACGGCCCTGCTCTCGGCGCTCTGGCTGCTGGTCCGCGGCGCGGCGCGTCCGTCCGCCGCCTGGCTCCGCTGGGTTGGAGGTTGGATCGCGGCCGGCGCATTGGCGGCCATCCAGATCGTCCCGTTCGCCATGACGCTGCCGGAGACGAGCCGCTGGCGGGCTCTGGAAGCGGGAGCTTCGCCGCCGTTCTGGCTGCTGCTCCAGCAACCGCTCCGCCTGGTGCTGCCGCAGATGTACGGCCATCCGGCCGAGGGGACCTGGTGGGGACCCTTCAACTACTCGGCGACGGCGGTCTACGCCGGAGCGCTGGCCCTGCCGCTGGCGGCGGCCGGCCTGGCCCGTTGCCGGCGGGACCGGCGCTGGCTGGCGGTGGCGGTCCTGCTCGGGTTCTCGTTCGTGGCCGCCTATCACTGGCCGGGGGTCCGCGACGTCCTGGCCGCCCTGCCGGTCCTCGGCCGGGCCGCGCACCACCGGATGATCTTCGGCGTCGAGCTCGGCCTCGCCCTGCTGATGGGCGCCGGGTGCGACCGCTGGCTGGAGGGGAAGGGGCGCGGCCTGCTGGCCGGAGCGGCCGCCGCGGGGCTCCTGCTCGCCGCAGCCTGGATTCTTTACAGGGACGATTGGACGCTCCGGGGCCTGACGAACGTACAGTTGCGATGGACGGCCGGCGCGGTCGCGGCGGCCCTCTTCCTCACGGTCTCGCTGCGCTGGAGCCGGGAGAGGCGCTGGGTGGTCTGGCCGCTGCTGCCGGCCCTGACTCTCTGCGACCTGCTGCTCGCGCACGGTGGCATCAACCGGGCTCTGCCGATCGGCCGGCTCTATCCCGAGACCGGCGCGGTCCGCTTCTTGAGCGGTGCTCGCAGCCAGGAGGGGAGGGTGGCCGGCCTCGGCGAGGCGCTGCGGCCCAACGCCGCCCTGGTCTACGGGCTCTACGATCCGAGAGGGGACGACCCGGTGAAGCTCGAACGCTATGAAGAGGTCTACCGGACCTTCGCGCCCGGAGACCCCGTCTACTTCCAGCCGGTCGAGCGCTGGGGCGAGCCCTGGCTCGACCGCCTCGGCGTCCGCTGGATCGTGGCCGGCCCGCGGGAGGCGGCGCCCGATCCGCGCTGGCGTCCGGTCTACGCAGGAAAGGACGCGCGGGTCTGGGAGCGCCCCGGCGCGATGCCGCTGGTCCACTGGGAGGAGGGGACCGGCGAGGCCCGGATCCTCCGGCGCGATCCAGGCTCCTGGGAGATCGGATGGCGGTCCCCGGCCCCGGGCCTCCTCGTCATCGCCGAGACCTGGGACCCGGGATGGACGGCGGAGGTCGACGGCCGGTCCGTGGATGTTCTTTCGGTGGATAGAGCGCTGCTTGGTGTCCGGCTGGGCCCAGGGGAGGGCCGGCTGGAGCTGCGATACCGGCCGGAAGGGTTTGTGGCCGGCGCGGTCCTGAGCCTGATGGGTCTGATCGGGATCGCAACGGCAATCTGGAAGGCGAGGCCTTGATCGAGATCCGTCCTACCTCTCCGCGGGACCTCCCCGGGCTCAGCGCCCTGTTCCAGGACCGCTTCGGCCATCCGCTCGGACCCGAGGAGTGGGAGTGGAAGTACCGGCAGATCCCCGGCGAAGGGAGGAGCCTGGTGGCGGTGGAGGAAGACCATGTCGTGGCCCACGCCGGAGCGCTCGCGGTACCGGCGCGCTGGCGCGGCGGAGAGGCCTGGATCTGGCAGCTCGTCGACTTCGCCGGGACGACCGGCGGCGGTGGTCTGCGGGCCTCCCTGGTCGATCTCGGGCGGACGCTCCTGGCCGGCCTGCCGCGCGAGGGGGACGCGCCATGGATCTTCGGATTCCCCAGCGAGCGGCACTTCAAGCTCGGGGAGAGGGTCTTCGGTTACCAGCCGCTCACCACGATCGAGCCGCTGGCCGGGCCGGTGCCCGAGGGGAGATCGGAGGCGCCGGTCGAGATCGGGGACCGCTGCTCGGACTGGGCGGAGACCGCCTGGGAGCGCTGCGGCGCCCTGGGAGTCCGGCGCTCGGCGGCTTTCCTCAACTGGCGATACTGCTACCGTCCGCACCGGTACTACCGCTTCTACCGCCTGTCCTCCGAGGGAGAGGAGGGCCTCGCCGTCTTCGCCTTCGTCGGCGAAGAGGCCTGGGCGGCCGAGGTCTGGCTCCCCTCTTCGGGCCAGTGGTACCCTTCGATGCTCGCCGTCGCCGCCGACCTCCGCGCGGCCGGGTTCCGCCGCTGGGTCTTCTGGCCGGGGCCGGGCTTCGCTCCGGACCTGCGCGAGGCTCTCGGCCTGCGACCCGCGGGCGAGCGCCGGTTCGTCGGCTGCCGCGGCCGGTCCGGCGGTCCGGACCCCGTCGCCGCGGCCGGCGGCTTCACCTACTCGATGGGAGACTATGACCTGGTCTGAGCGCCTTTGCGCCCTCTCCGTCCTGATGGCCGCCTTCCTCGCGGGCTGCGGCCAAGGCGCGGAGCAGGGCTTCCTCCTCCTCCCGCTGGTCCAGGCGAAGCGCTACGCCGTGGGCTCCGGAGAGGGCGACGGGCTCTCCTTCCCTCGCGCGCCGGAGCTGCTGGCCCTGGAGATCGACCACGAGCGGCGGCCGGTGGTGCTCACCGCGGCGGCCCCCTGGCGCTGGCGCGGCCGGGTGCCTCCCGGGGCGCGGCTGTTCGTGGGCGCGCAGGCCCTGCCGGCGGCGTGGAAGGCCGTCCAGGAGCTGCGCGTGACGATCGCGGTGCGCGATGGCGGCGAGCGCGAGATCGTCGAGGTGGCCCGCATGACCCGCGAGGAGAGCTCGCGCTGGCTCGACTTCAGCGCCGACCTCGCCCCCTGGGCCGGCCGGGAGGTCGCGATCGAGCTGTCCGCCTCCTTCCAGGGGCTCCCGGCGCAATACCGGGACGCCAATCTGGTCGCCTGGAGCCCGGTCGTGCTCTCGGCGCCTCCCGAAGAGGAGACGAAGGCGGAGCGCCCCAATGTCCTCTTCATTCTGGTGGACACCCTGCGCCACGACCGTCTGACCCCTTATGGCTACCGGCGCGACACCACGCCCGAGATCCAGCGCCGGCTCGCCGACCACGGCGCGGTGGTCGAGAACGCCTACAGCCAGGCCCCCTGGACCCTGCCCTCCGTGGTCTCCTTCATGACCGGCCGCTACCCGGGGGAGCTGCTGGACAAGGACATGGCCTCCTACGGCATCCCCGCCGGAGTCGCGCCGCTGGCGGAGCGGATGGCCGAGCTCGGCTATCAGACCGGCGGCTTCGTGGCCAATCCCACGATGCACGCGGGCGCCGGGTTCGGGCGCGGCTTCCGCACCTA
This sequence comes from Thermoanaerobaculia bacterium, assembly GCA_036380715.1. Lineage (GTDB taxonomy): Bacteria > Acidobacteriota > Thermoanaerobaculia > Multivoradales > UBA5704 > UBA5704. Next base: position 109,915 of record DASVEF010000079.1, on the reverse strand, counting down.
CTACGCCCCGCCGGCCGACGTGGAGTGGATCCGCAAGCACGCCGACGAGCTGAACCGCCACGCCCTCCCCTGGCTGCGCGCGTTCCAGCGCCGCCCGTTCTTCCTCTACGTCCACTACATCGACCCCCACGACCCCTACGAGAACCCCGACATGATCGGCGGCCGGTCGCCGTACATGCCCGACTACACAGGGCCGGTGGCGGGCAACTGGATTCACGGCATCTACAACGGGCACCTGAAGCTCCAGGACCCGGAGCGGGACATCGCCTACATCAACGCCCTCTACGACAGCGAGGTCCGCTACGTGGACCGCTTCATTGGCGAGCTGCTGGCGGCGATCGACCCGCAGGTCCTCAAGGACACGCTGATCGTGCTGACCGCGGACCACGGCGAGGAGCTGCACGACCACGGCGGCTGGAAGCACGGCCAGACCCTGTACGAGGAGCAGATCCACGTCCCCCTGATCTTCCGCTGGGACGGCCGCATTCGCGGTGGGACCAGACTCGGCGGCACCGTCCGTCTGGTCGACCTCCTGCCGACCCTGGTCTCCGCCGCCGGCGGGAAGCCCGACCCCGCCTGGGACGGCGTCGACCTGCTGCCGGCGCTGACCGGAGCGCAGCCGCCGCCGCGCCGGCCCGCATTCGCCGAGGGAATGAGCGGAGGCCCCTTGCGCGCCGCGGCCGTGCTGGACGGCCGCAAGCTCGTCGTCTTCAACCGCGAGGAGCCGTTCCAGCCCGCCGACGAGCTGCAGGCCCACCTCTGGCAGGTGGACCTCGGCCGTCTCCGCCGCGCCGAGCTCTACGACTTGGAGCGCGATCCCGGGGAGCGGCGGGATCTGGCGGCGTCCGACCCCGGCGGAGCGGCCCGCCTCGCCCCGGTCATCCACCGCCAGGTCGCCGAAGAGGCTCCGGGGCTCTGGGTGATCCCGGACGGCCTGCCGGCCGGCTCCCGCCTCAGTGGTAGCATCACCTTCGAGCGCGCGCCCCGGAGCTGGGTCCCCTACCTGCTCGGCCCCGCGGACCGGGCCGAGCTGAACGGGACGCGGCTCCGTTTCGACCTGACCGGCGAGAGCCTGGGAAAGGGCTTGAGGATCGAAGGGGATTTCGGACGCATCGCCGCGGTCGAGGCGAGCCTCGATGGCCGGCCGGTCCTTCCCGCGAGCGTGCGGATCGGCTCGGACACCCCCTATCGCGGAGGGATGATCGCGCCGGTGGCTCTGCGCGTCCCCCGCTGGCCGGCCGCGGGTCCGGCGTCCGGATTCCTGCTGCGGCTCTGGATCCACGAAGGCGCCGGCGCCGGGAAGCGAGAGACGGGACCCGGTATTTCCATTAAGAGGGAGACCGAGAAGCGGCTGCGCAACCTGGGCTACATCCAGTGACCGACAACCGACTGCCCCCTGGCTGGACCGAGCGGGTGCGCGCCGCGAGCGCGCTGGTGCTCGCGCCCCACTTCGACGACGAGGTCCTGGGGTGCGGCGGCCTGATCAACCAGCTCGCGGCCTCCGGCGCCGCCGTGCGCGTCCTCTTTCTGACCGACGGCGGAGGCGGAGCGGAAGCGGTCGAGGATCGCGAGGACTACCGCCGGCGCCGGCGCGACGAGGCGGCGGCAGCGACCGCCGCCCTCGGCGTCTCCGGCTGGGACGTCCTCGCTCTGCCGGATGGGACGCTCGACCGGCGCCTGGACGAGGCGGAGCAGGGGATCCGGCGGGCCGTTCTGAGCCAGCGGCCGGAGGTCCTGCTCGTCCCTTCGCCGCTGGAGGTGACGCGCGACCACCGCGCCGCCTTCGCCGCGGTCCACCGCCTGCTGGCGCCGCTGCGCGACGGCGGACCGGCCGAGGAGGCTTTCCGCGACCTGCGTGTCATCCTCTACGAGGTCAACCACCCTCTCCATCCCGACCTGCTGGTCGACGTCACCGCCGAGGCGGAGGCGATCGAGGCGGCCATGGCCTGCTACGTCAGCCAGGAGGAGCGCCATCCGTACCTCAACGCGGGCCAGGGACTGCGCCGCTTCCGCACCCTGAGCCTGGGGCCGGAAGTGAAGCTGGCCGAGGCCTACCGCCGCCTCGCCGTCGAGGACTTCACCACCCGCAGCACGGCGCAGCTCGTCCGCCACTTGGGCGGGCTCCCCGAGATCGCCGAGGTCCGCGAGGGGCCGCGCGTCTCGGTGATCGTGCGCACGCGCGACCGGCCGGCCCTGTTGGCCCAGGCTCTCGCCAGCCTCGCTGAAGGGGAGTACCGCCGCGCCGAGGTGGTGCTGGTCAACGACGGCGGCGAGCCCCCCGCGGTGCCGGACGGCTATCCGCTGCCGGTCGTGCGGGTCGACCTCCCGGCGAACCGCGGGCGCGCCGCGGCGGCGCAGGCCGGCGTGTCCGCGGCCACCGGCGATTTCATCGCCTTTCTGGACGACGACGACCTCGCGGCCCCCGAGCACCTGTCAACCCTGGCGGGAGCGGCGAGCGCCGCCGGCGTGCGCGTCGCCTACACGGACGCCGCCGTGGCGGTCTACGAGCTGGACGGCGGCGGCTGGGTCTGCCGCGAGCGGCGCCTCCCCTACAGCCGCGACTTCGATCCGTACGTCCTCCTCGTCGACAACTACATCCCGTTCAACACGCTGCTCATCGAGCGCCGGCTCTTCGCCGAGGTGGGGCCGTTCGATCCGTCCCTGCCGTTCTTCGAGGACTGGGACTTCCTGATCCGCCTCTCGGCCCTGACCCCGTTCCACCACCTGCGCCGCGTCACCTGCGAGTACCGGCACTTCCGCGGCGGCGGCCATCACATCTTCGGTGAGAGGCCGCGCGAGCGCGGCGATTTCCTGGAGGTCAAGGCGCGGGTGCTCGCCAAGCACGCGGACCGGCTCCGCCCCGAGGTCCTGGCGCGGGCGGTCGACACGATGCGCGCCGAGATCGTGGACGAGCGCGAAGGTTGGGCCAGCGCCCGCCGCGAGCTCGCCGCGACCCGGGAGGAGCTGGCCGCCCGCTACGCCGACCTGAACGCTCTCTCCGTGGCGCACCAGGTCCTGGCGCGCGAGCGCTTCGAATGGGAGGAGCGCTATCACGTCCTCAACGGCGAGCTGACCGCCTGGAAGGAAGACAGCCTCCGCGTCCGGGCCGAGCTGCAGCGCCTCTATGACGAGGAGAACAAGCTCCGCCAGGCCCTGGACGAGCAGTCGGCGCACCTCGGCCGCACCTACGCGGAGATCGAGCGGCTCAACCGCCTGATCCGCGACATGGAGTCCACCCGCGCCTGGCGCACCCACCAGTGGTGGCAGCGCCGGTTCTCATGAGCCCCCGCATCGCCCTCCTCTCCAGCGAGCCGGTCCGTCCGAAGATGGCGGGGATCGGCATCCGCTACCTGGAGCTGGCGCGGCGGCTGCCGGGCCATGGGATCGACGTGGTCCTGGTCTCTCCGGCGGCGCCGGAGGAGACGGCGGAGCTGGGGCTCGACGCGCCCGTCCGCCGCTTCGAGCGCGGCCGGCTGCGCGAGCTGCTCGCCGGCTGCCAGGGCGCGGTCGCCCAGGGGCAGCTCGCCAACGATCTGGTCCTGGAGATCCCCGAGCTGCCCGTGGCGATCGACCTCTACGACCCCTGGCTGGTCGAGAACCTGACCTACGCCGCGACCCTCGGCTACGACCCGTACCGCAACGACCACGCGACCTGGGTCCTCCAGATGTCGCGCGGCGACTTCTTCCTCTGCTCGTCCGAGGAGCAGCGGACCTTCTATCTCGGCTTCCTCGCCGCGCTCGGCCGGATCAATCCGGAGCGCTTGGCGGACGATCCGGACCTCGCGACGCTGATCGCGCCGGTCCCCTTCGGCGTGCCGGACGAGCTGCCGGAGCACCGGCCGGTCCTGCCGCCACGCGAGCCCGGGGAGACGCGCATCCTCTTCGGCGGGCTCTACGACTGGTACGACCCGTGGACCCTGCTCGATGCCCTGGAAAAGCTCGACCGCCCGGGCTGGCGGCTGTTCCTGATCCGCAACCCGAACCCGGAGAGCACGCCGCAACGCCTGATGTCCGAGGTGGAGGAGCGCTGCCGCCGCCTCGGCTGGTGGGAGAGCCGCGTCCGGGTCCTCGACTGGACGCCGGCCGACCGGCGCTATGACCTGCTGCGCGACGTCGACCTGCTGGTGGCGCCGCACCGGCCGAGCCTGGAGACCCGCCTCTCCTTGCGTACCCGCTTCCTCGACGCCATGGCCGCCGGCTGCCCGGTGGTGACCAGCGCCGGGGGCGCGATGAGCCGCATGCTCCGTGAGCACGGAGCCGGCTGGGTGGTTCCGCCCGGAGACGCGGACGCGCTGGCCGCGGCTCTGGTCGAGGCCGTGGAGGACGCCGGAGCCCGGGAGCGGAGCCGGGCCGGCGCCCGCGAGCTGCTGGCGGACTTCCGCTGGGACCGCGCGCTCGCGCCGCTGGTCCGCTTCTGCCGTGAGCCGCGGGTGGACGAGACCAAGGACCGCTGGGTTCACCGTCCCGGGACGTCGGCGCCGCCCGACTCTCTCTTCTTTCGCGTCCGCCGCCGGCTGCGCACCTGGAGGCTGCGGTGAGCCTGTCGAAAGTCTCCGTCGCCCTCCTCTCCTGGAACGGCCGGCGCCACCTGGAGACCTGCCTGTCGGCGCTCGCCGCCCAGGACGACCCGGGCGTGGACTGGGAGGTGCTGGTCCTCGACAACGGCTCGACGGACGGCACGGCTGGATGGATGCGCCGCGAGATCCTGCCGCGCATGCCGCGCATCCGGTTGATCGAGAGCCCGGTCAACCTCGGCTTCTGCGCCGGCAACAACCGCCTGGCCGCCGAGGCCTCGGGCGACGCCGTGGCCTTCCTCAACAACGACACCCGGCCGGAGCCGCGGTGGCTCGCCTGCCTGGTCGAGGCGCTCGCCGCCGCGCCGCCGGACGTGGCCGCCGTCTCCGGCAAGATCGTGGACTGGGAAGGGGAGAGGCTCGACTTCGGCCGCGGCGTCATGACCTTCGACGGCCACGCCTTCCAGCTCGACTTCCGCCGGCCGCTGGCCTCAGCGCGGGTGCCAGGGGCGGGGGAGGAGCTGCTCTTCGCCTGCGGCGGCAATATGCTGATCCGGCGCGAGTCCTTCCTGGCCGCCGGCGGCTTCGACGAGGACTATTTCGCCTACCTGGAGGACGTCGACCTCGGCTGGCGCCTCTGGTCGGGCGGCGAGCGGATCGTCTTCGTCCCCGATGCGGTGGTGCGCCACCGGTCGAGCGCAACGAGCGACCTCCTCGGCCTCTTCAACCGGGGGTTCCTCTTCGAGCGCAACGCCTTCCTGACCGCCTATAAGAACTACGAGGCCGGCCTGTGGGAGCGGGTGATGCCCGCGCTCCTGCTGACCCTGGTCTCCCGCACCCAGGCGCTGCTCGAGAGCAACCCCGGGGGAGACGCGCTCCGTCTCGATCCCTATGCCGGCCACATCGCCAACACCGCCCCGAACGGCGCCGCGCCGGCCGCGCCTCCGCGCGCCGAGCTGCCGCCGGCCTGGACCTGGGACGGCTTCAGGATCCGCTGGCGCGGCTATGGTCCGCGGGAGCTCGTCCGCCGCGGCCTGCGCAAGCTGAGCGGAAAGCCGGCGTCCGCGCCGTCCGCCGTTCCGGGAGCCCCCTGCCTGACCGACGAGCGCACGATCGCCCAGCTCCGGGGCCTCTCCTGGCTCCTCGCCCACCTCGACGGCGCCGCCGCCCGCCGGGAAGCCATCCAGAAGCGCCGCCGCCGCTCCGACCGGGAGATCTTCGAGCGCTTCCCCCTCTACCTCGTCCCGACCTACCCCGGAGACCACACCCTCTTCGCCAGCCCAGGTTTCCAGGCCTGGCTGCCGGAAGACCTGCCGCTGGTCCGGCGGACGCTCGACGAGGTCATGGAGTGGGAAGGCTGAGGAGGCCCCGCCAGAGCGCCGCCGGGCTTCCGAGCCCTCCAACGAGTCGTTCTGGCGCGCAACGAGTGGTTGCGGCGTCCAACGAGTCGTCAGGCGCCAGAACGAGTGGTTCGCGCTCTCCAACGAGTCGTTGCGCGCCCCAACGAGTCGTTGGGCGGCAAAACGAGTCGTTGCGCGCCGGAAACGAGCCGTTGCGCCGTCCAACGAGTCGTTGGGCGGCATAACGAGTCGCCGGACGCTACAACAGTTTTGTTGCGTTTTTCGGCAGTCGTTTGGGCTCTCATCTGTTCGCCGTCCCGCCGGAGCCGCTCATGCCGCGCAGAGAGTGGGTTCCGCCGGCTCCTGCCCGCTCGTTTCGGTGCGGAGTGGAATGCCCGGGCTTTGCTACCATGGGAGTATGGGCGACGATCGGGAATCCCCCGGCCCCTCTCCCGTCCAGGACTCTCCTCTTCCTGAAGAATGGGAGGACGACGACGACCTGATCCTCTGGATGCTGAGCCTGACGCCGACCGAACGTCTTCGGGTGGCCCAGAACTTCGTGAACAGCGTCCGTGCCCTCCTCCATGGGCGCCGCTAACGCGGGTCGGTGATACGCTTCTCACAATCGGGAGGCCACGATGAAGACCAAGCTGATCGGGCTCTGCGTTCTCTGGATCGCCTGCGGCTCGTTCCCTCTCCTCGGCGCGGAGGACGGGCGCAAGGAGCTGGCCGCGTTTGCCCCTGTCGAGGGGGATCTGGCGCGAATTGAAGGGCTCCTGCGGACAGGCAAGTGGAAGGAAGCCAGGAAGCGCGCGGACAGGGTCTGGGCCGCGGCTCTGAAGGGGCTGGAACCGAGCCTCGACGAACTCGCGGTGGTCCTGACCTTGCGGGCGTTGGCGGAAGTCGGGTCGGGGCGGCAGGACGAGGGGATCTGCCGCTGGCAGGCGGCTCAGCATCTCATGCCGTCCCTCTATGATGCGGACCTTTCTCTGTATGGCGAGGCGGGAGAGCTTCTGGACAAGAACCGCTGGGTTGGGGTGGCGCCTGTCACCGCTCCAGTGGATGGAGCGTCGGCCCCCATCGTCAAGAAGCGCAAGGGTCCATTGCCGATCCGGTCGACGCGGGCGTTCCTCGGCGGCGTGCCCCTCGAGGTCGTCATTGCTGAGAGCGGCGGTGTCCGCCAGCCGACGGTCCTCTCCAGGCACATCATGGTGGGAAAGGGCAGTCAGGTGCCACCGATCGGCGGCCCCTCGCCCCGTCTCCTGGCGGCCAGCGCGCTCGACTCGGTCTGCTCCTGGCGCTTCCAGCCGGCCCTGTTGAACGGGGCCCCTGTCGCCGTGTCTCAGACGGTGACCGTGACGTTTAACCGGCTCCCCAACCCGGGCTCGGTCCCAATCGGCCCCAGCCCGAACCAGCCGCAGCTCCCGTCGGGGCCGGCGGCCATCACGCGCCGAGACGGTTTCTGAAGGACCCCCCGCCGGGAGGACCCTGGAGGAGTAAGCTGTCCTCATGGCGTACGACTTTTCCGTCGTCATCCCCACGCACAACCGCCTGGAGGCCCTCTCGGAGGTCCTCCAGGCGCTGGAGTTCCAGCAGGAGCCGCCGCCGTTCGAGGTGGTCGTGGTGGACGACGGCTCCACGGACGGCACGAGCGACTGGCTGCGGAGCCGGACATTCCAGGCGCCGGTGCGGATCCTCACCCAGGAGAACCGGGGACCGGCGGCGGCGCGCAACACCGGAGTGGCCGTGGCCCAGGGCCAGTGGGTGGCCTTTCTGGGGGACGACACTGTCCCAAGCGCTGGATGGTTGGCGGCCCACCGCGAGGCCCACCGCCGCCGTGGCGACGACCTCCATCTGGCGGTCATCGGCTACACCGGATGGCACCGCCGGATGCGCCTCAATCCCTTTCTGCGCTACATCAACGAGCATGGCCTGCAGTTCGGCTACGCCCTGATCCGCGACCCCGAGGACGTCCCCTTCAACTTCTTCTACACGTCAAACTTGTCGCTGCGCCGCGATCTGCTGCTCGCCGAGCCTTTTGATCTTCGTTTTCCCTATGCGGCGTGGGAAGATATAGAGGTCGCCTACCGGATGAAGAAGCGCGGGATGCGGCTGGTCTACGAGCCGTCGGCGACCGTGGCGCACGACCATCCGACCGACCTGACGCGGTTCGCCTCGCGGCAGGAGAAGGCCGGCTACTGCGCCGTGGTCTTCCACCGGCTCCACCCCGAGCTCGGACCGTTCCTGGGGATCGGTCCGGACGGGCCGCCGCCGATCCCTCCGGAAGGCCCCCAGAGGTGGCGCGAACGCCTGGTCCGCGCTTTGCAAAATGTTCCGATCAGCGTCCCGAAATTATGGGAGGAAACGCTTCGGTTCCATTACGTAAAGGGTCTTCACCGCGCCTGGCCGGAAGCCGGCGCGGCGTTGCAAAAGGAGGAAGTCCATGACCATCCAACGAGCCGCCAAACGGCTTCGTAACCTGAGCCCGGTTGCGTTGTTGCTGGCTGCGCTGCTGCTGGCGAGCGGCTCCCTGGCGGCGCAGGGGGAGCGCTCCCGCCCCAGCGATTCGAGCGCCGGAAGCCGCACAGCCGAGCCGCGGTCGTCCGACCGCAGCTCGCCGCCGCCTTCATCCACTCACAGCTCGCCCCCTCCCTCCAGTCCTTCCGCGGGAGACAGCGGGGACTCCCGGCCTTCGGGCGGCGGTCGCCATGCCGTGCCCGCGCCGCGCGACCGCGAGCCGAACCGGCAGCGGCCCCGCGACCGTGGCGGGCGCGACGGCGACCGCGATTTCGGCGGTGGCTACTGGCACCACGGCTCCTACTACGACCCCTACTTCTACCCCTATGGCTACTGGGGCCGCTTCGGCTGGTGGTGGGGAGGCTGGTGGTGGGGCGACTCCTACTATCCCCACTATCCCTACGATCACTACGGCCGCCGCTACGGCCGCTACGGCCGCTACGGGGAACGGGACGCCCTGGGCGCGCTGGACCTCGACGTCGCTCCCGGCAAGACCGAGGTCTACCTCGACGGCCGGTACGTCGGCATCGTGGACCAGTACGACGGGTTCCCGCAGTACCTGTGGCTCGACAAGGGCATCTACGACGTCGTCTTCTTCCGCCAGGGGTACAAGACCCTCGCCCGCCAGATCTCGATCTACCCGGGCACGGTGATCAGCGTCGACGACCGCATGGAGCCCGGCGAGTCGGTACGTCCGGAGGACCTCGTCTCCAAGTCGACCGAGCGGCGCGACCATCGCATCCGGGAGGACGCGACGCGCCGCGAGGAGTACGAGCGCAGACAGCGGGGAGACTACGGCGAGGACGACGACTGGCGGGACCGGGGACGGCGCCGGGGCCGCGTCGACGAGCGGGACCGTGACGAGGATCGCGAGGAAGCGACGGAGGAGGACCGCTCAGAGTCCGGGTGGCTGCGCCTCGAGGTCGAGCCGGAGGACGCCTCGGTCTATCTCGACGGCCGCTTCGTCGGCACCGGCCGCGAGCTCGCCGGCCTGCGCCGCGGGCTGGCGGTCGAGCCCGGCGATCACCACATCTCGGTGGTCCGCCCCGGGCGCCAGCCCGAGGAGCGGGACTTCGAGGTGGAGGCCGGCGAGGAGACGGAGCTGGAGATCGAGCTGGAAACCGGCGGCGAGCGCTGACCCTCACCCCCTCTCCCATCACTGGGAGAGGGGGAAATTCCGCTTCGGGTAGGGTGGTGGCGCCCCTCTCCCGGTGACGGGAGAGGGGACGGGGGTGAGGGTCCACGGGCGGGCGGCCGGCACGCCGCGCAAAAAAGAGCGCCTCCGTGAGGAGGCGCTCTTTTGTCTCTGTTGTCTGGTGTATACGAAGACCGGATCGGCGGCGTCCAGTGCACCACCCCCGTAGCCGAATCGCGCCGCCGACCCGCTTCCGCGGTCCTTGTGATGAGCAATATCCGTGCCTCGACGCTCTCTCCGGCCTTCCCGTATACTTCTCTGAAACGTTTCGCCCGCAGCGCTCATCCTCGTATGAACAACCCAGGAGCCCTCCTCATGAAGCCATACCGCGCCCTCACCGTCCTGCTGACCGCCGCCGCTTTGAGCGGAGCCGCCGCGGCCCAGGGGTTCCCTCCGGTCACCGACCACGAGCGCACCCTCGCCTCTGTCCCCAACGAGCCCAACGCGCCGGCCGTGGTGCTGTCCAAGAAGTCGGAGTTCCTGATGATGGGGTACGGCAGGAGTGGAGAGGTCTCGTCGAGCCTTCTGGTCAAGACGCGGGTCAAGGTCCTGACGGAAGAAGGGAAGAGCCAGGGCGAGGTCTCCATTCCGCACAGCAGCTTCGTCCGGTTGCAGGGCTTCCGGGGACGGACCGTGCTGCCCGACGGCCGGATCCTCCCGGTCCCCGCCGACGCCCGCTTCGAGCGCAAGGTCTCGCGGCGCCAGCGGCGGTCGGTCACGTCGGTCGCCTTTCCCGGCGTGGAGGTGGGCGCGATCCTCGACTACCAGTATGAGCTGCGCTTCGACACGTTCTACTACCTCGAGCCCTGGTACTTCTCCGACGAGCTGCCGGTCCTCCGCTCGGAGGTGACCTTCAAGGTGCCGCGGGAGCTGCAGGTGAAGGCGTGGAGCGGCGATCCGTTCAAGGTCGGCGTCCAGAGCGAATCCAAGCAGACTCCGCTCGGCACCGAGGTCCGGGTCTGGGCGGAGAACCTGCCGTCGGTCCCGGACGAGCCCTACGGCCTGCCGTTCGCCGACCTGGCGACGCAGATGATGCTGCTGCCGGTCGTCTACAGCGACGAGTACCAGCGCACGCCGCTGCTGGAGAGCTGGGCCAGCACCTGCAAGATCATCGACGAGCAGCAGTACGACAAGGCGCGGCGCAGGGACGGCGGCGTGGAGAAGAAGGCGCGCGAGATTGCCGGTACGGCGGGCGGGAACCGGCAGAAGGCCGAGGCGCTCTACCGCTTCGTGCGCGACGAGATCGCCACCGAGGACCTGGAGGGGGTCCTCCTGGAGGAGGGCTCGTCCGTGGAGCGGACGCTGTCCTCCAGAAGCGGCGACTATGTCGAGAAGGCCATGCTCCTCCAGGCCCTGCTCGAGGCGGTCAAGATGGAAACCCGACTCGTCTGGGCCGCGGACCGCTGGCGCGGGCGGATCGATGCCGAAGTCGCCAATCCCGGCTGGTTCGACCGCGCGCTCGTCATGGCCGAGATCGACGGCCAGCGGGTCTTCCTCGATCCATCGGACCGCGCTCTCGGCTTCGGCCAGCTCCAGGCCAGCTACGAGGGGACGCCCGCCCTGGTCTACGACAAGAAGAAGCCCGAGCCGATCGTCCTGCCCGAGAGCACGTTCGACCAGAACGGCCGGCGCGCGGTCGTCGACCTGAAGCTGGACGAGGCGGGCCGGCTCACCGGCACGGGCGAGCTGGTGCTCACCGGCCATCCCGCCTGGGAGAAGATCGACTGGCAGGAGGACGACGCCAAGGCCGTCGAGGCGTGGAAGGAGTGGCTGACCGAGCGGTACAAGGACTTCCAGATCGCCGACGTCCGGGCGGAGGAGCTGCCGGACGAGCGCAAGGCCCGCCTCACCTGGTCCATGAAGCAGAGGGAAGAGGAGGTGCTCGGCGACGAGTCCAACCTGGCCCCCAGCCTGCCTCTCGGGCCTGTGGCCCAGCCCTTCGTGCAGGCGGCGGAAAAGCGCCGGTCACCGGTCCTGTTTCCGTACCCCGAAATGGAGGAGGTGGAGCTGCGGCTGCGCTGGCCCGAGGGCTGGACGGTCGAGGTGACGCCGAGCCTGGCCAAGCAGGAGAACGCCGTGGGCGGGCTGACCGTCGGCATCGAGAGCAACGACGCCGAGCGCTCCCTGGTCTACCGGCGGCGGCTCGAGCTGCGCCAGAAGCAGCTCGGGACCAAGCAGCATTACGAGGCGGTCCGCGCCCTGTACACCGCGGTGGAGAAGAGCGATGCGCAGGCGATCTCTCTGGTCCGGCGCTAGCCTCGCGCTCCTGCTGGCCGCGGCGCCGCTGCCGGCCGCGACGATCCTGGAGCGCTCGATCGAGGTCCAGGTCCGGCCGGACGGCGCCGTCTCCGAGAAGACGCGCCTGCGGGTCCGCCTCGACGCCGGGTCCGACTTCGACTCGTGGTCGCCGTACCCGGTCTACATCGACGAGAACCGCTCGCTGGAGTCGTTGACCGCCTCGGCCACGCGGCCGGACGGCAAGGTGCTGACCGTGGCGCGCCGCGCCCTGGACACCCTGGAGGTGGTGGGCGACGGCGAGCTGCACAGCTCGCGGAAGCTGCGCACCGTGACCTTTCCGGCGGTGCCGGCCGGCTCCGTCCTCGCCATCGACTACGAGGTGCGCGAGCGCCCCTACTTCCCCGCGGGAGAGATCTATCTGGCGGGGGACGACCCGATCGAGTCGCTGCGCGTCGAGGTGCGCGGCGCCGGAGCGGGCTGGCGCTGGCGCCTGGACGGCAAGGTCCCCGGTCTGGAGGTGAAGGAGACCCCGGGCGGCGTGCTGGTCGCGGCCCGCGGGCTCCCGCGCCTCTCTCCGCCCGAGCTGGCGCCTTCCGGCGCTGCCGCGGGCGCGGTCCTGCGCTACGCCTGGGGCGAGCCCTCCGGCTGGGAAGGGGTGGGCCGCTGGTACGAACGCCTGGTGGCGGAGGTCCCGCGCGGCGCGGGGCCGGTGCGCGACAAGGCGCGCGAGATCGCCGCCGGCCAGCCGGGCAAGCGGGAGAAGCTGGAGGCGCTGCTCGCCTTCGTGCGCAAGCAGGTGCGCTACGTCGCCGTCGAGGTGGGGATCGGCGGCTACCGTCCCCACTCGCCCCAGGAGGTGCTGGCGCGCCGCTGGGGGGACTGCAAGGACAAGGCGTTCCTCCTCATCGACCTGCTCCGCGAGGCCGGCATCGAGGCCTATCCCGTGCTCATCCTCTCGTCGGAGGACGACCGGGTGGACCGCGACTTCCCCTCGGCGGGCCAGTTCAACCACGCCATCGTCGCCGTGCCCGCGGACGGCCTCGGCCTCTCGGCGGACGATCCGGTCGCCAACAGCTACCTCTTCCTGGACGCGACCCAGACGGTGGGCGGGCTCTCCTGGCTCCATCCGGCGGCGCAGGACCAGGAGGCGCTGATCGTCCGCGGCGGCCAGGGTGTCCTGGTGCGCACGCCGATCCGCCAGCGGGTGGAGGAGCGCCGGCTGGCCGTGGACGTCGCGATCGCGGAAGAGGGCGAGGCCTCGGGAGAGGCCCGCCTGGAGATGCGCGGCCAGATCGGCGCGGCCTTCCTCGACGTCCTCAAGACCGGCCGGCCCGAGGAGGTCGACCGTCTGATCCGGCAGGCTTTCGGGTATTACCTCACCGCGGCCCGGCTGGACGATCCGACCTGGGCCGCGGACGAGGCCGGCGTTCCGGCGGTGACCTTCAAGGCCAAGGTGCGCTTCGCCGCCACGGCTTCCGGCGCGCCGGGGGCCTGGCCCACCTTCGTCTTTCCGGCGATGGGAGGCCTGCCCGCGCCCGGGGTGCTCGACGGCCGGGAGCTGCCGGTCGTCGCCGGTCCGTTCTCCGCCCGGCTCTCCTGGAACGTGACCCTCCCCGGAGACGTCTGTCCGCCCGCCTCCGGCCAGGACGTGGCGGTCGAGAACGCCCTCGGCGCCTTCCACCAGAAGGTCCGCCTCGAGGGCCGCAAGCTCTTCCTGGAGCGCCACACCGAGCTGCGCCAGCGCTGGATCGAGCCCGCCGACTTCCCGACGCTGAAAGAGATCTCCCTCGCGGAGCACCGCACGAACAAGCGGCGGCTGCGGTGGGAGTGTGCTTCACCCCCCTGAGCCATCCCAGGGCTCCGTCAAAGTTGCGCGGAGGCGGAGGCTTCCCCCACCCACCTTCACCCCCCCGGCCCCCCTCTCCCACCCGCACTCCCACCCGCCCGGGAGAGGGGGGAGAGCTGCTCTTTCTCCCCCCCCAAAGTGATGAAAAAACGAGGATTAGGGTTCCCCCTCTCCCGGGTGGGCGTGAGTGCGTGTGGGAGAGGGGGCTAGGGGGTGAGGGCCGGCGGCGTCGCCTCCGGCTCCGGCGGCGGCGGCGTGTCCTCGGCCGGCGGAGGCGGCGTCTCGCTGGGGCTGGCCGGCGGCGTCGGGGCCGCGATCGAAGGGGGCGGGCCCTCCTGGGCTGGCGGCTCCTCGACAGGTGGTTCCTCGATAGGTGGCTCCTCGGCTGGCGGCGGTGCCGGCTCCGGCAGCGCCGGCCGGATGACGATCGTCCCCTCCTCGGACTCGTCGTAGTCCTCGTCCTCCTCGGGGTCCACCTCCACCGGCTCCGGCGGGAAGGTGCTGGCCGGCGGATACGGCAGCTCCCCGGGCGCGGGCTCGATGTCGGTGAGCGGCTCGTTCTCGTCATAGCCTTCGTAGGTCTGGTAATAGCCCGGATCGTAGGTGCCGTAGGCGGCCTCCGTTCCATAGGCGTCGTAGGTGTAGCCGTCCAGCGGCTCCCCCGTGGCCGGATCGATGGGCACGCCGCTCAGGTTCACGTCCGCCCAGGACTCGTTGTAGCCGGGCATGTGACGGTGGCAGGGCTCGGTCGGCACCTGCCATTCCGGCAGCAGCTCCGTCACCCGGTGCGGGCAGTACTCGGTGGCAAGCTGCCCGGTCAGGGGATCGATCGTGACCTGCGACATCCCCTCGGGCGGAGCGAAGGCCGGGTATCCGCGCGCCGGCCGCACGGCGAGCATGAAGCGGCTCCAGATCGGCAGGGCCGCCCGCGCGCCCGAGAGGCGCGTGCGCGAGTTGTCGTCGTAGCCGACCCAGACGACGGTGACGCGGTCCGCCGAGTACCCGGCGAACCAGTTGTCCCGGCGATCGTTGGTCGTTCCGGTCTTGCCCGCGAGCGGATCGCGCAGGCCCCAGCTCCGGACGCCGGCGCCGGTCCCGTGGTCGAGGGCTCCTTGCAGGATCGAGGTGACCAGGAAAGCCGCCTGCGGCGGCAGGACGCGCCGCGGCGAAGGCAGGTCGTCGCCGAGGATGACCTCGCCGTGACGGTCCAGGACCGTGGCCAGGCCGTGCAGAGGAGGGCGCAGGCCGTCGTTCGCCAGGGTCGCGTAGACCTGGGCCAGCTCGCGGGGGCTGACCTCGAAAGCCCCGAGGGCCAGAGACGGGTTCGGGTCGATCTTGCGATCGATTCCCATGTCGCGCGCCAGGTCGACCACGCGGTTGAGCCCCACCTGGAGCGACAGGCGGATCGTCGGGATGTTGAGGCTCTGCTCCAGCGCCGCGCGCGCGGTCACCCAGCCGCGGAAGCCGCGGTCGTTGTTGTTGGGTTTCCACGGCCGGCCGCTGATCTTGACCGTGATGGGCGAGTCCCTGAGCATGGTGGCCGGAGTGGCCACCGCCTCGCTGAAGGCCGCCGCGTAGATCACCGGCTTGACCGCGCTGCCGATCTGCCGGTGCGCCTGCGACACCCGGTCGAACTGGCTGACCGAGAAGTCGCGCCCGCCCACGTAGGCTCGGATCGAGCCGTCCCGTGGATCGACGGAGATCAGCGCCGCCTGCAGAGGCTCCTTGCGCGACCTCCTTTCCAGGGCGGCGAGGCCCTCCTTCACGGCCTTCTCGGCCTGCCTCTGCTCCCGCCGGCGGATCGTGGAGAAGAGGATGTAGCCCTCGTCCGGGAGCTCGTCGATGCCGAAGCGCTCTTCCGCCTCCTCGGTGGCGAGCTTGGAGAAGTAGGGCGCCAGCGGGCGCGCGTTGACCTTCTGCGGGCGCACCACGATCGGCTCCTGCCAGGCGCGCCGCGCCCGTTCCTCGGGGACCCAGCCGAGCTCGGCCATCCGCTGCAGCACCCAGTTGCGGCGGTCGATCAGGCCGTCCGGGTTCTTGGTCGGCAGATAGTCGCCGGGCGACTGGATCATGGCGGCGAGGGTGGCCCCCTCCGCGAGGGTGAGCTCGGAGGCGTCCTTGCTGAAGTAGGCGCGGGCCGCGGCTCCCAGGCCGATCACGTTCGCCGGGCCGCTCCGGCCCAGGTAGATCTCGTTGAGATAGGCCTCGAGGATCGCCTGCTTGCCGTAGCGCGCCTCCAGCGCCATGGCGATGAACGCCTCCTTGGCCTTGCGCTTGATGGTCCGCTCGCTCGACAGGTACAGGTTCTTGACGAGCTGCTGGGTGACGGTGCTCCCGCCCTGCTGCAGCTCGCCGCCTCTCAGGTTGACCCAGAGCGCCCGGGCGATGCCGGTGGGCGAGACCCCGGGATGGACGAAGAAATTGTCGTCCTCGGCCGCCAGCACCGCCTTGATGACCTCCTCCGGCAGCTCGTCGAGCGTCACCGGGCGGCGCTCGTTGAGGTCCGGCCCGTAGAAAGAGGCCAGCAGCGCCGGCTCCAGAGTCACGCTGCCCGCCGGCCTGCCGTCCGTCTCGAGCTCGGCGACTCGCTTGCCGCGGAATTGGACCTCCACGGTCATGCCGCCTCCAGCCCCTTCCGGCGTCGGAAAGCGGCGCAGGTGGACCTCCACCCGGTCTCCGGAGCGGCGGTACCGCCCGGGAGCCAGGGGAGCGTTTTCCTCTCCATGGGCCTCTCCATCGGCCTTGCGGTAGCCCGCCGCCGACAGCTCGCTGACCAGCTCGCCGGCGGTCAGCGGGTCTCCGGGCGCGAGCCGGGTCGGCTGCGCGTACAGGCGCGACGGCTGCTTGAACGGAGCGCGCGGGAACTGCCGGGCCAGGTGCCAGAGGTAGATCGAGGAGGCGAAGCCGGCCAGGAACAGCAGGCAGGAGACGGCCAGGGCCGCGGTCACCGCCCGCCGCCGGCCGGGCGGCATGTCGGAGAGAGAGAGACGGAGCTGCCGTACAGGTCCGGGACGGGAAGAAGAGGTAACAGGATCTTGCATTGGATCCCCCGAGTGACGTCGTTGCCCGATGAGCCTCCCCATTCGGGGGCCGCTTCCATGCGGCCATGCTCTCGAGGAGGGAGAAAGCAAGGCACGCGCCACCGGGGCGGCACAACCGTTGCAGCCGGTTTGAGCGGCTGCTCCCTGGAGTGGCGGGCGGCAGTCAGGAGGTGCGGACGATGGCGACCTGTGAAGTCTGCGGCAACAGCTACGACAAATCCTTCGAGGTCATGATGGCCGGCGAGAGGCACGTCTTCGACAGCTTCGAGTGCGCGATCCACGCGCTCGCGCCGCAATGCGACCACTGCGGGTGCCGGATCGTGGGCCACGGCGTCGAGGCCGGCGGGTCGATCTACTGCTGCGCCCACTGCGCCGGCGAGAGCGGCGAGAAGGGGCTCAGAGACCGCGTCTGAAGCTCAGAGGAACCTCACGAAAGGAGGTGAGATCGATGAACGACCTGGCATCGCTCCACTGTCAACCCTGCGAGGCGGGGACCTCCGCGCTCAAGGGCGAGGAGCTGCGAAAGATGTACGGGCAGCTCGACGGGTGGACCCTGGTCAACGAGCACCACCTCGAAAAGGAGTACCGCTTCCAGGACTTCCTCGAGGCTCTGGCGTTCGTGAACCGGCTGGGGGAGGTCGCCGAGCAGGAAGGACACCATCCGGACATCTTTCTCACCTGGGGCAAGGTGAAAGTCACGCTCTGGACTCACTCCATCGGGGGCCTGAGCGAGAACGACTTCATCCTGGCGGCGAAAGCGGACGCGGTCCGCTAGCGGATGCCACAAATCCTCGCGCTGTAGAGAGGCGCTCCGGCCGGGCGTCTCTCGTCCTCTTTGTCACGCTTGCCCAGCTCCGAGCACCCAGTTTTTTAGAAGCAACTTTCCCGAGATCCATCAGGCGGGCTCTTCAGGATCGGGTCCGTTTCCGGAATGCGTGTCTCTCGGCGGTCGGGAGGGAGCCTGACATGCGTGGAAGGACCACGATATTCTGTCTTTCGATGCTGGTCGTCGCATTCTCCGGTGCGTCCGATCCCGCGCGGAGGAACGCCCTGTGGGTCGCCGAATCCGCGGGCGCGTTGAAGATCGCGACCGCGGATGGGAGCCGGCTCCTCGAGATCCGGGACGTCGGGGATGTGCGCGCCGTCGCGCTCGACCCTCTTCGCGCCACGGTCTGGCTGTGGGCCGGAGGGACCCTCGAAGCCTACGGGTTCGACGGCGCGCGACGTCTCGGCGTTCCGGCCGCCCTGCCCGAGACCGTCCATGCGGATCTCGCCGTGCATCCGGACGACGGTTCGGTCTGGCTCGCGGCCGGCCGGGAGCTGCGCAGCTTCTCCGCCGCTGGCCAGTCCCTGGTCTCCCGGCCACTCTTGGAGAGTGTCCGCTCTCTCTCCCTCGATCCCACCGCCGGGCTCCTCTGGGTCGCGACCACCAAGGCCGCCGTGGCCCACGACGCGGTGACCGGAGCCCCGGTCCGCTTGCTCGACCTGGGCCGCAGCCCCGACCTGCGGGACCTCGACGCCGATTTTTCCGGCGGGGCCGGTGGAGTCTGGATCGCGCAGCGGGAGAGCATCCGGCTCCACGGCGCGGACGGCGCGCTTCTCCTGGAGATCGCCGGCCGCAACCTCGCGGCCGTGGCCGCCGACTTCCGGGGCGGAGCCTGGATCGCGAGCGGCAAAGAGCTTCAGAGGATCGACGCCGCCGGCCGGGCCGCTTTCATGCTCGAGCCTTTCGCCGGCCAGGGGGAGATCGCCGAGCTGGTCGCGGATCCCTCCGACGGCTCCGCCTGGGTGGCGAACGGCCAGGCCGTGGCGCAGGTGAGCGCCGCGGGTCAGGTGGTCCGGTCGCTCAAACTGTCTCCTCCGGCGCATGTGCGGGACCTGGCCCTCTATGCCGACACGACCCCGCCCGAGTTGGAGATCCTGAGACCTGCGGCCGGCGCCGTCCTCGACCGGCCGGATCCGGAGATCGAGGTCCGCTACAACGACGACGAATCGGGGGTCGACACCGCGAGCTTCGTCCTGCGGCTGGATGGAGAATACTCCGACGCCGCATGCGACCTGCGCGAGGAGGGGGCCACCTGTCTCCTCCCGTTCCCTCTCGCCGAAGGCGAGCACACGCTCGCCGCGGCGATCCGGGACTTCATGGGCAACGCCGCCGGACCGGTCGAGGTCCGGTTCTCCGTCGACCTGCCGGACACCGGGCTGCCGCCCGATCCCGCGGCCGTGGCGCCGCCCCTGGACCGGACCGTGATGACCGGCATGGCCGCGTCCACGGCGTTTCTCTACACCGGGAGCGACTCGATCCAGACCGGGATCGAGCCCGGGACCGTCGAGCCGCGCCGGGCCGCGGTCGTGCGCGGCCGGGTGCTCACCCGCGAGGGGGAGCCGCTCCCCGGAGCCCGCGTCCGCGTCCTCCGCCATCCGGAATTCGGCGGCACCCTCAGTCGCGCGGACGGAATGTTCGACCTGGCGGTCAACGGCGGCGGCGCGCTCACGCTGCAGTACGAGAAGGATGGGTACGCGCCCGCGCAGCGCACCGTGGACGTCCCCTGGCGCGACTGGGTCTGGGCGGAGGACGCCGCGCTCGTCCCGTATGACGCGCAGGCGACGACGGTCGCCTCCGGCGCTCCCGAGCTGCAGGTGGCGCGGGGCAGCGAGGTCGTGGACGAGGACGGCGCCCGCCGGGCCACCCTGCTCTTCCCGGCCGGGATGGAAGCCTCGATGGTCCTCCCGGACGGCAGCGTCCAGCCGCTTCCGTCGCTGACCGTGCGCGCCACCGAGTACACCGTCGGCCCGGGCGGCCCGAAGGCCATGCCGGCCCCGCTGCCGCCGCAGGCCGCCTACACCTATGCGGTCGAGCTGAGCGCTGATGAGGCGGTCGCGTCCGGGGCCTCACGGGTGATTTTCAGCCAGCCGGCGATCCAATACCTTGAGAACTTCCTGGATTTTCCAGTCGGCGGCGTCGTGCCCGCGGGCTACTACGACCGCGAGCTCGCCGCCTGGGTGGCGTCGGACAACGGGCGGATCGTCAAGATCCTGGGGATCACCGGCGGCCTGGCCGACCTCGACGTGACCGGGAGCGGCGCGCCGGCCGGCGCCGAGGCCCTGGCGGAGCTGGGGATCACCGATGCCGAGCGCCGCCGGCTCGCGCTCCTCTACATCCCCGGCCAGAGCCTCTGGCGGGTGCCGGTCCCTCACTTCACGCCTTGGGACTACAACTGGCCGTTCGGCCCGCCGAGCGACGCCGTCCCTCCGAACCAGCCGGAGCCGGAGCCCGAGGATCCGCCGGAGCCGGAGCCCGACTGCCAGCAGGGCTCGATCATCGACTGCCAGAACCAGACGCTGGCGGAGTCGCTCTCGGTCGCCGGGACCTCCTTCTCGTTGCACTACCGCAGCGACCGCGCCCCCGGACGCCGGAGCCGCAGCCGGCTGGAGATCCCGCTGAGCGGGCCTTCGGTCCCCGCCAGCCTGCGGCGCATCGAGCTCCAGGTCTCCGCTGGCGGCCAGCTTACCGTCCTCTCCTTCCCGGCGCAGCCGAATCAGAAGCACACGTATATCTGGGATGGCCGCGACGCCTATGGCCGCGAGGTCCAGGGGCCGGTCGACGTCACGGTGAGCCTCGGCTACGTCTACCCCAGAGAGTACCGGCGGCCGCCCGACAACTTCGCCAGCAGCTTCGGGCGGCTCTCGGGCTCCGGCCTCGCGGCGAGCGGGCGGGACGAGCTGATCGTCTATCAGACCTACAGCGTCCGTCTCGGCGCGCTCGGCGTCTGGGACGCGCGGGAGGCCGGCCTCGGCGGCTGGACCCTCGACGCCCACCACCTCTACGACCCCTACCACCAGGCGCTCCATCAGGGCGACGGGCTCACCCGGGACTCGCGGTCGCCCGTCGCCGGACGCGCCATCGCTCCGTGGACCGACGCGGGCGGCTCGTTCATCCACGACCTCACGACCGACGCTCGCGGCAACCTCTACTACTCGACGAACAGCCGGGTCTTCAAGGTGGCCCCGGACGGCACGACCACGACCGTCGCGGGCCAGGCGACCGGCGGCTTCTCCGGAGACGGCGGCCCGGCCGTCGAGGCCATGCTCTCGGTGCCGCGGGGGCTCGCCATCGACCCGGAAGGGAATCTGTTCATCGCCGACTCCAACAACCACCGCATCCGCAAGGTGAGCGCGGACGGGATCATCACCACAGTGGCGGGCGGCATGGGCTCCGGATATCGAGGAGACGACGGGCCCGCAAACCTGGCCGCTCTCCGCGAGCCTGAGGACGTCGCCCTCGACGCCGAAGGGAACCTCTACATCGCGGACACCGGCAACAACCGGGTTCGTAAAGTCAGCGTGGACGGCGTCATTACGCTGGCCGCGGGCAACGGGAACGTCTTCGACGATCCGCCGGACGGGCTCGCCACCAGCGTCTCCCTGCGCCGGCCGACCTCGGTCATCCTCGATCCGGAAGGCCGGCTCCTCATCGCCGACTCGCTGCACAACCGCGTGCTGCGCGTGGAGGCCGGCGGCAAGGTCAGGTCCCTGCCCCGGCTCCCGTTCGAGCGCTACCAGCCGGAAGACCTGGCGATCGACCGCGACGGCAGCGTCCTGCTGGCGGACCAGCTCGGATTCGTCCGCAAGATCACCCCGGGCGGCGTGGTCGCGACGATCGCCGGCACCCTGATTCCGACTGCGAGCGGCCTTGCTGGCCCCGCCGGCGGCGTTCGGCTCGGCGCTCCCCAGGGCATCTCGGTTGACCCTGAGGGAAATTTCTTTATCCTGGTCACCGCCGACCGCAAGATCCTGAAGGCCTCGCCGCTCTTTCCAGGCTTCGCCGATGGCGAGACCTTCATCCCGTCGGAAGACGGCGGAGAGGTCTTCGTCTTCGACGCCGAGGGCCGGCACCTTCGTACGCTGGAAGCCCTGACCGGCGAAGTCCTGTTCCGGCTCTCCTACAATACCCAGGGCCTGCTCGTCCGCATCGAGGACGGCGACGGCAATGCGACGCGGATCGAGCGCGACGCCTCCGGTCGGGCTCAGGCCATCGTGGCCCCCTTCGGCCAGCGCACCGCGCTGACCCTCGACGCCGAGGGCTTCCTCGAACGGGTGCGCAATCCCCAGGGCGAAGAGATCCGCCTTATCTACCATCCAGGCGGTCTGCTCGCCACCTTGACCGACGCGCGCCAGAACACCTACCGGTTCACCTACGACGAGCTGGGGCGCCTGGCCCGCGACCAGGATCCGGCGAACGGCTTCAAGAGCCTGGCACGCACCCAGGCCGGCGCAGGTTACCGGGTAGACCTCTCCACCGCTCTCGGCCGGGCCTTCCGCTACGACGTCGAGCCGCGCGCCGCCGGCGGCAAGAGGAGGACCGTCACCGGCCCCGCCGGCCTCCGCACCACGACCGATTATGAGACGAGCGGGAAGAGGACCGTCCGCGGACCCGACGGCGCCGTCCTGACCCTGGTCGAAGGCTCCGATCCCCGGTTCAGTCTGCAGGCCTCGCTCCCGGCGAGCGCCCAGATCCGCACCCCTTCCGGTCTCACGGCCACCACCACCTTCACCCGCAACGCCATCCTGGACGCAGGCAGCTTCTGGCAGGTCCGGAGCCTCCAGGAGACCCTGAGCCTCAACGGCGACGTCTTCATCCGGCAGTTCGACGCCGCCCAGCGGAAATTCACCTTCACGACGCCCGAGGGACGCCGCAGCACGGCCACGATCGACGGCCAGGGGCGCCCGCTGTCAGTCCAGGTCGACGGCCTCGACCCGGTCGAATTCGCCTACGACGGCCGCGGGCGGCTCGCCTCTCTGCTCCAGGGCACCGGAGAGGATAGGAGGAGCCTGGCTCTGGGCTACAACGCAAACGGCTGGCTCGCGACCGTGACCGACCCCCTGACCCGCAGCGTGAGCTTCGAGCGCGACGACGCCGGCCGGGTCCTCCGCCAAGCCTTGCCCGACGGCCGCGCCATCGGCTTCTCCTATGACGAGAACGGAAACGTGACTTCGATCACGCCGCCCGGCCGGCCGTCCCATGCCTTCGCCTATACCCCGGTGGACCTGCAGGACGGCTACGAGCCGCCCGGCCTCGGCGGCGGCGCCGTCTCCACGACCTACGACTACAACCTCGACCGCCAGCTTACCCAGGTCCACCGTCCCGGCGGCGAGCTCGTCGAGCTGACCTACGATTCCGCCGGCCGGCTGCGAGCGGTGTCCTTCTCCGAAGGAGATCTCGCCTACACCTACTCGAGCACGACAGGCCGCCTCGCCACCCTCGCCGCTCCGGACGGCGAGACCCTCGCCTACTCCTACGACGGCTTCCTGCCGACCGGCACCACCTGGTCCGGCCCTATCGCGGGCAGCGTCGAGAACACCTACGACAACCGCTTCCGGGTGACTGCGCGCAAGGTCAACGGCGCCGACCCGGTCGCCTTCCAGTACGACCGCGACAGCCTCCTCACCCGGGCCGGGTCCCTGACCCTCCACCGCGACCCTCGCAACGGCCTGCTCACCGGCGCCACCCTAGGCCAGGTCACCACCGCGCAGTCCTACAACGGCTTCGGAGAGATGTCCGCCTTCGAGGCCCGGATCGGAGCCGATCCTGTCCTCACCATCCACTACACCCGGGACAAGCTTGGCCGCATCATCGAGAAAATCGAAACCCTCGCGGGAACCACGGACGTCTACGCCTACACCTA
Organism: Thermoanaerobaculia bacterium; assembly: GCA_036380715.1. Classification (GTDB taxonomy): domain Bacteria; phylum Acidobacteriota; class Thermoanaerobaculia; order Multivoradales; family UBA5704; genus UBA5704. Next base: position 86,538 of record DASVEF010000079.1, on the reverse strand, counting down.
CGACCTATCCGGCCGCCTCTCCGAAGTCCATAGGAACGGCGCTCGCCTCTCTCATTACGGCTACGGCGCCAACAGCAACCGCACTGCCCACGTCACTCCGTCCGAAACGATCATCGCCACCTACGACGCCCAGGACCGCCTCCTCACCTACGGCGACACGACCTACGCCTACACCGCGAATGGCGAGCTGGCGAGCAAGACGCAGAACGGCCAGGCCGTCACCTACGACTACGACGAGCTGGGCAACCTCCGTGAGGTGACCCTCCCGGATGGAATTCACATCGAATACGTGATCGACGGCCAGAATCGCCGCGTCGGCAAGAAGATCAACGGCGCGTTCGTCCAAGGCTTCCTCTACCAGAACCAGCTCAACCCGATCGCCGAGCTCGACGCCACCGGCAACGTCATCGCCCGCTTCATCTACGGCAGCCGCCCGAACGTGCCGGATTACATGATCAAGGGAGGAACGACCTACAGCATCGTCTCTGACCACCTGGGCAGCCCGCGGCTGGTGATCGACACCGGGACGGGCGCCGTCATCCAGCGGATGGACTACGACGAATTCGGGAATGTGATTCTGAATACGAATCCAGGTTTCCAGCCGTTCGGCTTCGCGGGCGGCCTCTACGACCGGCAGACGGGATTGGTGCGGTTCGGGGCGAGGGATTATGAGGCGGAGGCGGGGCGGTGGACAGCCAAGGATCCGATTGCTTTTACTGGTGGAGATGCCAACCTGTATGGATACGTGTCAGTTGATCCAATTAACTTCATAGATCCTCGTGGCTGGATGAAGCTTCCCGTGGACCCTTCAGGCCTATCACCAGAGTGGAAGCACGATCCCAGCCATCGACATCCAGGAGGGCAAAGGTTCCGTGGTCCAAACGGCGATATATTGGATTGGCACGCCGGCAAGCCTGAAGGAGAAAGAAATCAGGGCAAGGATCATTGGCATCACTATCCGGGCGGAGAAGGCCAACGCCATCGGCCGCTTTTGCCGGGAGATGAGATACCCGATCCGCCAAGCTCGAGCTGCAAAGTCAACGATGATGTTGACTTCAACTTGCCAGCATTTGATCCATCCTATGTCCCTGTTGCCATAGGAATCGGCATCATTGTTGGGACAATCATCGAAGATCTGCTCACTGGTGGCCTTGGGGTAGGTGACGATCCCGCGACTATAGGCTTGGGTCTCTCCATGGTGTTTGGAGGAGGTAGATGAGCAACGGCGCCGAGAAGATAGCACCTAAAGCAATAAGCGTGATTGAACTCCACGATGCCACTCTCGTATGCCTCCGCGTGCTCGCTGGAGGTGAGGTGATCGTTCGGCTGGACGACGTGTCAGTATATCGACCTCTGGCTGCCGGGGTGGAAGATGTATGGGTTCACGCTGCCAAGTTGTCGATGAGCGGGGTTACTTCTGTCTTAGTTGAAGGGATCTGGACCAAGGCTGATGACGATTACGTTCTGGATGATAGAGTTACAGATCATCTTGGAGAGACGGTACGCTGGCTTGATCTGAGCGCTGCTGAGCTCCAGCAGATACATCTACATCTCTTCTCCGGGGCACGTATTGTAGTCAACTGCTCTCGTGCTGCGCTGAAGCTGGCGAGAAAAGGGAAAGTGGTCAGACAATGGCGAAAATCGTGACGCCTCACTCAGGCCAGAACCCGTCTACCTCGCCGCAACCTTTCCAGCACCCTCTCACGCCACCGGCATCCGGCAGGTCTCCCCTCCCGCGGCGGGCAGGTAGCACTGGTTGACGTAGTCCATGACCATGCGGTCGGCGTTGTAGCGCCAGGCGAGGGTGCGGATGGCCCGTTTGACGCGGCGGATCCAGCCTTTGGGGAGGCCTTGGGCGTCGCGGTCGTAGTAGAGGGGCACGACCTGGGTCTCCAGGGTCTCGAAGAGAGCCAGGGCATCGCGCTCGTCCTGGAGGTCGGGGTTGGAGTGGATCTCCCCCGCTCCCACGGCGAAGCCGTTCTGGCCGTCGTAGCCTTCGGCCCACCAGCCGTCGAGGATCGAACAGTTCAGGACACCGTTGAGGATGCACTTCTCGCCGCTGGTGCCGCAGGCTTCCAGCGGGCGGCGCGGGGTGTTCAGCCAGACGTCCACGCCCTGGACGAGTTGACGGCCGACGTGTATGGAGTAGTTCTCGACGAAGACGATCCTTCCCGCGAAACGCGGGTCGCGTTCCAGGTTGGCGACGCGCTGCGCCAGCGCCTTGCCTCCGGTGTCGCGCGGATGCGCTTTGCCCGCGAAGACGATCTGCACCGGCCGCTGCGGGTCGTTGACCAGGCGGGCCAGGCGGTCGAGGTCCTGGAAGAGGATGTCCGCCCTTTTGTAGGTGGCGAAGCGGCGGGCGAAGCCGAGGGTCAGCGCCTCCGGCTCGAGGGGCTCGCGCTCCGGCGCGGGCAGGCCGAGGCGCTCCCGGCGGTCGGCCAGGCGGCGGCGCACGAAGGTCAGCAGGCGCGCCTTGAGCACCTGGTGGACTTCCCAGATTTCGGCGTCCGGGATCTTCTCCGCCCGGGTCCACAGGTCCGGACGGCTGAGCGACTCCAGCCAGCGCGGGCCCAGGTACCGGGAGTAGAGGTCGTGCATGTCGGCGGCCAGCCAGGTGCGCACGTGGACGCCGTTCGTGATGTGGCCGATCGGCACCTCCTCCTCGGTCCGGCCGGGATAGAGGGAGTGCCACATCCGCCGCGAGACCCGGCCGTGCAGCGCCGAGACGCCGTTGCTGCGCCGGCTCAGGTTGAGCGCGAGCACGGTCGGGCAGAACGGCGCGGCCGGATCGTCCGGCCGCTCGGAGCCGAGCGCCAGGACGCGGTCGAGCGGCATGCCGAGCCCCTGGGCCAGCGCCTCCAGATGGCGGCCGGCCAGCTCCGGACGGAAGCGGTCGTGGCCCGCCTCGACCGGCGTGTGGGTCGTGAACACGGAGGTCGCGGCCACCTCGCGCACCGCGGCGTCGGGGTCGAGCCCCTGGTGCTCGACGAAGTGCCGCGCGCGCTCCAGCAGCGCGAAGGCGGAGTGCCCCTCGTTGAGGTGGAGCACGGAGGGCTTGATCCCCACCTGTCCGAGCGCTCGGAAGCCGCCCACGCCGAGCAGGATCTCCTGCTGGATGCGCGTCTCCTGGTCGCCGCCGTAAAGCCGGGCGGTCAGCTCCTGGTCCTCCGGGGTGTTGGCGTCGTCGCGGGCGTCGAGCAGCAGCAGCAGGCTCCGCCCCGCCGCCACCCGCCAGAGGCGAACCCAGACGTCCCGCCCCGGCAGCTCGACCGCGAAGCGCACCTGCTGGCCGTCCGCCCCGAGCACCGGGTCCACCGGCAGCTCGGCCGCGCCGATCGGCTCGTAGAGGTCCTGCTGCCAGCCGTTCTCGTCGATGAGCTGGTGGACGTAGCCCTGGTGATAGAGGAGACCGACGCCCACCACCGGCACTCCCAGGTCGCTCATGCTCTTCAGGTGGTCGCCCGCAAGCACTCCCAGGCCGCCGGAGTAGATCGGCAGGGACTGGTGAAGGCCGAACTCGGCGGAGAAGTAGGCCACGGGGAAGGCCAGGATCGGACCGGCGTGGGTCGCCCCCCAGCTCTCGTTTCCTTGCAGGTACTGCCGCAGCCGGCGGTGGACCTGGTTGATGCGGGTCTGCAGCTCCAGGTCCTGCACCCGGTCCGCGACCTCCTGCGGATCGAGGCGCTGCAGCAGCGCCACGGGGTTGTGGTAGACGACGCGCCAGGTCACGGGATCGAGCTCCCGGAAGATGGCGCGGATATCGGGTTGCCAGGACCACCAGAGGTTCTGGGCGAGCTCTCTCAGCTTCTGGAACGTGCCGTCGGTCTCAGTCATAGTGGAGGAGCGGACTATAACGCGAAGCCGGCTGGGTCCAGAAATGGGGGGACTGCGCTTGGGCCTGATCCGAATCGAGGCTGGATAATAGATCCGAAAGTCTAGAGTTGCAATTTTAATTACGTCTGCATATCTTTGCGGGCCGGGCCGGGGATGGACCCCGGGCCAGTCGTACGGTCCCTTGGCCAGGGGTCCGAAGGAGTATCAGGCATGCGCAGAACATCCCCCCTTATCGCCGCTGGCGCCCTCATTCTCGGCGCCACGGTCGTGAGCGCCGATCCGCCGCCGCCGATCAAGCCCGATCCGATCTCGATCGACCGGTGCTCGCCTTCGATCGCCTGGTGCGGCCGGACGCCGGCCGACATCTACGGAGAGGTTCCGGCGGGCGGCATCGTGGGACAGGGTTGTGACATCGGCGGGATCGGGCCGATCCTGCACGTTCCTGACGTCGGCTACGGATTGCTGCCGCCGCGGGACAACAACGACGGGCACTCCCTCGGCGAGGGCAACAACCCCTGGGCGCAGTTCGTCATCTACTTCTCGGGCGACCGCCCCTCGACCGGTGCCCCGGGGACGGCTTACAACTGGCAGGCGGGGCTCAACCAGGCGGCCGGCGATCGTTTCGTGACCAACGGCCCGACGACCGCCTCGCCGGCCGCGGCCATGGCGGCCTGCGCGCCGGCCGGCATCGCGGGTCCGGTGCTGGCGGGTCCGATCAACCTGCTCTCGGTCAACCAGACCCGTTACAACCTGGTCCCGTCGATCCCGCCGGGAGGCAACAACGCCGGCAGAGAGCTCGACAACGTGGACGCCCTGGAGCTCCTCCCCTGGGACACGAACGGGGACAACGTGCACGACTTCCCGATCTACTTCACGGTGGACCGGACGACCCCGAGCTGGGCGGGTGCGTCGGACATCCTCTTCTCGCCGCCTGCCGCGCCCTGGTTCCTCGTGTTCGCTCCGGCCCCGCAGCTCGGCCTCGCGGCGGGTGACAACGTCGACGCTCTGGCGGTCTGGGACGTGAACGGAAACGGCAAGGCCGATCCGGGGATGGACTATGCCATCTTCTCGCTCGACCCCGCCTCGCCCTCCCTGTTCGGCAGGTCGCCGGCTGACATCTTCGTGACCGACTTCACCGGCGCCTTCTGCCTGTTCCTGCCCACCGGCGCTTTCGGCATGGTGCCGAGGGACAACGTGGACGGCGTGGACGTCGAGCTGTGGACCGGCCCCGGCTCGATCGAGGTCTGGGAGCACCAGCAGCAGGGCACTCCCGTCCCCACCGACCGGTAGATCCTCACCCCCCTGCCCCCCTCTCCCATCGCCCTCCCGCCGACCGGGAGAGGGGGGAATTACCCGCCTCTGGCGATCAGATACCACACCAGCCCCGCCCCCGCGCTGAAGGCCAGCGTCTTCATCATCCCCAGCCTGAAGCGGAAGAGGGCCAGGAAGGCTCCGGCGGCGAGGACCAGGGCCGCCGGATCGAGGGTGCTCCAGTCTGGAACGAGCAGGCGCGCGCCCATCCGGTGGACCTCGGCGACCTCTCCGAACAGGACGTGGAGGGAGAACCAGACGGCCAGGTTGAGGATCACTCCGACCACCGCGGCGGTGATCCCGGCGAGCGCCGCGGAGAGCCCCCGCTTGCCGCGCAGCCATTCGATGTACGGCGCTCCGAGGAAGATCCAGAGGAAGCAGGGGACGTAGGTCACCCAGGTGGTGATCAGCGATCCCAGGATGCCGGCGGTCATGGGATCGAGGCCGCCGGGGTGGCGCCAGGCGCCCAGAAAGCCGACGAACTGCACGACCTGGATCAGGGGGCCGGGCGTGGTCTCGGCCATACCGAGGCCGTCCAGCATCTCTCCCGGCGTGAGCCAGCCGTAGGTCTCGACCGCCTGCTGGCTGACGTAGGCCAGGACGGCGTAGGCGCCGCCGAAGGTGACCACGGACATCTTGCTGAAGAAGGCCCCTTCCCGGACGAGGACGTGGTCCGGGCCGAAGACCGCGAAGAGGACGAGCAGCGGCGCGGCCCAGAGGCCGAGGCAGACGGCGAGGACCCGGAAGGAGCGGCCGAGGGAGGGCCGGACCTGGTGGACCTGGGCGTCGGCGATGGGCAGGTCCTCCCCGGCGGCTCGCTCCAGGACCAGGGGCGGAGCGAACGTCTCCGGCCGCAGCCGGCCGCCGATCCAGCCGATCAGCCCCGCTCCGGCCACGATGGCCGGAAAGGGGATCTCGAAGAAGAAGATCGCCACGAACGCCAGCGCCGCGATCCCCGCCATCGTCCGGTTGCGGAGCGCCCGCTTGCCGATGCGGAACACGGCCTCGACCACGACCGCCATCACCGCCGGCTTCAGGCCGTAGAAGAGGGCCTGGACGAAGTCGGTCTGCTGGAAGCTGGCGTAGAGCAGGCTCAAGACCAGGATCGACAGGAATCCGGGAAGGACGAAGAGGGTGCCGGCCGCGATCCCCCCGGGCGTGCGGTTGAGCAGCCAGCCGATGTAGGTGGCGAGCTGCGTGGCCTCGGGGCCGGGCAGCAGCATGCAGTAGTTGAGGGCGTGGAGGAACCGGCTCTCGCTGATCCAGCGCTTCTCCTCGACCAGGATGCGGTGCATGACCGCGATCTGACCGGCCGGACCGCCGAAGCTCTGGACCGCCACGCGGATCCAGACGCGCAGGGCCTCCCGGAACGGGACCAGGTCGCTCACGGCGCTTCCGGTCCGGGGGTCTGCCGGAACGCCTGGTAGAGCCCTTCGAAGAGGGCGATGCCGTGGCGCTCCAACTCGGGGTCGGGCCACCCGGCCTGGCTCCAGCCGCGCAGCAGGTGGTCGATCCCGGGGATCTCTGGAGCGGACGAACGGCCGTCGCGCAGGTCGATCTCGTGGACGATCGCCGCGATCTGGCGCAGGGCCGAGTCGTCGAGCCGGAAGGCGGCGAGCAGCGTCTCGAAGGTGCAGAGCTCGCCGGAGTGGCCGAAGTCGGCGCCGCGCATGTCGAAGGAGAGCTCCCCCTCCCCAGGCTTCTCGGCGTAGCGGATCGTGGCCTCCGGGTCGACGAAGCGGCGGATCAGCCAGGCCGAGGCCAGCCGGTCGACGTGCGGGTGCGGCCGGGTCACCCAGGTCCGCCCGCGGTAGCGCGCCAGGTCGGCCGCGGGGATGTCGCGGGGCGCCGTGCCGCCGCCGGCGACCGCCTCTTCCAGGCGGGCCAGCGCCGCGGCGGCGGCCGGTCCCTCGGGAGCGTGGAAGAAGTCGGTGCGGGCGGTCTCGGCGTAGCGGCGGCGCAGGCGCTCCAGCCGGTCGCGGAAGGCGGAGCGGTCCTCGTCGCCCGCCGCCCGGGCCTGCTCCGCGGCCTCGTTCGCCTCGCCGGCGATCTTGCGGTACTCCTCGTCGCGGCCGGCGCGGGCCAGCTCGATCACCCGCCCCTCCGCGTCCCCGTCGAGCCGCTCCACCTGGAGCACCAGGGCCTCGCCGCCGCCGTCGCGGATCTCCTGCGCCAGCCAGTCGAACGCCTCCTGGCTCTCCTCGCCCGCCGGGAGCAGGTAGAGCGACCCCGTGGGCGAGACCGCTCCGAGCTGGCGGAGCCGCCGCCAGACCGCCACCCGCTTGCCGGAGGCGATGGAAGAGGGCAGCGAGTAGGCGAGGCCGATCCAGCGCATCGGGGGGAATCCTAGCCTGAGTCCTCAACCCTGAGCGGTTGCCAAAAAGGACAGCAAGGACAGCAAGGACGCCCAAGGACACCGGGTGAATGACATGTTCCTCGTCCTTGAAGTCCTTGCTGTCCTTGGCTCCCGCGGCAAAGTCAGCGTCCGGCGACCTCCCCATCCGGTCCCCAGCGGGCGTGCACCAGGAAGCCGGCGACGCCCACGGCGAAGGCCGTCCAGAAGGGCCAGCGCCGGTCGAGGGTCCACAGCCAGCCTCCGACCAGGGGCGCCGGGAACACGGCGAGGCCGCGCAGCAGGTAATAGAGGCCGACGGAGCGCCCGCGCGCCCCGGCGGCGGTGAGGTCGAGGATGAGCGCCTTGCGGGCCGGCTCGCCCGTCTCGCGCAGGCCCGCGATCACGAAGGCCGCGGTCAGCGCGGCGGACCCGGTGGCATGGGCGAGCGCCAGCGGGAACAGGGCGAAGAAGGCGAAGGTCAGGAGGACGAACGGCTTGCGGTTCATCCGGTCGGACATCCGGGCGACCGGGATGTAGACCAGGGTCGCGGCGATCATCTGGACGCTGGTGAGCCATCCGAACTGGACGACGGTCGCGCCGAGGACGTCCACCACGTAGAGGATGAGGAAGACCTTGGGGATCCCCTCGGCCCAGCGCGCCAGGACGTCGGCCGCCAGCAGGCGCTTGAGCCCGGGGTCCATCCCGCGCCAGAGGCCGCCGAGGCTCTCCTCGGAGGAGGGAGGCCTCTCTTCCTTCTCGACATAGAAGCGCCGCAGGACCCAGATCCCGAGGAACGCGAGGACGATCGTCGCCGCCACCCCCGTCCGGACGCCCCCCGCCAGACCGAAAACGGCGATGAGGCCGGCCCCCAAAGGCGGCGCGAGGATGATCGGCACCCGCTTGAGGATCGACTGCACCCCGAAGCCCACGGCCCGGCGGTGCGAGGGGAGGTTGTCTCCAAGCACGGCGAAGATCGCCGGCAGCGTCAGGCTGCTCCAGGCCATCACCAGGACCGTGCCCGCCAGGACCCACGGCCAGCTCGGCGCGACCAGATAGAGGACGTAGCCGCCGGCGGCGATCAGGGCGAAGAGGATCAGCGACGCGCGGCGGCCCAGGCGGTCCGCCAGCCAGCCGCCGGGGTAGGGATAGACCGCGTCGAGCAGCTCCCGCGCCGTGCCATAGAGCGCCACCCCCCAGGCGCCGGCCCCGAGCGCCTCCAGGTACTTGGGAACGAACCGCACCCACAGCTCCTCGCCCATGCCGAGGACCAGGAACGCCGCCAGCATCGCGGCGACGTTCCGCTCCAGCCCCAGGGAGGAGCGGAGACGCGAGAGAGGAGGCGCGACGGCCATGGAGGAGATTGTAATTCATGTTTCGCGGTATGCAATCATCGTTTCCCGGGATTGAAATCCCAGGCTGGCCTGTGTCGCCCTGCGGGCGAGGAGCAGGGAGGGTAGGGTGCCCTTCAGGGCGCAACAATCCAGCCTGGGGTTTCCAACCCCAGGTTACTTCGGCGGCCGGCTGGGACGCATCTCGACCAGGCTGGGCAGCGCGTTCGAGGGGTAGCTCAGCAGGTGGAGGACCATGGATGCGATGTCCTCCGGCTGCAGCATCCAGCTCCGGTCCTTGCGGTCGCTCCGCTGGCCGAAGCCGGTATCGACGCTGCCGGGGAGGATCGCGGCCACGCGCACTCCGTGCTGGCGGAGGTCGAGCATCGCGGCCTCGGACAGGCCGATCAGCCCGAACTTGCTGGCGTTGTAGGCGGCGCCGCCCGCGAAGGGGTTCTTGCCCGCGAGGGAGGCGATGTTGAAGATCCACCCCTCGCCCTGGCGCTTCATGGCCGGGGCCACGGCGCGGATGAAGTAGAAGCAGCCGTCGAGGTTCGTCTGCAGCACCTCGCGCCACTGGTCGCCGGTCAGCTCGTCGACCGGGCCGAAGCGGCCGATCCCCGCGTTGTTGACCAGGCAGTCGATCCGTCCCGCCTCCTGGAGCACCCAGCCGGCGAACGCGTCCACCTCCCCCTGGTTCCGGGCGTCGACCGGGCGTCCCGCCACCCGCTCGCCGAAGCGCTCGCGGAGCTCGGCGAGCGCCGGATCGAGCGAGCCCTGGGACCGGCTGCAGAGGAAGACGCGCCAGCCGTCCCCGAGCAGCGCCTCGGTGATGCCGCGTCCGATCCCGCGGTTCCCTCCCGTGACGACGGCGACCTTGTCCCTCCCGGAATCCGCCATGGCGACCCTCCTCTCGTGCCCTCGCACGCTACATCACCAGGCTGTATCCTGTCATCCTGGGCGCAGCAAAGGACCTGGGGTGGGGGATGACCCTCTGGAGGGTGCCGGAATGGGGACAACCGCCATCCTGTTTTATCGGGACGAAGGAGGGTGTGCGCGATGTTCTATTTCGATCCGATGTACCTGCTTTTCCTTGCTCCGGCGCTGATCCTGTCGCTCTGGGCGAGCTTCCGGACCAAGGCCGCGTTCAACAAGTACTCGCGAGTGCGGACGCTGCGGGGCCTCACGGGAGCCCAGGCGGCGAAGGCGCTGCTCGACCGCTCGGGTATCCACGACGTGCAGATCGTCCCGACGCGAGGCATGCTTTCGGACCACTACAACCCGACGAACAAGACCCTGGCGCTGTCCGAGGGGGTCTACAGCTCGCCGTCCATCGCGGCCGTGGGCGTCGCCTGCCACGAGGCGGGCCATGCGATCCAGCACGCCGAGGGGTACAAGCCGCTGTGGCTGCGCTCCATGCTGGTGCCGACGGCCAACATCGGCTCCTCGCTGGGCTACATCGTGATGATGCTCGGCCTGTTCCTGCTCTACGCGGGGAGCCAGATGGGGCAGAACGTGGTGCTGTTCGGGGCCATGCTGTTCTCGGCGGTGCTGATCTTCCAGATCGTGACCCTGCCGGTGGAGTTCGACGCCTCGGCGCGCGCCAAGCGCATGGCCGTGGAGAACGGCGTCATCCTGGAGCAGGAGCGCGAGGGCATGAACAAGGTCCTCAACGCCGCCGCCCTGACCTACGTGGCCGCGGTGATCTCGACCCTGATGACCCTGCTGTACTACCTGTTCCGCGCCGGCCTGCTCGGCGGGCGGCGCGACTAGGCCAAGGCGGAAGAACCGGTGAGCCGCCGGCGCCCGCTCCGCCGGCGGCTCACAAAATTCAGTTGTCAAAGAACGCGTCCGGGACCCGTCTCCATGCGACGGAGGCCCGTCAAAACGAGCCCTGCCTTCAGCTCAACGCCTCTCGCCCCGAGAAAAACATCGCCGGGACCTCGCTCGACATCGTTCGCCTCGAGGTCCCGAAGCCTCGCCTTTTGCTCGACAAGGCTCGCCTTCGTCTCGAGAAGGCTCGCCTTTTGGTCTCAACCGTTCGCCTCGAGGTCTCGAAGGCTCGCCTTCTCGGGCGAACCGTCCAGACCGAAAGGCGAGCCTTCTCGAGCCAGGTCCCGAAGGCTCGCCTTCCGGTCCCGACGACGTTGAGATCGGTCTGGACGACGTTGAGCCCGGGGCGGAAGACCTCCAGCTCCACGGTCTTCCAAATTGCGGTCATCTTCCAGACGCAGATGAGGCTATAGTATAGATCTTGACAGCGCAATGGGAAATCTAATACTCTATGCACACATTTTGGTGAAGCCGCAAACCCTCCCGGTCTCCGGAGAGGATGCAGCTCGTTCTTTGACAACCGATGTACGAAAAAGCCGGGGCCTTCGTCCACGGCGGGAGCGGTCCTGGCCGGCCGCTCCCGCTGTGGCTTTTTGCGGCGAGCTATCGTGGTAGAGTTGTGTGTATGAAGCGCACAAATCTTGTGTTGGATGAGCAGCTTTTAGAGGAGGTGACGAGGGTGAGTGGCGAAAGGACCTACTCCCGGGCGGTGACGCGAGCTATTGAGGATTATCTCCGGCGCCACCGTGCGGGGCGTATCCTCGAGCTTGCTGGTACCGGGCTGTGGGAAGGAGATCTCTCGGAGATGAGGGGAGATCGTCCCGCCTCCAAGGAGTCTCGTGCTCCTCGTTGACACCTCCGTCTGGATCGAGGTGTTCCGGAAACCGAGTCGTCTTGAGCTGACGTCGGTCGCCGATCTGGATGAAATCGTCACCTGTCTGCCGGTCATCCAGGAGGTCCTCCAGGGCTTCCTGGACGAGCGGGCCTTTCGGCTGGCTCGGGAGGCGATGTTCGCGTTCCCCATTGTCGAATCGCCATTGAAGAGCGAGGTCTTCGAGGAGGCGGCTCAACTCTATCGATCGGCTCGCCGCGCCGGTGTAACGATCCGTTCAGGAGTTGACTGTCTGATCGCCACCTGTGCGATCCGGCATGGGCTTTCAGTCCTCCATCACGATCGCGACTTTTCTTTTCTCGCCCAGGTCTCGCCGCTCAAGCAACGCAAGATCTCGCCGGCGCCCTGATTGACTCGGCAATAACAGCAATGCGCGCCATCGTCGCCAACGAGTTGGGCGAGCCCGAAGTCCTGAGGCTCGCCGAGGGTGCCGCGGCCGGCTCCAGGGCCGGGGCAGGTCCTGGTCCGCGTGCGCAGCGCGGGCGTCAACTTTTCGGACACCGAGCGGCGGCGCGGCGTCTATCGGCGCCCTGACCTGCCCTGGATTCCCGGCTGCTGACGCGGCCGAAGCCCACCTGCTGCTGGAGTCGCGGTAGGCTGTCGGGAAGATCGTGCTTGAGGTCGACTAGAGACAGATCAGCTCCACCTTCCGCAACTCCAGGGTGTGGGATAATGCCCTCATGGGGAAAGCAGCCGCTCTCGACGTCACACGGTTGAGCCGTGACGAAAAGCTCGAGCTCCTCGACCGGCTCTGGGAGAGCCTGGGCCAGGATCCGGAAGCCTTGCCCTTGACGAGCTCCCAGAGAGAGGAGTTGAATCGCCGGCTCGACGAGTTGGAGGATGAAGGTCCTACGGGGCTCTCGTGGGATGACGTCGTCGCCCAGGCCCGAGCGCGCGCTCGGTGAAGCACATCTATCGGCCCGCCGCTGCGCCGACGGCTAATGCTCCGCCGGCTCCCCGAGAATCCCGATCAGCTCCGCCTTCCGCCGCGCCAGCTCCTCCGGTGTCGAGGCCTCCAGGACCAGGCGAAGGAAGGGCTCGGTGTTCGAGGGGCGGACGTTGGCCCACCAGTCCGGGTAGTTGATGGTGATGCCGTCGAGGTAGTCGATCTGGGCGTCGGAGTAGCGGTCGGCGAGCTCGCGCATCTTTCCTTCCTTGTCTTCCACCTCGAAGTTGATCTCCGGGCTCTTGGCGTAGCGGCGCAGGGGACGGACCAGCTCCGAGAGCGGCTTGCCGGTCTCGCGCAGCAGGTTCAGGACCTCGACCACGGCGAGGACCGCCGAGTCGGCGTTGTAGTTGTCCCGGAAGTAGTAGTGGCCGGCCAGCTCGCCGCCGAAGATCCCTTCGCGCTTGCGCAGCGTCGCCTTCATGAAGGAGTGGCCGACCCGCTCGCGCACGGGGACGCCCCCCTTCTCCTGGATGTACTCGGCGACCGCCCGCGAGGAGCGCAGGTCGTAGAGCACGGCCTTGCCCGGCTCGCGGGAGAGGAGCTCGCCGGCGATCAGCGCCGTGGCCAGGTCGCTGCCGATCGCCTCGCCCTTCTCGTCGATGAAGGCCGAGCGGTCGGCGTCGCCGTCGAAGGACACGCCCAGGTCGGCGCCGCTCTCGCGGACCAGCCGCATCAGGTCGCGCAGGTTCTCTTCCCGCAGCGGGTTGGCCTCGTGGTTGGGGAAGGAGCCGTCCAGCTCGAAGTAGAGCGGCACCAGCTCGATCCCCATCGCCTCCAGGATCGGCCGGTAGATCGTGCTCATGCCGTTGGCGGCGTCGACCGCTACTTTGAGCCGCTTGCCTTCATGGAGGAAGGAAAGGATGTGCCGCTTGTAGTCCTCGAAGATCTGGCCGCGGGTGACCGTGCCGGGGTTGCCGGCCCGCGGCAGGTCGCCGGACTTGACCTTCTCTTCCATCAGCGAGATGCCGTGGTCTCCCGAGACCGGGCGCGCGCCGTGGCGGCTGAACTTGAACCCGTTGTACTGCGCCGGGTTGTGGCTGGCGGTGACCTGGACGCCGCCCGCGGCCTTGGTGTGGCCGACCGCGAAGTAGTTCATCGGCGTGGTGGCGAGGCCGATGTCGAGCACGTCCAGGCCCGCGGCGGTGAGCCCTTCGATCAGGGCCTTGGCGAGCCCTTCGCTGTGGGAGCGCATGTCGCGGCTCACCACCACGGTATTGCCGTTGGCCCGGTCCTCGGCGTCCAGCACGTGCTGGAAGGCGAGGCCGATCTGGCGGGCCATGGTCTCGTCGAGCTGCGTGGGCACGATCCCGCGCACGTCATAGGCTTTGAAGATTCCGGCCATGCGATCTCCCTCGAAAAAAGAGCTTTACGCGATCGCCCCTTGCGGGCGGACCGCTCCAATGGATTCGGTTTTGTGGACGCGGAGGTCCAGCTTCATGCCGTCGATCGACAGCGCGCGTCCCTCTTCCTCGCCGCTCATCCGCCGCAGCTCGGTGGCGAGCGTCTCGCCCTGGATCCACGCGGCGTGGGCCTCGATGACCCGCTCGATCTCGGCGTCTCCCTGGTAGAGCACCTGGATGCGGTCGGCGTAGTCGAGGCCCATGTCCTTGCGCTGCTTCTGGATCTCGTGGACCACCTCGCGGGCGTGCCCCTCGGCCACCAGCTCGGGCGTGCGCGCGGTGTCCAGGGCCACCAGCAGCTCGCGGTCCCCCTGGGTGGCCATCCCTTCGCGCTCGACGAGCCGGACCTCCACCTCCTCGGTGGAGAGCTCGATGGGACCGCCGGAGATCTCCAGGTGGATCGTCCCGTTCCTCTCCAGGTCGGCGACGAGCTTCTCCGCGTCCGCCGTCTCCAGGGCCTTCTTGACCTCCGGCATCTTCTTGCCGAAGCGGGGTCCCAGCTTGGGGAACAGGGGCTTGACCTCGTGATGGACGTACTGCGTCCGCTCGGCCGCCCAGCGGATCTCCTTGACGTTCAGCTCGTCTTCCAGGAGATCGGCATAGGGCATCACGAGACCGGGCAGCGACTCGTCGGCGGTGACCAGGGTCACGGCGGCGAGCGGCTGGCGGGTCTTGAGCCCGTGCAGGTTGCGCGCCGCGTGCCCGAGCCGGACGATGCGCTGGATCGCCGCCATCCCTTTCTCCAAGGGCTCGTCGGCGCGGTCTTCGGCCGGCTCCGGCCAGCTCTCCAGGTGGACGCTCACCGGAGCGTCTGAGGCCTGGCTGCGCACCAGGTTGCGGTGCAGCACCTCGGCGACGAACGGGGTGAACGGGGCGATCAGCCGTGCGAGGGTGGTCAGCACCTCGTAGAGGGCGCGGTAGGCGCTCTCCTTGCCGGCGTGGTCCTCTTCTCCTTCGGGCGCCCAGAAGCGGCCGCGGCTGCGCCGGATGTACCAGTTGGTCAGGTCGTCGAGGAACTCCTCGATGCCGCGCGCCGCGCCGCTCAGGTCGTAGGCGTCGAGGCTCTCGGAGACCAGGGCGGCCAGCCGGTCGAGGCGGAGGAGGATCCAGCGGTCGAGGGACGGCCGGTCCGCGAAGGCCGGGGCGGGGCGTTTCGACGAGGTGGGGGAGGACGGGCGCCAGCCGTCCAGGTTGGCGTAGATGGTGAAGAAGGAGAGTGCGTTCCACAGCGGCAGCAGGAACTTCTGCGCGGCCTCGCGCACCAGCCGGGCCGAGAAGCGCGACGGCACCTCGGGGTTGTTGACGCAGAAGTACCAGCGCAAGGCGTCGGCGCCCGCCTCGGCGATCACGGCCATGGGCTCGACCACGTTGCCGAGCCGCTTCGACATCTTCCGCCCCTGCTCGTCGTTGACGTGGCCGAGGACGATGCAGTTCTTGTACGCCACCGAGTCGAAGAGCAGCGTCCCCAGCACGTGCAGGGTGTAGAACCAGCCGCGGGTCTGGTCGACCGCCTCGGAGATGAAGTCGGCGGGGAACTGGATGCGCTGGTCGATCGTCTCCCGGTTCTCGAACGGGTAGTGGTGCTGGGCGAAGGGCATGGAGCCGGAGTCGAACCAGGCGTCGATCACCTCCTCGACCCGGCGCACTGTGCCTTCGCCGCACTCGGGGCAGCCCCAGGTGAAGGCGTCGATGTACGGCCGGTGCGGATTGAACTGCCGCGGATCGTAGACGTCCGCCGGCTGCTCCCTGCCGGAGGCCGAGAACAGCTCGAAGTACGAGCCGATGACCCGGATGTGCGGGCAGCGGTCGCACCGCCAGACCGGCAGCGGCGTCCCCCAGTAGCGCTTGCGCGACAGGGCCCAGTCGACCACGTTCTCCAGCCAGTTGCCGAACCGCCCCTCGCCCACGTGCTCGGGGTGCCAGCGGATCTGCTTGTTTTTGTCGACCAGAGCCTGCTTCTCGCGGGTCGTCCATACGAACCAGCTCGTGGTGGCGTAGTAGAGGAGGGGCCGGTCGCAGCGCCAGCAGAAGGGATAGCTGTGGCGGTAGCGGTCGACGTGGAGCATGAGCCCGCGGCTCTTGAGGTCGCGGATGATCTCCGGGTCGGCGTCCTTGAACCAGAGCCCGGCGAAGGGGCCGGTCCCCTGGACCATGCGGCCGGAGGCGTCCACCGTGAGCAGCATCGGCAGGCCGTAGCGCCGGCCGGTCTGGTAGTCGTCCTCGCCGAAGGGGGGAGCGGTGTGGACGAGGCCGGTGCCGTCGGTCGTGGTGACGTAGTCGCCGAGCACGACCCGGCCGGGGACGTCCGGCTCGAAAAAGGGGTAGAGCCGCTCGTAGCGGAGCCCTTCGAGGTCACCGCCGCGGAAGCGCGCCAGCGCGGACTGCTCGCGCAGGTCGATCTGCCGGCGCTTGCCGTCCTCCTCGACGACCAGGGGGAGGGGGACGGCGAGCTCGTCGGCGAAGAGGATCCGCTCGCCCGGGACAGCCGGATGGTCGATCACCCGGTAGATCACGTCGGGGTGGACGGCCAGGCCGACGTTGGCGAGGGTGGTCCAGGGCGTGGTCGTCCAGGCCGCCAGCCGGAAGCCGGACCCGACCTCCCAGGTCTCGCCGTCGACGGTCTTCAGAGTCTGCCCGGGCTGGGCCGCGAACAGGGTCCAGATCGACGGGTCCTCGGCGTCCTTGTAGTTCTGCGCCACCTCGTGGCTGGAGAGGGTGGTACCGCAGCGCCCGCAGTAGGGCTGGATCTTGTACCCCTCGCCGAGGAGCCCCTTCTTGTGCAGCTCGGAGAGGGCCCACCAGACCGACTCGATGTACGTGTTCGTGTACGTCAGGTAGGCGTGGTCGAGGTCGAGCCAGTAGCCGATGCGCTCGGTCATGGCGCGCCACTGGCGCTCGTAGGTGTGGACGCTCTCCAGGCAGGCCTGGTTGAAGCGCTCGATGCCGTACTCCTCGATCTGCTGCTTGCCGCTGAAGCCGAGCCGCTTCTCGACCTCGATCTCGACCGCCAGGCCGTGGGTGTCCCATCCGGCCTTGCGGGCGACGTGGTATCCCTTCATCGTGCGGTAGCGCGGGAAGAGGTCCTTGACCACGCGGGTCACCACGTGGCCGACGTGCGGCACGTTGTTGGCCGTCGGCGGGCCTTCGAAGAAGACGAATTCGCCCTTGGGGGCGGGCTTCGCCAGGGTCTGCTCGAAGATGCGCCCGGCCCTCCACTCCGCGAGCACCTCCTGCTCGAGATCGGGGAAGGGATAGCCGCCCGGGACATCGGGGAATCTGGAATCGCTCATCGGAACCTCGGATCTCGGCGGCCCCCCTCGGGCGGGTCCGCCGTGGCAAGGGCCGATATTGTAGCGGAAGGCCCCCTCCCCCGGTCTTTTCCCGCAGAGGAGCCGTAGCGGCCGCCGCAGGGACCCTCACCCCCGTCCCCTCTCCCGGTGACGGGAGAGGGGGCCAGGGGGTGAGGGCTCGGGGAGGGGGCTCAGGCCCGCGCCACGAAGCGCTCGACCGCCCGGCAGAACGCCGTCGGGCTCTCGACGTTCGGCAAGTCGCCGCAGCCCTGGAAGATCTCGATCTCGGCGTGCGGGATGTGGCGCAGCCAGAGGTCGGCGTTCTCCACCCGGGCGGAGGCCGCGGAGCGACCCCAGGCGAGCAGGACGGGGACCTGGACCCGCTCCAGCTCGCTCTCCACGTCCAGCCACAGGTCTCCGCGGAGATAGGCGGCGAGGGCGGCGCGCGCCCGGGTCGTATGGCTCGCGCGGTAGTGGTGGTCGAGCAGCGCCGCGTCCACCCGCTCGGGCGCGGCGTAGACCTCCCGCCGCAGGTGCTGGGTCAACGCCGAGCGGCTGGTCAGGAGGTCGAGCACGGTGGCCTTCACGACCGGCGTCTGGAGCAGCTTGCCCAGGAAGGTGCGGCCCGCGCCCTCGAAGGCCGCGCCGTCTGCTCCCAGGCCCAGCGGGGTGACGAGGACGAGCGCGCGCACCTGGGAGGGGCGCTCGGCGGCGAGGCGCACGGCGTAGGCGGCGGAAAGCCCGGCCGCGACCACCACGGCGGGCTCGCGGACCACTCCGCCGAGGAAGCCGCCGATCGACTCGACGCAGGAGCGGGCCGAGTACCCGCCGCGGGGCGCCGCGGAACGGCCCCAGCCGGGCAGATCGGGCACGTAGACGGAGTGATGCTCGGCCAGGAGCTCGGCGGACGGGCGCCACTGCTGGACATCGTATCCGGGGCCGAAGGAGTGCAGGAGCAGGAGCGGCGGCGATCCGGCCCCCAGCTCCTGGAAGACCACTTCGCCGGAAGCTCCGGCGTAGCGGTGGGCCCGTCCCCAGCGGGGGGGCTGCGGAGGCTCGGCCCGCCGGCGGATCACCTCGCTGACCACCATCGGAAGCCCGGCCGCCGCGCCGGCCAGCAGCAGCCCCTTGGCGAGGCGCGCGCCGGTTCTCGTCCCTTCGGAGCTCCCCAGCCCGCCGCGGCTCTGTGCGCGCTTCATGAGGCCGGAGGATACCACTTCGGGTATAATCTCGCGATTCTTTGGAGCCTGCGCCCATGCCTGTCCGTCCCATCGTCCGGCTCGGCCATCCTTCGCTGCGGACCCTCGCTCGGGTGGTCCCCCGCGAGCGGATCGGCGATCCCGAGATCCAGCAGCTCATCGACGACATGATCGAGACCATGCGCGAAGCCCACGGCGTCGGCCTGGCGGCCCCGCAGGTGGCGGCCGAGATGCAGATCTTCGTCTATGAATCGGCAGGCCACTCGGACCCGGCGTCGGACATCCCCCTGCGCATCGTGATCAACCCGATGATCCACCCGCACGAGCGGGAGCTGGCCTACGACTGGGAAGGGTGCCTGTCGATCCCCGACCTGCGGGGCCTGGTGCCGCGCAACCCGGCGGTGCGCGTCCAGGGGCTGGACCGCGACGGCCGCCCGCTCGACTACGTGGCGCGCGGCTTCGAGGCCAGAATCGTGCAGCACGAGTTCGATCACCTCAACGGCGTCGTCTTCCTCGACCGCATGCGGGACTTCCGCACCCTCAGCTACATCGACGAGTGGAGCGAGTACATGGAAGGCGACGACACCGACGACACGGCGGTCGGCTGAGAGGTGGGCCGGGAGCTCGTCATCCTCTGGGCCGGACGTCACCAGCGCTCGAATTGGGAAGAGATTTGCACCGAGTACCGGCGCCGCATCGCTCGCTGGACCCCCGTGCGCGACGTGCCGGTGAAGGCGCGCGCGGCGGCCGACGATCCCCAGCGCCAGCGCGCCGAGGGGCAGGCCCTGCTCGCCGCCCTGCCCCAGCCCGCCTGGACCGTGGCCCTGGACAGCCGGGGCGAGATGCCCGACTCCGATCAGCTCGCGGAGCGGCTCTCGCGCCTCAAGGGGGAGTGGCCGCACGCCGTGGCCTTCCTCATCGGCTCGGACCTCGGCCTCGACCGCCCGGTGATCGACGAGGCCCGCTGGGTCCTCTCTCTGGGCCGGCTGACCCTGTCCCACGAGCTGGCACGTGTCGTGCTTTACGAGCAGCTCTACCGCGCGCTCTCCATCGAGGCCGGAATGAGTTATCATCGCGAGCCCTGAATTCAACAGGCTCGGGTGTTTCGATTCGCCGATCGGGCGATTCGCCGAAAGGAGACAGCAGAGTGGCGAAGTCAGAGAAGGCCAAGGCGCCCACCGCCGAGATGTCCAAGGACAGTTTCGATGCCATGCGGAGTCGCCTGCAGCAGCAGCGGCAGGAGATCCTCGACATGTACAACCAGGACGTCAAGGCGGGGCAGGAGTCCGCGGACGACGGGACGGATGACATCGTCGACCGCGCCAACAACGCCTACAACCGGGAGCTGATGTTCTCCATCTCGGACGGCGAGCGTCTCATGCTGCTCCAGATTGAGGACGCGCTCCGCCGCATGGACGAAGGGACCTACGGCCGCTGCCGCAACTGCGGCAACAACATCCATCCGCTCCGGCTGGAGGCGGTCCCCTGGGCCCGCTTCTGCATCGACTGCCAGGAGATGGCGGAGAAAGGGCTGCTGGACGTCGACAACTTCTGACCGGCGGAACCGGGAGGACCGGGTTGGCCGCTTCTGTTGAGAGCTTTCTCGCCTCCCTGGGCCGCGGGGAGCGTCCCCAGGTCTGCCTCGTCCACGGCGACCTGGTGCTGGCCGGGCCGGCCGCGGAGCGGGTCGCCGCGGCCCTGGCCCAGGCTCTCGGCTGTCCTCCCGGCGGGATCGAGACGCACCGGCGCCCCCCATCGCTCTCGCCTCTCCTCCAGGATCTCCGGACCTACTCCCTGTTCGCTTCGGCCAAAGTCCTCCTGGCCATGGACACGGCGGTTTTCGCCGACCGGGGCGCCGCCGCCGAGCTGATCGACGACGCCGCGGAGGCCCTCCCTCTCGCCGGGGGGGACCGGGCCCTGTCCTCGCGCGACCGGCAGGCCGCCTCCCGCCTCTTCCAGGCGCTCCACCTCTTCGATCTCGATCCCCATGGCGGGCCTGCAGAGCGGGTGCTTGCGGAGCTGCCCGCCTGGGTCCTCGAAGGGGGGCAGTCGTCGCGCCGCAAGCGGAGCAAGAAGCAGGTGGAGGATCTGCGCGCCGGCCTGGCGGGCCTGCTGGAGGCCGCGCGCGCCGAGGGGATCCAGGGCGCCGGAGAGGGCGACCTCGCCGGGCTCGCCGACCTGATCCGGGGCGGGCTCCCGGACGGGCACGTCCTGGTCCTCGCCGAACGCACGGTCGCCGACGGCCATCCGGTGGTCCGCCTGCTTCAGGAACGCAAGGCCGTGCTCGCGGTGGGCGGCGTCGAGATGGCCGAGCGCGGCGGAGGGTGGCAGGGGCTCGACCTCCTCGCCGAGGAACTGGAGCGCCAGACCGGCGTCGGGATCGCTCCGGACGCCCTCGCCGAGCTTGCCCGGCGCACGCTGCGCCAGGAGAGCGACGGCCGCAAGGGCAAGGGGACCATCGACGCCGACTCGACCGCCCGCCTGGCCGGCGAGTACCGCAAGCTGGCCAACCTGGCCGCCGCGGCGGGGCGGATCGACCGCAAGCTGGTCGAGGAGGCGGTGGAGGACCGGGGCGAGGAGGACGTCTGGCAGCTCCTCGATGCGGTCGCGGCCGGCCGCGGGGCCGAGGCGCTCGACCGCCTGCGCCGCATGATCGCCTCCTCGGAGGACCCGCTCAACACGCGCCTGTCCTTCTTCTCCCTTTTCGCCTCCTTCTGCCGGCAGCTCACCGCGATCCGGGGCATGATGCGCGCCGCGCGCGTCCCGGCGGGGGAGGCCAACTACGCCCGCTTCCGCGACCGTCTGGCCCCCGCTCTCCAAGGCGAGATCCCCGGCGGCGGCAAGAACCCGCTCGCCGGCCTCCACCCCTTCCGCCTCCACCGCGCCTACCTCGCCGCCAGCCGCCTCCCCGAGCCGATGCTGGCGAAGCTCCCCTCCGACCTGCTGGAGACCGAGCTTCAGCTCAAGGGAGAGAGCAGCGAGGCGGATGTGGCCCTGGCCAGTCTGGTGGCGCGGGTGAGCGCCGCCGGGGCGGCGCGGCGGTAACCGGAGGAGGGGGCTATCCCCGACCCGGCACCGCCCGGGGAAATCCATACTCCAGCCGCAGCCGGCGGAAGGTGGCGAGCGCGTCCCGGTCGCGGTCTTTCCGTAGGCGGGCGAAGCGGAACCGCTTGGGAGAGGCTTCGGCGGCTACGTCCCAGGCCCCCGCCTCCCTCGCCGCGGCGAACAGGGAGCGCAGGGTTTCCTCTGCCTCGCGAGTTCCCTGAGCCGCCGGCGAGCAGACGACCCGGGCGGCGATCCCCTCCGCGGCGAGCCGGGAAACGGTCTTCAGGAGGGGCCGGGCACCGTCGGAGTCGGCGATGGAGATTGCGACGTCCACCGTGACGGAATGCCGGCGGTCCAGCGCCACGAGGAAATCCAGGTCTTTGGGGCTCAGCGGCGACTTCGTCGCGACCGAGAGAGCGGTCGGCTCACGCCGGAGCGCCGCCTTGCGGAGCTTGCGCTCCAGCGTCTCCGCGTCGGGATCGGGCCGGCCGGTCAAAGGCATCAGGGAGAAGAGCGGGAGAGCGATCTGGCGTGACATGTTACGCTCTTTTTACGCCACAAGGCGGAGCCGTGTCAAGACCCGAGGGTTTACAATCCTCCTCCATGCCCGAGCTTCCCGAAATCGAGGTACTGCGCCGCAGCCTCGAGCCCCACCTGGTGGGCGACCGGATCGAGCGGGTCGAGGTGCGCAACCCCGCCCTGCGCGAGCCGGTGCGCTCCCGCGAGCTGTCGCGCCGGGTGACGGACCGTGAAGTGGAGACCCTGCGGCGGCGGGCCAAGTACCTCCTGATCGACCTCGAGGGCGGGCAGACGGTGGTCGTCCATCTGGGGATGAGCGGCCGCCTCACCCTGGTTCCCGCCGGAACGCCTCTGGAGCCCCATGAGCATGTGGCGCTCCACCTGCGCTCCGGCCGGCGGCTCCGGCTGCGCGATCCGCGGCGGTTCGGCCTCCTGTTCTCCCTGCCGACGAAGGAGATCGCCGGCGATCCCCATTTCATCCATCTCGGCGTGGAGCCGCTGGAGCCGGGGTTCTCGGGCGAGGTGCTGGCCCGCGCGGCCGAGGGGCGGCGCGGCCCGGTCAAGCCTTTTCTCATGGACGCCACCGTCGTGGTCGGACTGGGGAACATCTACGCCACCGAGGCGCTCTTTTGCGCCGGGGTCCACCCGTCGCGGTCGGTCCGCCGGATCTCCGCCGGCCGCTGGGACCGCGTGGCCGAGGCGGGCAAGGCGGTGCTGCGGCGGGCGATCGACCAGGGGGGGACCACGCTCAACGATTTCGCCGACGGCGAGGGGAGGAGCGGCTACTTCCAGGTCTCGCTCGGCGTCTACGGCCGGGAAGGGGAGCCCTGCGCGGTTTGCGGCGCTCCGATCCGGCGGATCGTCCAGGCGGGGAGGAGCACTTTTTACTGTACCCGCTGTCAGAGATGAGCCGGGCTGGATAGAATCCGCCCCGATGCGCACGATTCAGGACTTCCTGGCTTACTTCCGCCGGCAGCGGAGCTGGACCCGGACTCTCGTGGCCGCGGTCCCCGAGGAGCATTTCCACTGGCGGCCCGCCGCCGACGCGTTCAGTTGCGGCGAGCTGGTCCGCCACCTGATCCAGTCGGAGGTGTTCTGGCGCCGCATGCTGCTGGAGGGCGCCGAGGGCAGGAGCTTCGACCCGTTCGGCCTCACCGGGACCGGCCTGGAGAGGATGACCGCGTTCCGGCGGCGGAACCTGGCGTCGAGCGGGGGGGACAAGTACGGCACCAGCTTCGCCGGGCTCCTGGAGACGTGGAGCGGGATCCAGGCGCAGACGGAGGAGCACCTGTCGCGGATCTCCCCCGAGCAGCTCGCCTCGGCCGAGCTGGAGCACCCTCTCCTGACGATGCGCGCGCCCCTGTGGGAGATGCTGCTGACCATGGTGGGTCACGAGGTCCACCACCGCGGCCAGCTCTCCGCCTATCTCAAGGCGATCGGCGCCGAGCAACCGGCCTCACTCCATCGATCCCCGGAGCCCCTATCGGAGCCCATATCATGATCGAGACCGTCCCGAAGCTGGAACCCCTCCTCGTCAAGCCGAGGGTCAACCCGTTTCTCCTCGGCGTCGCCGGAGGGACCGGCTCGGGCAAGACCACGGTCGCCCGCTCCATCCTCGACTCGGTGGGCGAGCACCGCATCGCGCTCATCGAGCAGGACAGCTACTACCGGGACGTCAACTGGCGCAGCGAGGACGAGCTGCTGCACCACAACTTCGACCATCCGTCGGCCATCGACAACGACCTTCTGGTCGCGCACCTGGCTGCCCTCAAGGCGGGCCATGCGGTCGAGGTGCCGATCTACGACTTCGTACGGCACCGGCGCACCACCCGCACCCGCCGGATTGAGCCCCAGCCGGTGGTGCTCATCGAGGGGATCCTCATCTTCGTCGAGCCGAGCCTGCGCCAGTTGCTCGACTTCAAGATCTACGTCGACACCGACGCCGACCTCCGGCTCATCCGCCGGCTGGGCCGCGACATGGCCGAGCGCGGGCGCACCGTGCAGGACGTGCTGCGCCAGTACCTGGAGACCGTCCGTCCCATGCACCTGGAGTTCGTCGAGCCCTCGAAGCGCTGGGCGGACATCATCATCCCCGAAGGGGGGGAGAACCGGGTGGCCCTGGAGATGGTGGTGGCCCGGGTCGAGCAACTGCTGAGGGGGAGCTGAGGAGGGGGAGCTGAAACTATGCCGTCGTACCTGCTCCGCGTGAACGCGCGCTTCGAAGCCGCCCACCACCTGACCTCCTGGCGCGGCGTGCCCGAGCCGAGCCACGGCCACTCCTGGCGCGTGGAGGCGGCGCTGGCCGTTGGCGGGCTGGACGAGGAGGGGATGGCCTTCGACTTCGTCGAGGTGAGGAACGCGCTCCAGGAGATCGCCTCCCGGCTCGACCACAAGGACATCAACACCGTCCCACCCTTCGACCGGTTGAGCCCGACGACGGAGCGGATCGCCGCCTGGTTCTTCGAGCGCCTGTCGGAGCGCCTCCCCTCGGCGCCTCTCGCCGAGCTGACGGTCTGGGAGGGACCCGACTGCTCCGCCACGTACCGCCCTTGACAGAAACCCCGGCCCTCATTAGCGTCCTTTCATCCATGAGAAAAATTCTTCCGGTTCTCCCTCTCGTCATCCTCTCGCTCTGCGCCGCCGGGTGCGGAGACGACGCCACCCCGGTCGCCCGGGTGGAGCTCACGCCCAGGACGGTGCGCCTGAGCTACCCGGAGATGCGGGCCGTCCGCCTCAACTGGCAGCCCGTCGCTCCGCTCGAAGGCCTGACCGACGAGCCGCTGGTGTTCCTCCACCTGCGCGACGAGCGCGACCAGGTCGTCCGCACGTTCGACCATCCCTTCCCGCAGAAGTGGAGCGAGGGGACCCCGGTGGTCTACGAGGCCCGGGTGTTCCAGTCGCTGCTCGCGCCGCCGCTCCCTCCGGGCAAGTACAAGCTGACCGCCGGGCTCTACGAAGGCAAGGAGCGCTGGCCGCTGGAAGGGCTCGGCGAAGAGGCGGACGATCGCGAGTACGTGGCCGCGGAGGTGGAGGTGCCGGCGGGGACGTCGGGCCCGAAGTTCTTGTTCTCCCCCTCCTGGCTGCCCATCGAGCCCGGCGGGGACCGTTACGTGCTGGCCCGGCGCTGGCTGGTGGGCCGCGGCGCCATCCGGCTGACCGAGGTGAAGGAGCAGGGCACGCTCTGGCTGCTGCTGAAGATCCCCAACGCCAATCCCCCCGACCGGCTGGAGGTCCAGGGGGCCGGCGGCATCCCCTCCGTGCTGGTGCGGGGTACCTGCGGCGGGGTCGAGATGAACGTCTCCGGCCCGGGCATGCACGAGTTGGAGATCCCGGTGGAGTCGCCGCCGGCGAACGGGATCTGCCGCATCGGCCTGCGCCCGAACTTCTTCTTCATCTCGGGGGCCACGGGCGAGCGGCGCTCGGTGTCTCTGGAGAACGCGGCCTGGTCGGCCGCGCGGCGATGAAACACGGCAAGGCTTCCATCCTCCAGCCCGAGCAGGAGAGCTACCTCGACCGGCTGCTCCCCCCCCGCGATCCGCTCCTGCGCGAGATGGAGGAGCATGCCCGGGAGCAGGAAGTCCCGATCTCCGATCCCGAGGTGGCCCGGCTGCTCGGCATCCTGGCCCTGTCGACCGGCGCCCGCCGCATCCTGGAGATCGGTACCGCGATCGGCTACGGCACCCTGTGCCTCGCCCGCGGGGCGCCGGAGGCCCGCGTGGTCACGATCGAGATCGATCCCGGGCAGATCGCCATCGCGCGCGGCTACCTGGAGCGCGGAGGCGTCGCCGGCCGGGTCGACATCGTCCAGGGTGCGGCCCTCGATGTGCTCCCCCGGCTGCAGGGGCCGTTCGATCTGGCCTTCGTCGACGCGGTCAAGCAGGAGTACCGGCGCTATCTCGACCTGCTGCTGCCCCACCTGCGGGTGGGCGGATTGATCGTCCTGGACAACCTGCTGTGGGCCGGGCAGGTGGCAGCGCCGCCCGCGGACGAGCCCGAGGACGAGCAGGCGGAGGCCCTGCGCGCCTTCAACGGCTATCTCATGATGCACCCTCAGCTCCGCTCCGTGGTGCTGCCGGTCGGCGACGGCCTCGGCCTCGCCACCAAGATCAAGCCGCTGATCCTAGAGATGGGCGGGCCGTTCTGAGCCCCCTCCTCCGGTCCCTCCCCCGCGATGCGGGAGAGGGAGAAAGCCCGGGTCATCCTTAGCGTAGCGAAGAATCTGGGTGGGGGCGCCCTCTCCGGGGAGGGTCGGGGAGGGGGACCAGCCGCAACCGCTCCCGCACCGTCTCCAGCCGCTGCTTGAGCTCCAGGGCGGTGGAGGGGCGGCGGGAAGGGGTCTTGTGGAGGGCCAGGCGGAAGAGCTCCCCCAGTGCCTCATCACAGTCGGGCAGGACCTGGCCGGGCTCGGGGACGCGCCCGAGCTTGATCCGCGTCATGATCTGCTTGGCATCGGCCCCGGTGAAGACCTTTCTTCCCAGCATGCACTCGTAGAGCACGATCGACAGGCCCCAGAGGTCGAACGAGGCGTCCGGCGTCTCCCCGTTCAGCGCCTCCGGGGACAGATAGGAGAGCGTGCCTACGAGCTGCTTGGAGAGAGAGATCGAGGACGGGCTCTGGTTCCACACTCCGGTGGGCGGGAGCAGGTCGTCCTCGACGGCGAGGGAACCGAGGATCTGGTCGCGGCGCAGGTCGAAGGCGACGCGAGCGATCCCGAAGTCCATCAGCTTGGGGACGTTGTCGCGGGTGTAGCCGATGTTGCTCGGCTTGATGTCGCGGTGCAGGATGTCCGAGGCGTGGAGCTGCGCCAGGGCTTCGGCCATCGCGATCCCCAGGTCCACGGTTTCAAGCGGGCTCAGCGGCCCTTTTTCGATGCGCTGCGCCAGGGTCCCCCCTTCGAGCAGCTCGAGGACCAGCATCGGGGTTCCATGCCAGGTCTCCATGCCGTAGACCGGGGCGAGGTGCCGGTGCGACACCGCCGCCGCCGTCCTCGCCTCGCGCCGCAGCCGCATGGCGTCCTCGGGAGAGACCCGCCGCAGGGTCTTGACCGCCACCGGCCGGCCGAGCGCCAGGTCGGCGCCTCGGTAGACGACGCCCATGCCCCCCGAGCCGATCCGGCGCTCGAAGCGGAACTTGCCCGGCAACACGTAGGGCACGTGGGAGGGCTCCAGGCGGCGGCTGCACTGGTTGCAGAACACGGTGTAGGAGGGGTAGAGCCGGCCGCAGTTGCTGCACTCCTTGGCCAGATCGGCGGCCGGGAGCGTCGAATCGATCTCCTCCAGGTCGGTGCCGCGGGGGATGCGCCGCGGCCCCGTGGAGTGGAGCTGCGCCAGCTCGATCACCCAGGCGGCGTTGCTGGCGACGGCGTGCAGGAGCTGGCGGTCCTCCCGGAGGAAGGGGAGGCCGCTCTTCTTCGCGCCGAGCCCCAGGACCCCCAGCAGCGATCCGTCGCGCGCCAGGATCGGCACCAGCAGTTTGAAGCCGCTGTCGACCAGCCAGTGGCGGTCCTGCTCCGGCAGCGTCGCGAGCGGCGAGCGAGGGTCTTCGAGGTCGGTGCTCACAGGATCGCTGGTGCTGGACACCAGGTTCACCAGCTCTGACGAGGAGTCCAGGCGGCGGAACCGTTTGCTGGGGTCGCCCAACGCCCCCGAGCGCGGATCGAGGACCAGGAGCGAGATCTCTTCGAGGTGCAGCGCCAGGTCGATCTCGCGCGCGAGCAGGCTCGCCAGGCTCGCCACGTCGTTGGTGGCGCGGATCCTCTCGACCAGGCGAGTGAGGATCTGGCGTGCGTCGTACTGCTCGCGGAAGAAACGCCGGTCCACCGCCTCCAGCAGGGCGCCCCGGTAGCGCAGCGCCAGCCAGCCGACCGCGCTGGCCGACAGCAGGAGCAGGAACCGCCTCCCGGAAAGGAGGCTCTGGAGAGACTCTTCGCGGTGGTAGTACAGGTAGCCGATGACCGCGATCAGCGGCACGGTCCCTAGGGCCATTGCGGAGTAGCGAGCCAGGGCGTAACGCAGCGCCCGGCGGGCGATCAGCTTGACGCCGAGCACGCGGTGGACGAGAACCGCGTAGGTCATCAGGGCTGGCACCGCGAGAGCGAAGATGCCCCCGCCTAGAACCAGCGCCCGAGCCCAATCCGGGTGCTCCAGGCGGAACGCTGTGTAGCCCTCTCTCCAGATCATGCCGGCGAGGGCGATGAGGATCAACGGCGTGAACCCGATGACCAGGGATTCCAGGAACAAGCGGACGCGGCGGCGGTCCGGCTCTTCGCAGGAGCGGGCCTTCCACCACATAAAGGGGAACGCGGCCGCGGCCAGGGGCATCACCAGGCCGTAGTACAGGCCGCCGCCCCGCTGGGGGACGAACTGGCGCAACGCCTCCCACCAGCCCGGTCCCGTCACCGAGAGCTTCACTGCGAGCTGCAGCAGGTTCAGGAAGAAGAACAGCACGCCGACCACGACGCTGACGCGGATCGCGGAGTCCGTGATACGCCGGCTCCACGGCGAGATCGTCTGGTCGGGGAAATCGCGTACGAACACCCACAGGTAGAAGGCCATGAAGGCGTCGAGCTCGAACGCATCGATCACCATCGCCGCGAAGCCGACGTCCGGGCCTCCCATCTGGGCCAGCATGCGCAGGGGCCGGTTGCAGTAGGCGGTGCTGGCCGTCAGGAAGAACCCGCCCAGGGCCACGGCGCGTTCGTCCTCTCGGCCGCCGCGCATCAGCAGGAGGCCGGCGGCGGCGAAAGGAAGGGTGAACAGCAGATGGAGGACATAGGGGAACGCGGAATCCCCCTCGAGGGTGTCGAAGTGGCGGAACGTTGCGAAATACGCGACCAGCCCCGCCAACAGCTTGATCAGCACCAGCAGCGGGACCAGTCGCGTCCAGAAGAGTGACTTCAAGACAGCTCCGTCAGACAGTTCTCGGCGGGCACATCTCGGTGTCGGACTTCGCCTCCACCATGACAGCGGCAGAGAGCACGTCATCGGCAGAGACGACGGTGTCGGCGCGGAGCGTGGCATTGTGGACCGCGAGCCGGCCAATGGCCCGGATCCTCTCCAGGACAGCGGCTCCTTCGCCTTGCCAGCGGGACGGAGCGTTCACTGCCTGGATGTGGCCGAAGTAGCGGGCATGGAGTGCCATTGCCGCTTCCTGCGAGACGCGGGTCGCTCCGGTACCCTGTCCGAAAGCCACCCAGATCTGAGCCATGATCCCTTCCTGCGTGTGCGTCGAATCACCATTCGACATAAATGTTCCCTCCTTCTGTTTGACAGCTGCGCTTCGTTATAGACGGAAAGGCCGTCCTCTTCCTTCGGCAGCGCCAGGGCTCCAATCAAGAGATATAGACAATATATTTTAATATGCTACCGTATGCCGGGTATTCGTGTCAAGACGACCTGCGGAAAAGAAAAAGGCCCGGGATTAGCGGGCCTTTTTCTTTTTTCGACGACGCGATCGATCAATATTTGACGCTGCAGCCGTAGGGCTTGGTCGACGCCGGATCGATTTTCCTTCCCGCCATTTCGGAGCTCAGCCCGCCGTCGACGTAGTTGACGCGCGCAACTTTGTCCTTGCGCCCGCTCGGATCGTCGTCGATGGCGCCGTTATAGACGATCTTGCCCTGCTCGTCGATGATGAACATGTGCGGCGTGGTCTTCGCTCCATAGGCCTTGCCAATCTTGCCGGTTTCGTCATAGAGGACCGGATACGCGATGCCGGTCTTCTGGTTGTAGGCGAGGTGCTCGGCAGGCGCGAGGAAGCCCGAGTCGTTCGGGTTGGTGCTGTTGATGCCGAGCCAGACGGCCTTTCCGTACTTCTTGCTGACCTCGGTCATGGTCTTCTCGCGGGCGTGGCGGTCGGAGAAGGGGCAGTTGGGGTTGATCCATTCGAGGACGACCACCTTGCCCTTGAAGTCGGCCAGCGAATAGGTCTTGCCATCCGCTCCTTTGAGCTGAAAGGCCGGAGCGGTCTCGCCGACGGTTCCGGTGGCGAGGGCAGGGAGAGCTGCCAGCGTCAGGCCGGCGAGGAGCAGGAGCATCGTGAAGATCGAACGGTTGCTGCGCATCGGTTTCCTCCTGTTGCGTTGAAGAATCAGGCCGCGGGCTCGGCGGCTGCGGCCACAGACGGAACGGTTTCGAGGCTCGCCGGCAGGCGGTTGCGGTCGGCCAGCCAGGGGGCGGCGGCCGCGCAGGCCGCGAGGCCCAGGATCCACAAGAAGCTTACCGCACTCCGGCGGACCGCCCTGTGCCGGAGCCAGGCGAAGAGAGTCATCGCCAGCAGGACCAGCTCGATCCAGGCCAGCCCCTCGAAGGTCACTTGGCGGGCCAGCGCGTAGAGCGTCCACAGGATGAGCGCGGCGGCGGCGAAACCCAGCGCCTCGCGGACCTTGTGCGGCGGACGCTCTTTCAGGCCGAGGTCCAGGAGGCCCCAGAGCCAGAGGGCGAAGAGCGTCGAGGCGACCGCCATCAGGGTGGTGGTCACGGGCCGCGAGGTCTCCACAGGCGCGGACGCGGAGGCCGCCGCGCGCACCGGGACCTCGCGCCGCGCCTCCAGGCTCACCGGCCGGCCCTGGTGGACGAGGCCGGTCGCGGTCCAGGCGAAAACCGTCTCGGCCGGCAGGGGCTTGCCCGCCTCGCGGAGGCGGAGCGGCACCCGGAAGACCACGCCGTCGCCGGCCGGCCGCGCCTCCGGTTTGCCGGCGTCGAAGTCTTCATGGACCTCGAGGAAGAGCCCCGGCGGCTCGGAGCCGGCGCGGGCGCCGCGCACCCGCACCTCCAGGACCGGCGCCGCCGGGCGGCTTGCGTCGACGGTGGCGCGGGTGTCGACCCCGGCCAGTCGCTCGGCCGTGACCGGCAGGCGGTCCCACCAGGTGGCGACGAGCGGAGCGGTTTCGGGATCGGTCTCAGCGGCCTCGCCGAGAGGCTGGTCCAGGGAGAGGGTGTAGCGGTAAGGGATGCAGTCGACTTCGCAGACCAGGTAGTCCACGTCCGCGGAGAGCTTCAGGGCGTCCCCGGTAGCGCCACTCAGAGCGGCACGCACCGGATAGACCACCTCTTTCTCGTAGCCGAGGGCGACCAGATCGCCGGGGAGCTCGAAGCGGCGCGGGGCCGGCCAGAGGAGCTCCGGCTCGCCGAGCCCCTCGGCCTTGCCGAAGACCACGACCGGCGGAAACCCGGCGTCGCCGCTGTTCTTCCAGTAGACGTGCCAGCCGGGAGCCAGGGAGAAGTGCAGGCCGAGACGGATCTCGCCGTCGCGGGGGGTCACGCGGTAGGGCGTGATCAGACGGACGCGGGACTGCTCATTGCTCGCCCACTCCCCCGCGATCCCCAGGGCGCGGCCCGGCGCGAGCGAGACCGCCGTCAGGAGCATCAGGAGAATGAGGGCAGGCCGACCCATGGCGTCGCATCCGTCAACCCGGAGCGTTCCGGCTAGAATTCCCGGGTGCGCGTCTGTTTTACAAATCTCGGCTGCAAGCTCAACCAGGCGGAGATCGAGCGCCTGGCCCGCGATTTCCTCGCCGCCGGCCATCAGGTGGTCGACGCGCTGGAGGAGGCCGACCTCCACGTCGTCAACTCCTGCACCGTGACCCACGTGGCGGCGCGCGGCTCGCGCAAGGCTGCGGGGCGCGGCCGGCGCCTCCGCCCGGGGCTGCGCACCGTCCTCACCGGCTGTTACGCGACAGAGCAGCCCGCCGAGGCGGCGCGGCTCGCCGGAGTCGACCTGGTGGTCCCGAACGCGGAGAAGGACCTCCTCCTCCGCCGGGTGCACGAGGCCTTTCCCGACGCCGTGCCGGAGGACGGGCCCGGCGGTCTGCCCGTCCCCTACGTCCCCCTGCCGTTCGGCCACACCCGGGCCCTGGTCAAGGTGGAGGACGGGTGCAACATGCGCTGCGCCTTCTGCATCATCCCCTCCACTCGCGGGCGCCAGCGCAGCCGTCCCCTGGAAGAGGTGGTGGACGAGGTCCATGCCCTGGCCCGGGCCGGCTACCAGGAGGTGGTGGTCACGGGGGTGCAGATCTCGGCCTACAGCCACGGGGAAAGCCGTCTCTGCGAGCTGGTGCGCACCCTGCTCGACCAGACGGAGGTACCGCGCCTGCGGCTCACCTCGATCGCTCCCTGGGACCTCGACGAACGGCTGCTCGGCCTGTGGTCCGACTCCCGCCTCTGCCGCCACCTCCACCTCTCGCTCCAGAGCGGCTCGACCGCCACCCTGCGGCGCATGCGCCGGCCCTACACCGCGGAGTCCTACGCCCGCCTGCTGGAGAAGGTCCGGGCCGCCATCCCCGGCGCGGCCGTGACCACGGACGTGATCGTCGGCTTCCCCGGCGAGACCGGGGCCGAATTCGCGGAGAGCCTCGCCTCGGTGGCCGCCGCGGGCTTCGCCAAGGTCCACGTCTTCCCCTTCTCACCCCGCCCCGGGACCGAGGCCGCGTCGATGCCAGGCCAGGTCTCTCCCGAGGAGAAGAGGGAGCGCATGGAGAGGATGATCGCAGTGGCCGGGCGCTCCGAGGCCGGCTTCCTGCGTGACCACCTGGGAACCCGGGCGACCGTGCTCTGGGAGAAGCCGAAGGACGGCATGGGGCACGGGCTCACCGACAACTACATCCGAGTCTTCAGCGAGGCCGGCGCGGCGCTCGCGCGGCGCTTCAGCGAGGTGGATTTGGTGGCAGTGGTGGAGGGCGGGGTGAGGGGAGCCTCTCACCCCCGGCCCCCTCTCCCACCCCCTCCCCCCGACCGGGAGAGGGGGAGAAAAGCAGGATAAATGCAGGATAGACCGTGCCTTTGTCGTGTTCCCCCTCTCCCGGAGGGCTGGGAGGGGGTGGGAGAGGGGGTTAGGGGGTGAGGGGCCGCGATGGCACCCCCACCCGTTCCAGGATCTGATACAGCCCGAACTTGGGAAGGCGGAGGAAGCCGAACCAGGCGGCGGCGGCGAGGGTCCCCTCCTCCAGCCATTCGCGGATCCAGTAGCCGGCGTGTTCGGGGTGGCGCTGCTTCAGGCCGCCGCCGTTCTCGATGGCCCAGCGCCGGTTGTACCTCTCGTGCACGCCCACGGGGTCGGTGAGCACCAGGGGGATACCCAGGGCGGCGTAGAAGGTGATCTCGCTCGGCTTGGTCCATAGGATATCGGTTTCCGCCAGCAGGGCGTTGAAGCGGGGGAAGTACTCCTCCAGCGTCTCCGCGACCACGATGCTCACGCCCCGGCCGAGCTCCTTTTCAAGCCCCTCCTCCTGCACCCACTGCAGGAAGCGGTCGGCGATCTCCTGACGGATCCCCGCGACGAGGCAGAGGCGCAGCTTCCCTTCCTCGATCAAGGACTTGAGGCTGCACAGGAGCGGCCGGGCCAGCTCCGCCTGGGCGCCGGCCCCGCCCACGGTGAAGACGGCGAGCGGCGGCACCCCCTCCTGGTCGGCCGGCAGGCCGCCGAGGAAGTGGTGGATTTCGTTGCGGGTCTGGCTGCGGAAGACCTTCTTGCGGTCCAGGCGGACGAGGCGCGCGGCGAGATGGCGCCGCAGCGCCGGGAGGCCAGGTCCCCCGAGCAGCTCGTGCGGCAGCGGAAAGCCGGTGAACTCGATCTGGTCCCTGGCCACGCCGTAGGACCGCAGGCGCTGCGCGGCCCGCTGGCTGGGGGCCAGGTAGATGATCTTCGAGCTCTCCGGGTGGACCGGCACCCAGGTGCGGTTGATGTCCACGTCCGTCACCACGCAGTAGACAGGCCCGCAGCCGGAGTAGTCGGCGCTGATCGCCGACGCGAAGAAGGTCGTGAGGAGGGGGGAGCCCGTGGCGCGCAGGTGCTCGACCAACCCGCGCCCCAGCCCGCGGCGGATCAGGCGGTCGAGCGACATCGTCTCCAGAGTGGGGGCGGAGAGGTCGCGGTAGGGGTAGAGAGGAGGGATGTGGGTCAGGCTGTCCAGAGCCAGGCGCAGGGGCGCGCCCACCACCGGGAGCTGGGAGAGGCGCGAGGTCACCTCGTAGAGGCGCCGGGAGTTCTTCCAGAGGCGCTGCTCCTCCGGACCCGCTACGGGCGGACGGTCGACGTGCACGACCTCGGCGCCCATGGCCCCGGCGAGCGCGTGCGCGGCGCGCAGATGGCCGTAGCCCATGGCGACGGACGCGACGACAGGAGCGGCGACAGGGACTTTCTCGGTCAGCGGCTCGGGCCGCAGCAGGCTCACCATCGCGGCAGGGTGAACGCAAGATGCGGGCCGGGTCAGCCCGCCTACCCGGCCAGGCCGAGCACGGTGTAGCCGAGCATCGAGATCAGCGGGACGTTGCCGATCAGCAGCCGTCCGGCGAGGCCGGAGAGCGTGCCGACCAGCGCTCCCGCGGCGATGTCCAGGGGGTAGTGCGCCCCGAGGTAGACGCGCGAGACGGCGATGCCGGAGGAGAGCGCCAGCATGAGCATCCCCAGCCAGCTCTCTTCGCCGGCCAGAGCCACCGCGATGCCGAACGCGGCCGCGGTATGGCCGGACGGGAACGAGAACGAGTCCGGGTTCTCGGCCAGCGCCGCGAAGCCGGTGATGCCGCAGTCGGGCCGCGTCCGGCAGCAGACGCGCTTCAGGAGCTGAGAGAGCACCACCGCGAAGAAGGCGCCGGCGCCCAGCAGAGCCCCGTAGCGTGGCCCGGGGCCTCCCGCCGCGATCAGCGCCAGCCCGACCGCGAACCAGGTGCCGGGATCGCCCAAGCGGGTGAGGATCTTCATGAAACGGGTCATGGCCGCCGACTCCCAGCGCCGCACCGACAGGAGCATCGCCTGGTCGATCGAGACCACCCGCTGCCAGACCGTCATGCCACCTCCCGCAGCGCGGGCACCCGCGCCTCGGCTTCGGCCGGAGAGAGCACGCTCCCAGGTCCGACGCGCAGCCGGTGGCCCCGCCAGCAGATCGTGCTGCGGAACGCGCCGGCGACCCAGACCCCGGCGATCAGGACGTCCTTGACCGGCACCCAGAACAGATCGCGCAGCCGCGGCGCCTCGCCTCGCAGCTTGCGGGAGAGCGCCGCGTCCGCGGCCACCTTGAGGCCGACGCCGAGGAGCGCGGCCGTGCCCAGGCCGGCAGGCGACGCCCAGGAGGTCTCCTGGCCGGCCGCCGCCAGGGCGAGCAGGCCGAGCAGCGCGGGCACGGGATTGAGCAGCGGCTCGCCGAAGAAGGCCGGGGAGATCCGCCGGCGCATCTGCGCCCAGCGCAGGTGGCGCTCCAGGAAGGCCGAGACCGGCCGCCGCTCGTGGAGGACCGGCAGCACGTGACGCGAGAGGGCCACGCGGAAGCCCGCCTTGGCGAAGCGCCGGCCGAGCACGTAGTCCTCGGCCAGGATGTCCCGCACCCCGCTCCAGCCGCCCAGGGCCTCCAGGTCGGAGCGCCGGAACAGCATCGACTTGCCGACCACGCAGGGGTGGCCGGCGAGCTGCGCACCGCAGACCGATCCGGCGACGAACGAGTTGAGGTGCAGGTTCTCGAACAGCGCCCCGAGGCTCGCCTCGCCAGTCCCGGCGATGACGCTGGCCACGAGCCCCACGCGCTCGTCGGCCAGCTCGGAAGCCAGCTCGCGCAGGTATCCGGGGCGGGCGCGGACGTTGGAGTCGGAGATCAGCAGGTGCTCATAGCGGGCGTGCCGCGCCAGCGAAGCCAGGTTGGTCACCTTGGGGTTGTAGCCGAGGGGAGCGGCGCCCGCCACCACGGTGATCGCCACCTCCGGGAAGTCGTTGCGCAGCCGGCGCGCCACCGCCAGGGCCGGGTCGTCCGGGTCCTCGGCGCCGAGGATCAGCTCGAAGCGCGGATAGTCCTGCCGCGCCAGCGAGGCCAGGTTCTCGTAGAGCCCCTCGTCCAGCCCCTTGAGAGGCTTGAGGATCGAGAGGGCCGGCGCGGCCGCGCCGAGGCTCCGGCGCCGGGAGAGGAAGAGGAGCGCTCCGAGGCCGGCGAGCAGGGTCACCGCCAGCGAGAGCGCCGAGAGCGAGACGAGGACTTCGATCAGGGTTTCCAGGATCTCTTTTCCTTCCGCTTTCCCTTCCGCTGACAGGATTGCTCCTGCAAGTGACGGAATTATGGCACCACCGTCACAGAAAGGTCAGGATGTGCTAGAAAACCGCCCATGTTCCTCGCCGCCGCCATCCAATTGAATTGCACGTCCGACGAACAGGCCAACTGGGAGAGCGCCCGCTCCCTGATCGAGAGGGCCGCCGGCTACGGCGCCCGGTTCGTGGCCACGCCGGAGAACACCAACTACCTCGGGCCTCACGAAGAGAAGGTCCGGCGCGCCGAGCCGCTCGGCGGCCCGACCTGCGCCCGCTTCGCGGATCTCGCCCGCCGCCTCGGCATCCACCTCCTGCTCGGCTCGTACAACGAGAAGAGCGACGAGGCGGACCGCTGCTACAACACCAGCGTCCTCTTCTCGCCGGAAGGGGAGATCCTCGCCACCTACCGGAAGATGCACCTGTTCGACGTGGACGTCCCGGGCGGCGTGCGCTTCGCCGAGTCGGCGACCTGCAAGCCGGGGGACGCGGTGACGGTGGCCGAGACTCCGCTGGGCCGCTTCGGCCTGTCGATCTGCTACGACCTCCGCTTCCCCGAGCTCTACCGGCGGATGGTGGACCAGGGGGCCGAGATCCTCGCCATCCCGTCCGCCTTCACCCTGGCGACCGGCAAGGACCACTGGGAGCCCCTGATGCGCGCCCGCGCCATCGAGAACCAGTGCTGGGTCCTCGCCCCGGCCCAGCATGGCGAGCACGACGACGCCGGCCTCAAGGCGAGCTGGGGTCACGCCATGATCGTCGACCCCTGGGGCCTGCCCGTTGCCGTCGCCTCCGACGGTCCGGGAATCGCCGTGGCCGAGATCGACCTGGAGCGGGTGGCGAAGGTGCGGCGGGCGATCCCGGTGGGGCGGCACCGGCGGTTGTAGGGTCCGTATTTTGCAACCCGCGTCGATCGATGAGCGATCGCCGCGACTCCGACAACCCGCGCTGGAAGAGCGCCCTGCTTGGCTTAGCCGACCCGGCCGAGCGCGGCTATGACGCGGTCAAGCGGCGGCTGTCCGGCCGCTTCGACCGCGACGATCCGGTCCAGATCCTCCCCTACCGTGGCTTCGGCACGTCCGAACGCGCCCTGCTCTCCGGGCGCGTGCTGCAGAACGAGCCGGTCGGCGCGGCCGGGGAGAAGGACTCGGTGTGGAAGAACCTGGGCAACATGTGGAAGCGGTTCGAGAGCGACGAGGTGCCGCACGCGCGCCTGCGGGCTGGCTTCCGGGGATGGAGCGGAGAGGTCGTTGCCGACGAGGAGGGATACTTCCGGATCGAGGCCCGGCCGGCCGCGCCTCCGGAGCCGGGCCGCCTCTGGCACGATCTCGACCTCGAGCTGCTCGATCCCGCCTACCCCGGAGTCCGCGCCACCGGCTCCGTCCTGGTGCCGCCGCAGGACGCCGAATTCGGCGTGATCAGCGACATCGACGACACGGTGGTCGAGACCGGGGTCACCAAGCGCCTGGTCATGGCGCGCACCGTCTTCCTCGGCAACGCCCGCACGCGCCTCCCCTTCAAGGGGGTGGCCGCCTTCTACGACGCGCTCTGCCAGGGGGTGACGCCCGGGTGCAACAACCCGATCTTCTTCGTGTCGAGCAGCCCGTGGAACCTCTACGACCTGCTGATCGAGTTCATGGAGCTGCAGTCGATCCCCCGCGGGCCGCTGCTGCTGCGCGACTTCGGCCTCGACCGCCGGAAGCTCTTCCACGCGCCGAGCCCGGAGCACAAGCTCCGGTGCATCCGGCCGATCCTGGACCTCTACTCCCACCTGCGGTTCATCCTGATCGGTGACAGCGGCGAGCAGGACCCCGAGATCTACCGCCAGGTGGTCCGCGAGTATCCGGGACGCATCCTCGCCATCTACATCCGGAGGATCGGCACGGCGCTCGGCCGCGACGACAGGGTGCTGGAGCTGGCCAAAGAGATCCGCGACGAAGGCGTGCCCATGCTGCTCGTCCCGGACACCGAGGCCGCGGCGGTGCACGCCGCCGACTCCGGCTGGATCCGCTGGGCCAAGGTCCCGGAGGTCCACGAAGAGAAGGTCAAGGACGAGACCGCCCCCAGCCCGACCGAGGTGGCGCTGAAGACGGACGCCGGCGCCGGCCCCTCGTCCGGCCCATCGTAATATCCCGAGATGGCTTTCGACTCCCTCCCCTCCGAGGCGGCCGGCCCGCCTCTCCCGCCCGACGCGCCTCCGGGCTTCTGGCGCTCGGTGGGCGACGCGCTACGCGGCGTGCAGCAGGACTACACCCAGGGGAGCATCGGGCGGGCCATCCTCCTCCTCTCCATCCCGATGGTCCTCGAGATGGTCATGGAGTCGCTGTTCGCGGTCGTCGACATCTTCTTCGTCTCCAAGCTGGGGCCGGACGCGATCGCCACGGTGGGGCTGACCGAATCGCTCCTCACCCTGATCTACGCGCTCGCCATCGGGCTCAGCATGGCGACCACGGCCATGGTGGCCCGGCGGGTCGGGGAGAAGGATCTCCCGGGCGCGGGGGTGGCCGCGGTGCAGGCCATCGGCCTGGGTGTCCTGATCGCCGTCCCCATCAGCCTGTTCGGGGTGTTCGAGGCGCCGACCCTGCTCCGCCTGCTCGGCGCCTCGGAGTCGGTGATCGCCACGGGCCGGAGCTACACCGCGATCATGTTCGGCGGGAGCGCCACGGTCTTCCTCCTCTTCCTGGTCAACGCGGTGTTCCGCGGCGCGGGCGATCCGGCGATCGCCATGCGCTCGCTCTGGCTCGCCAACCTGTTCAACATCCTCCTCGGGCCGTGCTTCATCTTCGGCCTGGGACCTTTCCCCGAGCTGGGGGTCACCGGCGCGGCGGTCGGCACCACGATCGGGCGCGGCCTGGGGGTCGCGTACCAGGTGGCGGCGCTGGCGCGGAGCCACGGCCGGCTGACGATCCGGTGGCAGCACCTGCGGCTCGATCCCGCGGTCATGGGGCGCCTGCTGCGGGTCTCCGGGCCGGGCATGTTCCAGTTCCTGATCGCCACGGCGAGCTGGGTCGGGCTGGTGCGGATCATCTCGCTCTTCGGCAGCGCCGCCGTGGCCGGCTACACCATCGCCCTGCGCGTCGTCATGTTCACCATCCTGCCGTCCTGGGGGATGAGCAACGCCGCGGCCACCCTGGTGGGGCAGAACCTGGGGGCGGGGCGGCCGGACCGGTCCGAGCTGTCGGTCTGGCGGACCGGCCTCTACAACATGCTCTTCCTGGGCTCGGTGGGAGTGTTCTTCATCGTCTTCGCCGAGCCGGTGGTCGGGCTCTTCACCTCCGATCCGCAGGTCCTGCGCTACGGGGTCGAATGCCTGCGCCTGATCAGCTACGGCTATCCCTTCTACGCCTGGGGCATGGTCATGGTGCAGGCCTTTAACGGCGCCGGCGACACCTGGACGCCCACCTGGATCAACTTCTGCTGCTACTGGCTGTTCCAGATCCCGCTCGCCTGGACCCTCGCCCGGCCGCTCGGCATGGAGGCGTCCGGGGTCTTCTGGGCGATCGCCATCGCCGAGTCGATGCTCGCCGTGGCCGGCATGCTGGCCTTCCGCCGGGGGCGCTGGAAGGGGCGGAAGATCTGACAGCGCCGCCGGGGATGCGATAGGCTGTCAGGGCGCTATGCAGTCCAACTATCAACTCTTCAAGCTCGGATGGCTGGCGATCCTGCCGTTGACCAAGGACGCCATCCACATCTATATCGGCTTCCTCTGCCTGCTGCTGGCGCTGATCCTGTTCCGGCGCAAGCTCTCCTCGTTCCAGGCGCTCATCCCCGGCCTGATCGTCTCGGTGCTCATGGAGGTCTTCGACCTGCGCGACGGCTACGACTGGCTCGCCAGCGCCAAGGACCTGGTCAACACGAACCTGATCCCGTTCGTGCTGGTCCTGCTGGCGCGCTGGCAGACGTTCAACGTGTAGGTGGCCCCTCACCCCCTAACCCCCTCTCCCACCCCCTCCCACCCGACCGGGAGAGGGGGTACTTGATACGAGCTGCTTTTCTCCCCCTCTCCCGGATGGACGGGAGGGGGTGGGAGAGGGGGCCGGGGGGTGAGGGCTCAGAGGGGTGAGGACACCCGCGGTTTCGTCTCGTCGAGCAGGCGGGACAGGTAGGCGGGATCGACCGGCTTGACGAGATAGGTGTCGAACCCCGCCTGCAGGGCGCGCCGGCGGTCGTCCGGCTGGCCGTAGCCGGTCATCGCGATCAGCGACATGTGGTCGGTGCCGAAGGCGGCGCGGATCTGCCGCGCCACCTCGTTGCCGTCCATGCCCGGCAGGCCGATGTCGATCAGCGCCACGTCGGGCTGGAGCGCCAGCGCCTTCTCCACCCCCTGGAAGCCGTTCTCGGCGATCTCCACGCGGTGCCCCCAGATCTCCAGCAGCTCGCGCAGCGACTCGCGGCCGTCCTGGTTGTCCTCGACGACGAGGACCTGGAGCACGCGGTTGGCATCGCCGGGGATCCTGACCCTGGGCCAGGTGCCGCTCTTGCCGGCGGGCTTCCTGGGAGGAGCCTGTTGCGCGGTTCCGTCCGCCTTCCTGAGCGGCAGGCGGACGACGAACTCGCTGCCGCATCCCGGCCCCTGGCTGGAAGCCTCCACCGTCCCGCCGTGCATCTCGATCAGGCTGCGCACCAGCGGCAACCCCAGCCCGAGCCCCCCCTCCGAGCGCGTCCGCGAGCTCTCCACCTGGGTGAACGGCTCGAAGATCTTGCGCAGCATCTCGGGAGAGATCCCGACGCCGCTGTCGCACACCCGCACGGCCCCCTGCCCCTCCTCGGGCGCCACGGAGACCTCGATCCGGCCCCCGCGCGGGGTGTACTTGATGGCGTTCTGGATCAGATTGCAAATCACCTGCTCCAGGCGGACGGGGTCGCCGTCGACCAGCGCGGGCTCGGACCGGACGTCGAGCGTCAGGCCGTGGCTGGCGGCGAGCGCGGCCATCCCGAGCTCGTTCAGGCAGCGGTCCAGGGCCTCCTTCAGATCGACCACCTGGTGCTTGAGGATGATCTTGCCCAGGGTCACCCGCGAGACGTCCAGCAGATCGTCCACCATGCGCACCAGGTGGCGCGTCTGCCGGTCGATCACCTCGCGTTGCCGCACGTCCTGCTCTCCGTTCGATCCGGCCGCGTCCAGCACCCAGAGCGAGTTCCGGATAGCGGCCAGGGGGTTGCGCAGCTCGTGGCCGAGCAGGGCGAGGAACTCGTCCTTGCGGCGGTCCGCCTCGGCCTGCCGCTGCAGCAGGTCGCGCACCTCGTACTGCCGCCGGCGGGCGCGCAGGGCCGCCTGGACGGAGCTGAGCAGGGTGTTGACGCGAACCGGTCTCTCGAGGATGGTGGCGTTGCTGATCGGCCCCAGCGACGCGAGGATCGTCTCGCTCGTGTCGCCGCTCCGGGTGAAGACGATCAGGGGGAGGTCCGACCAGGGGGGCTGGGCCTCGATCATCTGCGTCAGCGCCTGGAGGGTCCAGGGGTGGAGAGCCTCGTCGGCCAGGATGACGGCGCCGGCGCCTGCCTGGACCTCGTCGTAGAGCGCCTTTTCATCCGCGCAGGCGAAGGACGACAGGCCGGCCTGAGAGAGGACCTGGCACGCCAGCACGGCGTCGCGCCCGGTGGGGGCCAGAATGAGGATTCTCTCTTCCTGCGGCGCGTCAGGCATTGGTTGTGTCACGCATTGGCGTTGTTGCCCATCAGAGGCTGCGCGTCGCCAGTATACTGGAGCTGGCCCGAGAGCACGCCTTGGAACTCCCGCAGCTCGCGCCCGAGGCGCAGCCCATGGTCGCTGATCTGCAGCTCCCGAATGCTGTGCTCGTGCGGGCTGGTCCTCTTCTTGACCGTCGAGATGGCCTGCCGGACCTGTCCGAACGCCTCGAAGTAGCGCAGCAGGACCACCGTATCGGCAAGATAGGAAAGATTGACCGGCGACTCCACGTCCGCGCCGAGGATGCCGGATTGCGACATGATCATCAGGGTCATCACCCCCTGCTGGTTGAGGTACGAGAGGAGCTCGTGCAGGTGAAGCGTCAGGTAGCGCTCCTCCGGCATGGAGTTGCGGTAGCCGTTCAGGCTGTCGATCACCAGGCCGGCCATCCCGTCCTCGACCTGGCGCCGCACGTCGTCGGCGAACTCGCCGGGCGCCATCTCGGCCGGGTCGACCTGGCGGATGGTGATCCGGCCGGAGTCCCGGTGCTCCCGGAGCCGCATGCCGAGACGCTCGCCGCGTTCGATCCAGGTGGTGGGCGACTCGTCGAAGGTGTAGACGGCGCACCGCTCTCCCCGGCACGCCGCCGCGAAAACGTACTGGGCGGCCAGGGTCGACTTGCCCACGCCGGCGGGGCCGAGAACCATCGTGCTGGTGCCGCGGTCGAGCCCGCCGCCGAGGAGCGCGTCGAGCTCCGCAACGCCGCTCGCGATCGGCTCTCGCGCGAATTCCCGGTGGTGCTGAGCGGCCACGAGCCGCGGGAAGACTTTCAGTCCTCCCCTGTCGATCAGGTAGTCGTGATAGCCCGCTAGAAACTGGATGCCGCGGATCTTCTGGATCCGCATCCGCCGGCGCTGGCCGCCGTACTCGGGAGCGAGCTGCTCCAGGCGCATCACGCCGTGGGTCAGGGTCTGGAGCTGGAAGTCCCCCGCCCGCTCGCTGCCGTAGTCGAGCAGCAGCACGGTGCAGCTCCGGCCGGTGAAGTAGTGCTTGAGAGCGAGGATCTGCCGGCGGTAGCGCAGCGAGTCGCGGGCGAGCAACCGCATCTCGGAGAGCGAGTCGAAGACCACCCGCTGGGGGCGGACCTGCTCCACGATGTCCAGCACCGTCTTCGTGGTCTCCGAGAGCTCCACCTCCGAAGGGTGGAAGAGAGTGTACTGGGAGTCGGCTTTCAGGCTCTCCTCGGAGGTCTGCAGCTCGCAGATCCTGATCCCGTCCAGAGACCAGCCATGGGAGCGCGCCAC
Source organism: Thermoanaerobaculia bacterium (assembly GCA_036380715.1). Classification (GTDB taxonomy): domain Bacteria; phylum Acidobacteriota; class Thermoanaerobaculia; order Multivoradales; family UBA5704; genus UBA5704. Next base: position 43,669 of record DASVEF010000079.1, on the reverse strand, counting down.
GTCCCGCAGCTCCTCTTCCGTCTCCGAGAGGGTGGCGTAGACGCCCGCCTCTCCTTGGCGCACTCCTTCGAGGAGAAACTGCAGGGCCAGCGTGGTCTTGCCGACCCCGGGGTCCCCTTCGATCAGGTACATCCGGTGGCGGGGAAACCCTCCGCCGAGAATATGGTCGAGCCCTTCGATGCCGGTCGATGCCCGATCGAAGCCTTGGGAATCTGTCATTTTCAATCGCCCGGCGGCGGCTGTGATCTCTGTGCGAGTCGCGCCGCCGACCGCCTCCCTTTTTCGCCCCTCCGAGACGGCTGGGGACGATTTCGTTTTGGCGGCTGTGTGCAAACTCGATGCCTGGAGCGGAGCCCCGCCCGGCTGCTCGACCGGACGGGGCGGAGCGGAGACTCTAGTGCTCGGCGGGCTCTTTGCCCAGAGGCTCGGTGCCGGCCAGGGGGCCGTGGCCTTCGCGGCCGACGTGCGCGGGGATCGTGATCCGCACCTCGCCGACGTTGTTGGTGTAGTCGGACTCGGCGAAGTTGTGGCAGAGGCCGGTGGCGGAGTCGAGCGCCCGGCAGGGCTCGCCGCCGCGGGCCCGGAAGGCCGGATTGGCGGTGATGCGGATGATGTACTCGCCCGGAGGCACCGGATCCTGGCCGTCGCCGCCGTCAAGGACGAAGTACTGGCCGCCGAGGAAGAAGCGGTAGGTGTCCGTCCAGCCGCGGCTGATCCCCTGGTTGCCTGGGTGGATCAGGTCGCCGCACGACCGGTACTGGGGGTTGCGCGGCGGATCGCCGGTCAGCGAGTTCGGATTGGGGTCGGTGTCGAGCATGCAGAAGCCCGCCTTGGCGGCCCGCCAGACCTTGCCCGTCCGCGGATCGATGAGCTGGTAGAGGGCGTAGTTGCGGAAATGGAAGTGGCCGTGGCAGGTCGCGAGCTCGAACAGGCCGTCGTTGGCCGCGTAGTGCTCGCGCGGGTCGCCGACGTGGATGTCGGCGTCGCCGATGTTGGCGGTGCCGACCGTGAAGCGGACCAGGCGGCGCAGGCCGGGGGTGACGCCCCCCTCGATGACGCTGCAGAAGCTGGCGTCCAGCTTCTCGTCGCGGACCACCCACTGCTGCTCCGTCATTTCGGTGCGCACGATCATGTCGGCCATTCCCTGGGCCGCCGCGGGGATCGCAGAGATCGCCAGGGCGCTCAGGATCAGACAGATGAAAAGACAACGGTTTCTGGACATGGGTCTCCCTTTTCCTCCAAAGAATTTTGTTGAAGGTTCCTCTCTAAAGGTGTGAGAGAAGGGGAAAACCGTGTCCGTCACTGGAAATACCCCACGACGTCCAGAATCACGTGCACCGTGCCGCCGCCGCTCACGACGGCGAGGGCCGCCAGGGCGCCGGCGCCGTCTCCCGCGAGGGGAATGATGGCGTTGTTGGCCCGGCTCGCGCCGGCCGGGAAGTTGATCGTGCTGGTGATCGGCAGGAACAGGAAGTCCCCCGGGAACAGGGCCAGGTAGCCCGCTCCGGTCGCCTGCAGGGCCGTGACGTTGAGCGCCACCGCTTTGGCCGTCGCGGGAATGCCGCAGGCGCCCTGCAGCGCCAGGACCTCGGCCACGCCCGAGGCGAAGGCGGGGCCGTCCTGGGGGTATCGGGTGTCGAGGAGCCGGCAAGGGAGGAGAGTGAAGTAGTCCAGGCCGGCCCGGGAGTGGACGAAGACGTCCGTCTGGAGGTTGTAGTCGTCGGCGACGAGGTCCGTGGCGAGGCTGTTGAAGGCGACGGTCCCGCCGTCCGCGCTGATCTGGACGAATCCGGAGCCCCCGTTCGCGGCAGTGCTCGCCGAGCCGGCGGCGTGGCTCAGCAGGCGCGTGGTGCCCGAGAGCCGGTCGTAGAGGAATACGTCCACGGAGCCGTTGCCGTCGGTCTGTCCGGCGGCCAGGAAGGAATTTCTGCTGTGGAAGGCGACCGCCGTGCCGTCGGCGCTGATCACGGGCTGGTAGGAGGAGCCTGTCCCCGTGACCGTGGCCGAGCCGGGCGCGTGGCTTACCAGGGCCGTGGTCCCGGTGATCCGGTCGTAGAGGAAGACGTCGTAGGCGCTGTTGGCGTCCGACTGGCCGGGGACCAGGTCGCTCGCGTCGCTCTCATAGACGACGTACCGGCCGTCGGCGCTGATCGAGGGGAAATCGGAGGCCGCGTTGCCCGCCGTGGTGGCGGAGGCGCTCGCCCGGCTTACCAGGGTGATGGTCCCCGTCGCCCGCTCCCAGAGGAAGACGTCGTCGCCGCTGTTGGTATCGGTCTGGCCGGCGATGAGGTCGGTCGCGCGGCTGGTGAAGGCCACGTAGTTGCCGTCGGCGCTGACGGCCGGCTGATAGAGGGTCTGCTGGCTCGGCGCTCCCGCGTTGCCGGTCGCCGTGACCGACGAGCTCGCGTGGCTCACCAGCGTGGTCGCGCCGGCCACGCGGTCGAAGAGGAAGACGTTGTAGTCGGAGTTGTTCGTTGTCTGGCCCGCCACCAGGTCGGTCGCCTTGCTGAGGAAGGCCACGTAGTGGCCGTCAGCGCTGAGCGCGGGCAGCTCGGAGGGTCCGTTCCCGGTGGTCGTCGGCGAGGCGCTGTTGCGGCTCACCAGGACCGACTCGCCGCTCGCGCGGCTGTACAGGAACAGGTCGAAGGCCGAGTTGCCGTCCGTCAGGCCGGAGACGACATTCCCCGCCAGATTGGAGAAGGCGACGTAGGCGCCGTCGGCGCTGATCGCCGCCTTGTTGCTGAAGCCCTCGGCGGACCGGGTGGGCTGGCCCGGGGCGTGGCTCACCAGGAGGTTCGTCCCCGCGGCCCGGTCGAACAGGAAGACGTCAGGGTCCCCGAACGACGGTCCCGGGTCGATCCCGGAGACCAGGTCGTTGCTGTAGCTCTCGAAGACGACCCAGGCGCCGTCGGCGCTGAGGGACATCTGCTGGGACTGGTTGTTGCCGGTGGTGGTCGCCGAAGCCGCGCTGCGGCTCACCAGAGTCGTCGTGCCCGCGGCCCGGTCGCGCAGGTAGACGTCGCCGTTGTCGCCGTTGGCGTTGGTCATTCCCGCGACGGGATTGCCGCCCGTGGAGTAGAAGGTGACGTAGCGCCCGTCGGCGCTGAGCACCCTGCCGCTGTTGACCGCGCTGAGCCCGTCCGTTGTCACCGACGAGACGGCGGGGCTGAAGGAGACCGCCAGGATGTCCGTGCCCGCGCCCGGATAGAGAAAGACGTCCGAGCCGCCGTTGGTGTCGCTCTGCCCGTTCAGGTCGGTCGCCAGGCTGGTGAAGGCGACATGGCCGCCGGTCGCGCTGAGCGCGGGCGCCGAGGAGGCCCCATTCCCGGTGACGGCCGGCAGCGCGGGCTTGGCGGGTCCTGTGATGGAGATGAGAGGCCCGTGGTGGCTCACCAGGTCCAGGTTCCCGGTCGACCGGGTATAGAGAAAGATGTCGGTGGCGCTGTTGGTGTCGCTGGAGTTGGACAGCAGGTCGGTCGCGGCGCTGGTGAAGGCGATCCGGCTGCCGTCGGAGCTGACCACGGGGTCCAGGGACGCGCCGTTGGCGGTGGCGGTGGCGGAGCCGCTCGCGCCGCTCAGCAGCGTCAGCGTGCCCCCGGTATAGAGGAAGACGTCGCTCGCGCTGTTGGCGTCCGTCTGGCCGGCGACCAGGTTTGTGGCGAGGCTGTAGAAGGCGATGGTGGCGCCGTCCGCGCTGATCGACGGATCGCCGGAGGCGTTGTTGGCCTCCGTGGTGGCGGAGCCGTTCGCGCCGGTGAGCAGAACCGACGAGCCGGCCGTCCGGTCGTAGAGAAAGACATTGCTCGAGGCGCCGCCGTCGGTCTGGCCGGCGACCAGGTTCGTCGCGCCGCTGCCGTAGGCGATCCAGCGGCCGTCGGCGCTGATCGCCGGGGCGAAGGAGAACCCGTCGGCCGCGGTGACGGCGGCGCCGCTGGCGTGAGTGACCAGAACGTTCGTCCCGGTCGTCCGGTCGTAGAGGAAGATGTCATTGAGACCGTTGGTATCGGTCTGGCCGGCGACCACATCCGTGGACTGGCTGCTGAAGACGACGTACCTGCCGTCCGCGCTGATCTCCGAAGCGCTGGAGGTCGCGCTCCCCGCCGTCGTGAGAGAGCCGCTCGCATGGCTGACCAGGGCCGTGGTGCCGGCCGCCCGGTCGTAGAGGAAGACGTCGGAGAACGTATTGGTGTCGGTCTGCCCGGCGACCAGGTTCGTGGCGAGGCTCTGGAACGCCACATACGCGCCGTCCGCGCTCAGGGAGACCGCGGCGATCGCGCTGTTGTTGCCCGCGGTGACCGCGGAGGAAGCGGAGCGGCTCACCAGGATCATGGCGCCTGTGGCCCGTTCCCAGAGGAACACGTCGACGATGCCGAATCCAAGCCCTATGCCGTCCACCTGCCCGGCGACCAGGTTGGTCGCCTCGCTGACAAACACCACCCAGTTGCCGTCGGCGCTGATCCTCGGCAGGATCGAGGGCGCGTTGCCGGTCCGGGTGGCCGAGGCGCTGCTGCGGCTCACCAGGGTCACCGTCCCGGAGACCCGGTCCCGGAGGAAGACGTCGTACCAGTTGTTACCGTCGTTCTGCCCCGCCACGAGGTTGGGCGACGTGCTGGCGAAGGCGACGTACCGCCCGTCGGCGCTCACCGAGGCGCCCTCGCTGATCCCCATGGCCTTGGCCGCGAGGACCGGATCGGCCTGGGAGATCAGCTCGACCGGGCCGGATGCGGAAGCTCCGGCGGCCCCCAGGACGGCGAGAAGGACGGCGATGGACAGGACGGACGAACGGCGCACAGAGTGACCTGAAGACATCAGCAACTCCCCGGAGTTTTCGGCGACAGTTCCCGGGATGTTATCACCGGTCGAGGCGAAGAGAGCGCAGGCCGGTCCTCAGCGCCTCCCGGAAGCCGGCGGTCTCGAGCACCTCAGGAAGCGGCCGGGGCGGCGGCGGGTCCGCTACGCGCGAAGCCAGCGGCCGCTCGAACCAGGCCACGTCGTGCCACGCGCCCGCCTTGTAGCCCACGCCGCGGTAGACGCCGACAGGGGTGAAGCCGAGAGCGGTGTGGAGGCCGACGCTTGCCGGGTTCGGCAGGGTGACGCCCGCGTAGGCGTTGCGGAAGCCCTGGAGGGCCAGGACCGCGAAGAGAGACTCGTAGAGTGCGCTGCCGATCCCGGCGCGCTGCCGGTCACCGCGCACGTAGGCGGAGACCTCGACCGACCACTGGTAGGCCGGCCGGTCCCGGTGCGGGCTCGCGTAGGCGTAGCCGGCGACCTCGCCGCGGTCCTCGCAGATGAGCCAGGGAGTGCGGGCGGTCAGCCTGGTGACGCGCCGTGCCATCTCCGCGCCGTCGGGAGCCTGGAGCTCGAACGAGGTCGCCTGCGCCACCGCGGGCGCGTAGATCGCCGCCAGCGCCGGCCCGTCGTCCGCCACCGCCAGCCGGATCAGCCCTGTCATGCGGGCTCATCATCCCACCGTGTCCGCACCGTCCGCCAGAGGTATACTCCGGCCATGACCGGCGCGCAGGACGGCGAAGACCGTTACGGGCAGGAGACGCTCCGGCTGGCCCGGCTCCTGGCTTCGCTTGCGCGGCAGAAAGGACGCTCGATCCGCTCCCTGGAGCAGCAGACGGGAGTGGCCGACTCCCTGTTCCACAAGGTGCTGAAGGGACAGGTCACGCTCCAGGTGCGGCACATGCTGATGATCGCGGACGCCCTCGGGATCGAGTGGAGCGAGCTGTTCGGCCTGGCCTACCCGCAGAGCGGAGCGCCGGACGCCGCCGGACAGGACGCGGACTTCGACGCCAAGGTCATCCGCGTGCTGATGCGCCTGGGGCTGCTCGGCTCCGCAGCGGACCCCGAGCGGCCCACCTCTCCGGACCCGGGCGCGACCTGACGCCGGAGCACGGAGGGCCGACTCGTTCCGAGGAGCGGATGAGTTGTCCCGAGGGTCCGGACGGGTCGTCCCGGGGAGCGGGTGACTCGTCCCGAGGGTCCGGACGGGTCGTCCCAGGGAGCGGGTGACTCGTCCCGAGGAGCGGACAGGTCGTCCCGAGGAACAGGCGACCTACCCGAGCATCGCCTCCGGCTCGAAGCGGAGCCCCGGCTCCGACTCCAGCCTCTTGAGGAAGGAGCCGACGCGGGCGGCGATGGCCGGCGTGGCCGCACGCTCCCGGCAGACGATGTGGAAGAAGTGGAGCGCCCGCGTGGCCTCGGGCTGGATCCCCAGGTCCTCGAACGTCGCGAACAGTTCCTCCGCCAACTCGCCGGCCTCCTGCTGCTTGTCCTGCCGCAGCAGCGCCCCGGCGAGGTCCATCCCAACCACCCCGCCAACATAGTGCAGCCCCTTCTGGCAGAAGCTGGCCCGGACCTCGCGGAAGATCCTCTCGGCGCTGGCGAGCCGGCCGCGGCCGGCCTGGATCTTCCCCTCGACCCAGCGGAGGCGGAGCAGATTGGGAGGATCGGCCCCCAGCCTCTTCCGCAGCCCGCCTTCGAGGAGGAGCTGGCCGGCCTGTCCGAGCTCGCCGGCGTCCACGAGCGCATCCAGGAGGGCCTGCTCGCCGACCGCGACGAGCTGTGGATCGCGCTCCGTGTCGATCAGCGACAGTCCCTCCCGCAGGAATCCGGCCGCCTCCCGTGGGTCGATCTGCGTGATCGTCCCTTTGATGATCGAAGCCCGGCCTGCCAGGTGGAGATCGCCGATCTCCCGGTAGCGCTGGACCACCGAGTCGAGCAGCGCGAGCGCTTCGGGATACCGCCGCTGCGCGCGTCTCAGGGAAGCCTCAAGCTCGTCGATCCTCGCCCACAGCAGCACGTCGCCGGTGCCTTGCTCCGCGCGCCTGCGGGCCTCGGCCAGCGCGGCGTCGGCGCGCGGGTAGTCCTCGTTGACGCGGCGGGCGTTGCCGAGCTCGGCCCAGGCGCGGGCCTGGACGTCGGCCACGAAGGATTCGCCGTAGACCTCCGGGTCCAGCTCCTCGGCCACGGACCGGGCGCTGTCCGCCAACTGGAGCATCTCCCGCGGATCGCGGTAGCGTTCCTCGAAGCTCAGCTCGAGGAGGATCTGGACGTAGGGCCAGCCGCGGAGCGCGGCGATCTCCGACCATTTCATGCCGAGGAGCCCCTTGGCGCGCGCCGCCTCCAATCCTCGCGTGAAGCGCTCCAGGTCCCTGCGGGCCCGCGCCCGGCCCCCGCGCAGGACCTTCCAGGCCCGGTCCATGGGCTCGTCATAGGCGTCCACCGGCCCGCCGTCCCGCTCCTCGGCCTCCTCGTCCCAGAGCTGAGGCGGAGCCGCGGCGATCACCCGCTTGAGGCACCGCTCGCAGCCGGCGAGCAGATGCGCCAGCACCCGGGCTCCGTCCTGCGCCCGGCCCGCCAGAAACCCCGCGATCTCCTCCGCCACCAGATGTCTCATGCCGCCCCTCCGCAAGAGCTGCTCAGAGTGGACGCATTATCCCACGGACGAGAACGGGCTCTGTCCCTGTTTTCCCCCTCTCCCGGTGACGGGAGAGGGGGCCAGGGGGTGAGGGCTAGCCGTTCGGGTCGATGCGGGGACCATCGTCCGTCGAAGCCTGCGCGCCGCCGTTCGGGTCGGTGCGGGGACCGTCATCCCCCGTGGCCTTCGGTCCCCCGTTGGGATCGGTGCGGGGGCCCGAGTCCGACCCGCTGTGGACGTACGACAGCCCGCCGGCGGGATCGCCGAGGCCGAGCCAGCCGAGCACGCGCGTCCAGAGCTGGCTCCAGTCCTCGAACGCAGCCGGGGCCTCCAGGGCTCCGGCCTGAGCGGCGCCCGGGGACAGGAGGAGCGCCGCCGCCAGGGCGAGCGCCAGCGTGATTCCGGTTCTTTTTTTGCGCGACATCCTACCCTCCTCGCCCGCGGGGCAGATCCGGCCTGGATTGGCGGGCTGCCCGCGGAATTGCCGCACCTAGTGTGCGCCCGTCTTTCCGGAGGAGGATTTCCGGCCGGCGATTTCCGGCCGGCGATCCGGGCCGTCCTTGGCGGCCAGCGTTTGCACCTCGTTCCGATCTTTGGATGTACGTTCCGCAAATACGCGCAAAACCGCTTGACAGAGAGAATCTGTCAGTGCATCCTGTGCAGCGTCATGGACGAGCGTTCCGAGCCCGCAGAAGAAGCTCCCGCTGCGGGGCATCTCCTGCCGGACGTGCTCGACCAGTTCCTGAAGTCGCTCCCGGTGTTCGAGGCGGGCGTCGTGCTGCATCTCCTGGAGTGCGGGCAGTGCGCCGCCCGCGCGCTGGCCGAGCTGGCGCCCCGCGGGCCCTCACCCCCGGCCCCTCTCCCGGAGGGAGAGGGGTGAAAATCCTGGAAAAGGCTCAAAAAACAACGATTTCTGATGTGTTTTCCCCCTCTCCCTCCGGGAGAGGGGGCCAGGGGGTGAGGGCTCTCACTGGAAGAAGGTCGGGGCCTCTGGCTCGAAATACCCGTTGACGTCGAGGATCACGTGCACCGTGCCGCCGCCCTCCACGAAGGGAGCGATCTTGAGTGTTCCTGCCCCGTCCGAGGCGAGGGGGAGGATGGCGTTGTTGGCCCGGGTCTGGCCCGCCGCGTAGTGGATCGTGCTGGTCGGCGGCTGACCCTGGTCTCCGGGGAAGAGCGTGAGTTGGCCCGATCCGGTCGCCTGGACCGCGGTCACGTTGAGGGAGACCGAAGTCGCCGTGGCCGGAATGCCGCACGAGCCGTGGACGATCACCGTCGCGACGGCGCCGGAGGTCAGGGCCGGGCCGTCCTGAGGGTCGCGGGTGTCCAGCAGCCGGCAGGGCGTGACGGTGTAGAAGTCGGCCGGCTTGAAAGGGGCGTACAGGAAGACGTCCTGGAACCTATTGGTGTCGCCCGCGACGAGGTCCGTGGAGAGGCTGCTGAAGGCGATGTGGCTGCCGTCGGCGTCGGGCGTCTGCGAGTAGGAGTCCGAGTTGCTGGTCTTGGTGGCCGAGCCGAGCGAGCCGCTGGCGAGCCCGATGACTCCTGTCAGGCGGTCCCAGAAGAAGATGTTCCCGTTGCTGCCGCTGGAGCCGGTCTGGCCGGGGATCAGGTTTCCAGCGTTGCTCCGGAAGGCGATCCGGCTGCCGTCCACGCTGATCCGCGGCTCCTGCGACCAGGACTGGCCGGTCGTCGTGGACGAGGACGCCGCGTGGCTCACCAGCGTGGTGGTCAGGGAGGTCCGGTCGTAGAGGAAGACGTCCAGGCTTCCGTTGGTGTCCGCCTGGCCGGCTACCAGGTTGGTCGCGATGCTGGAGAAGGCCACGAAGCGGCCGTCGGCGCTGAGGTCGGGAGCGTTCGACGAGCCGTTCCCCACGGTCGTGACCGAGGCGGCCGAGCGGCTCACCAAGGCGACGCCCCCCGAGGCGCGCTGGTAGAGGAAGACGTCCGACGACGAGGCGATGGGATCGGTCTGGCCGAAGACGAGGTTGGTGGCCGCGCTCGTGAAGGCGGCGTAGTTGCCGTCCGCGCTGATCCTGGGGTTCTGGGAGGTTCCGTTGCCCGCGGTGACCGCCGAGCCCTGGGCGTGGCTCACCAGGGTGAGCGTCCCGGTGTCGCGGTCGAAGAGGAACACGTCGTCGCCGCCGTTGGCGTCCGTCTGCCCGGCCACCAGGTTCGTGGCGGTGCTGCGGAAGACGACGTAGCGGCCATCGGTGCTGATCCGGGGTTCCTTGGAGGTCCCGTTGCCCGTGGTGGTCGTCGATCCGCTGGCGCGGCTCACCAGGACCGAGGTCCCGGTGGTCCTGTCATACAAGAAGACGTCCGGAGCGCTGTTGAAGTCGGTCTGGCCGGCGACCAGGTTCGACGCGACGCTCTCGAAGGCCACGTAGCGGCCGTCGGAGCTGAGGCTGGAATCGAAGAAGGCGCCGCTGGAGGCCCCGTTGCCCGCCGTGAGCGGGGAGCCGCTGGCGTGGCTCACCAGAGTCACGGTCCCGTCCTGCCGGCTGTAGAGGAACAGGTCGTAGGTGCCGTTGGCGTCCGACTGGCCGGAGACGAGGACGCCGCTGCTGCTGAAGAAGGCGACGTAATTGCCGTCCGCGCTGATGACCGGGCCGGCGGAGGCGGCGTTGACCGTCGTGGTGGTCGAGCTCGGGGTGTGGCTCACCAGCACCGTAGTCCCCGAATCCACGTCGTAGAGGAACACGTCGGCGGTCAGGGTACCGTCGGTCTGGCCGGAGACGATGTTGGAGGCCAGGCTGACGAAGGCGATGAACCGGCCGTCCGCGCTGATCGGGGCGACCGTGGGGACTCCGCTGATGTGATTGGCCGGCGCGGGGTTTCCCTTGGAGACGATCTCCGTCCCCTGGGCCAGGCCGGCCGCGAGGACGAGGGCGAACGCGAGAGGGAGAAGACAGGCTCCCGGGCTTCGAACCATGAATTTTTCCTGCTGCTCTTCGCGATCTTATCGCGTCGCGGCTGCCCGTAGCCGGGAGAGGCATTCGCGGGCTTCCGAAGCCTTGGCGTAGTGGCGGATCTGCTCGAAGGCGGCCTGCGCGGATTCGGCCTGCACGGCGGCCTGGTCGGAATCGCCCCCTTGGTCGAGCGCCCGGCTCAGACTCAGGAGAGCCTCGCCCTCGATCAGACGGTCTCCGACCTCGCGGGCGATCTCCAGCGCCTGACGGTGGGAGCTGGCGGCCTGTAGAGGGTCGCCGAGGACGAGGTGGGCCTTCCCTGTCTCGTGGAGCGCGCGACTCTCGTCGCGGCGGGTGCCGATGTCGCGGCTGATGACGAGAGCTTTCTCCAGGAGGTCGATCGCCTCGCGGGCGTCTCCCTGGGCGAGCCGGACGCTGCCGAGGGACACGAGCGCAGTGCACTCACCCTGGCGGCTGCCCTTGTCGCGGAAGAGGTCCAGAGCCTTGTCGCAGAGCTCGGCCGCGTGGCCGGGATCGCCGAGAGCGAGGCGGGCCTTTCCCTGGACCACCAGGGCGTGGGCGCGGTCGTAGTCCGAGCGACCCTCCTCGGCAATGGCCAGCGCGGCGTCGCCGAGGTCCAGAGCCCGCCGCGGATCGCCCAACGCCAGGTACATGTCGGCCAGCTCGCCCCGAGCCGTGCCCTCGTAGCTTCGGTTGCTCTGCTCCTTGAAGATCTCGATGGCCTTCTCCTGGTTTTTGATCGCGCTGTCCAATTCGCCCATGGCGAACCGGGCGCCGGCAAGAGCTTCGAGCTGCACGCTCTCCCCTTGGCGGTCACCGATGTCCCGGCTGATCGCGAGTGCCTGCGTACACAGCTCGAGCGCCTGACGGGGGCGGCCCAAGGCCGTATGGGTCAGCGCGAGATTGCCGAGCGAGCCTGAAATCCCGTTGCGGTGTCCGATCTCGCCGGCAACCTTTACCCGCTCTTCATAGAGCTCGCGGGCGCGGTGGAGCTTCCCCTGGTACCAGTATGCGTTCGCCAGGTTGTTGAGGGCCTTGCCCAGGCCGCGCAGGTCTTCGAGGTCCCGCGCGATGGACAGTTGCCGCTCGTGATACTCGATCGCTTTCGGATAGTCGCCGAGCTGGGTATACGCGCTACCGAGATGGTTCAGAGTGCTTCCTTCATGGTAGCGGTTGCCGCGGTCGCGAAAAATGCCCAGCGCTTCCGTGAGCAGCTCGATCGCGGGCTCGGTCTCGCTGAAGAGCTTGACTGAGCCCAGGTGAGAGAGCGCGAGCCCTTCCTGCTGCCGGTCGGGAATCTCCCGGGCGAGCTGGAGCTGTTTCTCATGGAGCTCGGCGGTGCGGGGGAGATCGCCCGTATCCTGATAGACGCAGCCCAGGTGGCCCAGCAGCCGGCACTCCTCTACGCGCCTCTTCAGCCGCTGTGCGGCCGCGAGCGCTGATTCGATCCAGCGGACGCGCTCCTTGGGATGGAGGCGCATGCGGATCAGGTTTTCACCTTCCAGCGCGTAATCGATACACAGCGCGGCGGCGACGTCGTCGGTCTTGGCTCGGCGTTCGGCCCAGGCCTGTCCCTGGAGGATGTTGCTCTGCTCCAGGTCGAACCATGCGAGGCTCTGCTGGAGGCCTCCGCCTTTACGGTGGAAGAGCTCGTGGGCAACGTGCAGCCCCTCCGCATAGTGACGGGCGTGGAGCGAGGAGGCGGTCTCGCGCTCGTCTTCGCCCAGATGGGAGTCAGCGAAGATGCTGACCAGGCTCTGGAGGTGAAAGCGCCGGGTCTCCGCGATGTAATCGACCAGGCTGTGCTCCAGCAGATCATCGAGCCGCACCTGTCCGGGATCGCCACAGACGGCTTCCTCGGCAGCGGCATCGAAAGATCCCGGGAAGACGGCGAGCTTGCGGAAGACGGCCGCGGTTTCCGGCTCCAGGTCCTGGTAGCTGAGGTTGAAGCAGGCTTCGACGCTCAGCTCCACCCCCTTGCGGCCGATCGCCGCCAGGCGGGTCCGCCGGTCCGCGAGCTTGTCCGCGTAGTCCTTCGGCTCCTGATGCGGCCTGATCGCGAGCAGGCTCCCCGCGGCGCGAATGGCGAGCGGAAGATAGCCGCAGAGCTCGACGATGCGGTCCGTGACCTCGTCCGGGACGCGCGGAGCGATCTGCCGGAGCAGGCCGCGGGCGACGTCGGGCCGCAGCACCGTGAGCTCGATATGGCACTTCACGCCGGGCAGGACCATGCGCTTGGGGGAGGTCACGATCAGCGCGCAGCCCACCGGCGGCAGAAATGGCCGGACCTGCTCGCTGCCGGGGGCGTTGTCGAGGACGGTCAGGGCCCTCCTGCCGCTCAGGATGCTGCGCAGGCGCCGGCTCAGCTCTTCCTCGTTCTTGTCGGGCAGCTTTTCCGTCGTCCCGACGAAGGCGCGGATACACTCCTCGAGCACGGTGTACGGCTCGCGCGCCCGCTCGTCGGTGCTATGCAGGGTGGCGAAGAGCTGCGCGTCCGGATAGGTCTCGGTCACCATGTGAGCCACTTTCAGCGCCAGCTCGGTCTTGCCGCTTCCGCCGATGCCGCTGATCGAGACGATGACGCCCTGGCCAGCCCCGGCGATCAAGGCCTCCTTCAAACGTTCGCGCTCCGACTCACGGTCTATGAAGTCGCCCACGGGCGCGCGCAACTGGCGCGGCGGGGGGAAGGTGGGGGAGGAGACCGCGGAGGAGCTGATGTAGACGTTCTTGTCCCCGTAGACCACGTCCTCCCCGGCCAGCACGGTGTAGCCCGCGGAGCGGAGGCGAGCCCGCAGGCTCTGGTCCAGCTCGCCGGCGTCCCGCACCTGATCGAGGAGGCTCTGCGCCTCGCCGGAGGATGACCGGCCTTGCAGGGCGTCCTCCAGCCTGGGCGTCACGAAATCTCGGAAGATCCAGTTGCTGAGGTCGGCGGTCACCTTGGCCGCCAAGTCATCCGGGCTCGTGAACTCGCTGACGAGGTGCGCGGCGCGGATCTCGTCCTTGAGGGAGGCCAGCCGGTCGTCCGTCCCCTCCGCGCCGGCCCTGAAGTAGAGGAAGCAGGGGATCTCGCGCTTGCGCGCCCGCCGGTACTCGTCCTCCGTAATGCCGGAGCCGTAGCGGCCGGCGAGGATGCCCAGATAGATATTGCAGTCGTCCACCTCGTCGAGCGAAGCCTGCCGCGTCGTCTGGTCGCGGCTCCCGAAGAACTCCATCCCGACGAACTTGGTGGTCTTCAGCCGGTCGAGGGCGTCCCTGACCTTGCCTCGCTCCGGTTGGAGGTCGAGCCAGGTGGAGCTGACGAAGATTCTCAGGATGGGGGGCTGCATCGGACTTCCTTCTATATTTTACTTCAACCCGGCGGCATCTCCGGAATCCACGCCCCGGAAATCCTGTTAAGCTGTAGAGGGCTTCCGCCCGTTTACCGCCATGCCGCTCGCGTACTTCCACCCCGCCGTCGCCTCCTGGTTCGAGTCCCGCTTCGGGGCTCCGACCGAGCCGCAGGCTCGCGCCTGGCCGGAGATCGCGGCCGGGCGTCACACGCTGATCGCGGCGCCGACCGGGTCGGGCAAGACGCTGGCCGCATTCCTGGCGGCGATCGACAGCCTGGTCCGGCAGGCGCTCGCCGGCGAGCTGCGCGACGAGACCCAGGTGGTCTATGTCTCGCCGCTCAAGGCTCTGTCCAACGACATCCGCAAGAACCTGGAGGAGCCGCTCGCCGGCATCCGCGAGGAGCTGGCGGCGCGCGGGCTGGCCATCCCCGAGATCCGCTCGATGGTGCGGACGGGCGACACGACCGCTTCAGAGAGGACCGGCATGCTGCGCCGGCCGCCGCACATCCTGGTGACCACGCCGGAGTCGCTCTTCATCCTGCTGACCAGCGAAGGGGGGCGGAGGATGCTCCGCCCCGCCCGCACGGTGATCGTGGACGAGATCCACGCCGTGGCCGACGACAAGCGGGGCTCCCACCTCTCCCTCTCCCTGGAGCGGCTGGAAGCCCTGTGTCAGAAGGATGGCGGGACGCTGACCCGGATCGGGCTGTCGGCGACCCAGCGGCCGATCGAGGAGGTCGCCCGCTTCCTGGTGGGGACCGCCAACGTGGCCGCGGATGGGACGCCGGGCTGCGTGATCGTCGACTCCGGGCACGGCCGGCGGATGGACCTCGCGGTCGAGGTGCCCCTCTCGCCCCTGGAGGCGGTGATGTCCGCCGAGGTCTGGGAGGAGGTCTACGACCGGCTGGCGGCGCTGATCCGCGAGCACCGCACCACCCTGGTCTTCGCCAACACCCGCCGCCAGGCCGAGCGGGTGACGCGCCACCTCTCCGAGCGCCTGGGGGCGGAGCGCGTGGCGTCCCACCACGGCAGCCTCGCCAAGGAGCACCGGCTGGAGTCCGAGCGCCGGCTCAAGGAGGGGGAGCTGTCGGCGCTGGTGGCGACGGCGTCGCTGGAGCTGGGGATCGACATCGGCTCCGTGGATCTCGTCTGCCAGCTCGGCTCGACGCGCTCGATCGCCACGCTGCTGCAGCGGGTCGGCAGGTCCGGCCACCACCTGAGCGGCCTGCCCAAGGGGCGGATCTTCCCGCTCAGCCGCGACGAGCTGGTCGAGTGCGCGGCCCTGATCGACGCGGTGCGGCGAGGCGAGCTGGACCGGCTGATCATCCCCGACAAGCCGCTGGACATCCTGGCGCAGCAGATCGTGGCCGCGGCGGCGGCCGAGGAGCAGGGCGAGGACGAGCTCTTCGCCCTGGTGCGGCGCGCCTGGCCCTACCGCGATCTCGACCGCAAGGGCTTCGACGAGGTCGTGGAGATGCTGGCCTCCGGCTTCAGCACCCGGCGGGGTCGGCGCGGCGCCTATCTCCACCACGACGCGGTGAACGGCCGGCTGCGCGCCCGCAAGGGAGCCCGGCTGACCGCCGTGACCTCCGGCGGCGCGATCCCGGACTCGGCCGACTACCAGGTGATCCAGGAGCCCGCCGGCACGATGGTCGGGACGCTCAACGAGGACTTCGCGGTCGAGAGCCTGCCGGGCAACGTCTTCCAGCTCGGCAACGCCTCCTGGCGCATCCTGAAGATCGAGCCCGGCCGCGTCCTGGTGGAGGACGCCAAGGGAGCCCCCCCGACGATCCCCTTCTGGCTGGGCGAGGCCCCGGCGCGGACGGAGGAGCTGTCGGGAGCGGTGTCGCGGTTGAGAGAGGAAGTAGCCCGCCGGCTGTCCTCTTCCCCTGTATCCCCCACTGTAGAGACGCCCCGTGGGGCGTCTCTCCCTCCGGAGGCGCCCATGGCATCGCGCGGATTCCTGGAAACGGATGGCGCCGTGGCAGGAGACGCCCCCCGGGGCGTCTCTACAGTGGGGCCGAAGGGCCAGGGGGCCATGGCCTGGTTGCGCGACGAGCTGCGCCTCCCGCCCGCCGCGGCCCAGCAGCTCGTGGACTACCTCGCGGTCTCGCTCGCGGCGCTCGGCGCCATGCCCAGCCAGGAGACCCTGGTGGCCGAGCGGTTCTTCGACGAGGCGGGGGACATGCACCTGGTGCTGCACGCTCCGTTCGGCAGCCGGCTGAACCGGGCCTGGGGGCTCGCGCTGCGCAAGCGCTTCTGCCGCACTTTCAATTTCGAGCTGCAGGCGGCGGCGACCGAGGACGCGATCGTGCTCTCTCTCGGCCCCACCCACAGCTTCCCGGTGGAGGACGTGTTCCGGTTCCTCTCCTCGAACACCGCGCGCGACGTGCTCACCCAGGCGGTGCTCGACGCGCCGCTGTTCGGGGTGCGCTGGCGCTGGAACGCCGGCCGGTCGCTGGCCCTGCCGCGCTGGCGGGGCGGCCGGCGGGTGCCGCCCACGCTCCAGCGGCAGGCGTCCGAGGACCTGATCGCGGTGGTCTTCCCCGACCAGCTCGCCTGCCTGGAGAACATCGTGGGCGAGCGGGAGGTCCCCGACCATCCGCTCATCGAGCAGACTCTGCGCGACTGCCTGGAAGAGGCCATGGACGCCGAGGGGCTGGAGCGGCTCCTCGCGCGGATGGAGCGCGGTGAGGTGCGGACCGTGGCCCGCGACGTCACCGAGCCCTCGCCGCTGGCGCACGAGATCCTGACCGCCCAGCCCTACGCCTATCTGGACGACGCTCCTTTGGAGGAGCGCCGGACCCAGGCCGTGTCGCTGCGCCGCTGGCTCGATCCGGAGACCGCCTCGGACCTGGGAGCCCTCGACGCCTCGGCCATCGCGCGGGTGCGGGAGGAGGCCTGGCCCGAGGCCGCGGATCCGGACGAGCTGCACGACGCCCTCCTCACCCTCGGCTTCGTGACAGTCGATGAGGCACGCCGGTCGGGATGGGAGCCGCTCTTCGCCCGCCTGGCCGCCGACCGGCGGGCCACGGTTCTCCGTACGGCCGGCGGGCTGGAGCTGTGGGTGGCGGCGGAGCGGCTGACGCAGCTCCTGGCCGTCCATCCGGGCGCGGCCCTCTCGCCCGGGATCGCGCCTCCGGCGCGCTTCGCCCGGGAGTGGAGCCCGGAAGAGGCGCTCGTGGAGCTGGTCCGCGGCCGGCTGGAAGGGGTGGGACCGACCACGGCCACGGCGCTCGCCGGGAGCTGCGGCGTGCGCCGTCCGGACGTCGAAGTCGCCCTCGCCGCCCTGGAGAACGAAGGGTTCGTGCTGCGCGGCCGGTTCACCGCGGCCGCTGCGCAAGAGACCGAGTGGTGCGAGCGGCGGCTCCTCGCGCGCATCCACCGCTACACCCTGGACCGCCTGCGCCGGGAGATCGAGCCGGTCGCGCAGGCGGACTTCCTGCGCTTCCTCTTCGCCTGGCAGCGGGTCGACCCCGACTCGCGGGCCGAAGGTCCCGAGAGCCTGGCGGCGCTGCTCGCCCAGCTCGAAGGGTTCGAGGCCGCGGCCGCCGCCTGGGAAGGGGAGATCCTGCCGGCGCGGATGGTCGAGTACGACCCCTCCTGGCTGGACGCCCTCTGCCTCGCCGGCCGGTACGTCTGGGGCCGCGCCCTGCCGCCGGACAAGTCCGGCGCCCGGCGCACGGGGCCGGTGCGCGCGACGCCGGTCGCGCTCCTGGCCCGGCAGAGCCTGCGCCTCTGGAAGGAGGCCGCGCCGCCCGCGGAGCCGGCCGAGCTCGACCTCTCGGCCGGAGCGCGCGCCGCCTACGACCTCCTGCGCGAGCAGGGCGCCTCGTTCTTCGGCGAGATCGCCGACGGCACCGGCCTGCTCCACACCCAGGTGGAGATGGCCCTCGGCGAGCTGGTGGCCTGGGGCCTGGTGACCTCGGACAGCTTCACCGGCCTGCGCGCGCTGCTGACCCCGGCGCACAAGCGGCCGTCGATCGACCGTTCGGGGACCCGGCGCGCCAGCGCCTCGGTCTCCCTGTTCGGCATGGAGAACGCCGGCCGCTGGTCGCTGCTGCGTCCCGCTCCCCCGAAGCCGGACGGCGCCTCCGCCTCCCAGGAGACCCTGGAGGCGATCGCCTGGACCCTGCTGCGCCGCTACGGCGTCGTCTTCCGGCGCCTCCTGGAGCGCGAGACCCTGCTGCCGCCCTGGCGCGACCTCCTGCCGGTCTTTCGACGCCTGGAGGCCCGTGGAGAGATCCGCGGCGGGCGCTTCGTCGACGGCTTCTCCGGCGAGCAGTTCGCGCTGACCGAGGCGGTCGGCCGTCTGCGCTCCGTGCGCAAGGAGCCCCGCCAGGGCACCCTGGTCTCGGTCAGCGCCGCCGATCCGCTGAACCTGGTCGGCATCGTCACACCGGGGGACCGCCTCCCCGCCCTCGCCGGCAACCGCGTCCTCTACCGCGACGGCATCCCGATCGCCGTCCTGGAGGGCCGCGAGCCCCGCTTCCTGGTGGACCTCGACGCCGCCACCCGCTGGCAGGCCCAGAGCGCCCTCGTCCGCCGCGCCGTCGCGCCGAAGCTCAAGGTATACCTGGGACGGTCGGCGTAGAAGGGCAAATTCCTGACCCTCTTATGGGTCAAAAGATGAGCCGCGGCTCAGAAGTTGATCCAATTCAGGTTTTTGCGAATTGTCTGGAAGTTATTGTATTTCAATAGCTTGGTGTCGTGGCCCGGGATGGCACAGGCATTGCCCATAGGGCTGTGCAATGTCCGCAGGTGCGGATAGGTAACCATCCCCTAAAAGGAGGAGGAGCCTCAAATGACCAGAGTTTCCCGTACCCGTATGCTGGCCACTATCTTTGTCTTGGCGGTGCTGGCCGCGATCCCGACCCTGACGCTCGCGAACCATTCGTGGGGCAGCTATCACTGGGCGCGCACGAGCAATCCGTTCACCCTGAAGGTGGGTGACAACGTGACCAGCGCCTGGGATGCGTATCTCAACGAGGCGATCGCCGACTGGTCCGCCTCCACCGTGCTGAACCTCACCAAGGTGACGGGCGGGACGACTGGGCGGCAGTGCAAGCCCACCGCCGGCCGCATCGAGGCGTGCAACGCAGCCTACGGCTTCAACGGCTGGCTGGGCATCGCCCAGATCTGGGCAAGCGGCAACCACATCACCCAGGCCACGACCAAGCTGAACGACTCGTACTACAACACCGCCACGTACAACACCCCGGCGTGGCGCCGTCTCGTCATGTGCCAGGAGATCGCTCACGACTTCGGTCTCGACCACCAGGATGAGGTCTTCGACAATGCGAACCTGGGCTCCTGCATGGACTACACGAACAGCCCGGCTGGCAACGAGCACCCGAACGCGCACGACTTTGAGCAGCTCCTGACGATCTACGGGCACCTCGACAGCACCACCACCATCGGCGCGGCTCTCCCGGCCTCGGCGCCCCCGGCGATGAACCAGATCGACTTCTCCGGTCCGAAGCAGTGGGGCCGTGTGATCGGCGGCGCGCGGTCGCCCATGGGCAACCTCGTCTCGACCCACGAGCTCGACTTCGGCAACGGCAACAAGGTGATCACGCACGTCTTCTGGGCGCTCGAGGGCCATGGACGGTAATCACCGCAAGGTGAGCTGACGCGAGCTCTCGCCGTCAGCGAATCGGGGCGAGGCCTTGGCCTCGCCCCTTTTGTTTTGCGGGATCAGCGCCGGCGGCGCGGGCCGTAGAAGCGCTCGTCGTTGTAGAGGTCGTGGTTGTAGAAGTCGCGGTCACGGTCGGGGTGGTGCTGGTAGTCGCGGTCGAAGCGCTGCCGCACCGAGGTCTCGTACTCGCGGCTGACCGGTCCGTGGTCGTAGGCGGGCAGGCCGCCCACCAGCGTGGCCAGCAGGTCTACCATGACGCGGTCGTCCTTCTCGTCCAACTGCGCGGAGCCGATGGGGATCAGGACATGGCCGGGGCGGGCCCCCGGGCTGCCGGCCGCTCCGGCGTTCTGACCGGTGGCCGCGAGCGTGTCGCGGTCCAGGTCCACGTCCAGGTAGCGCACCCGCATCGCCGCGGTATCGACCAGGAGCTCGTCGACCTCTCCGATCTTCCGGCCGTCGTTCGAGTACACGTTCCAGCCGCGGACGTCCGGATCGCCCTTGGCGACCGTGTAGTCCTTGAGCTGCTTGAGCGGGACGACGCCCGAATGTTCCATCGTGGCGGTCCCGGCAGGGTGGGTATGGTGCAGATCATCCGTGCGGTGAGCCATTTCATCCTCCTCTTGGCGCGTCAAGCGGCCCGGGCGAGGTCCGCGGTCGCGGCCTGCCACAGTGGGGCCACCACGGCCGGGGCCGTCTCGAGGTTCAGCTCGAGCGCCGCCGAATCTTCATCGGTCGCCACCGCCTCGTTGCGGTCGTTGTCCATCACCTCGGTCACCGCCCAGACCAGCAGGGCCGCCACGAGGAGCCCGAGGATCCACGGCCAGATGCGCGTCCTCTTTCGTTCGACTCGGATCTCAGCCATTGAAGCACCTCCTTGCTGCGTTTGCGGGGAGGCCGGATACCCTCCGGATACTCGGTGCGACCCCGCTGAGGATGTGTTGTGCAAGGTCCGGGCCGGGCGGGCTAAACCTCGATTCCGGCGGTGAGCTGGCCGAAGCGCTCCAGGTCCACGTTGCCGCCCGAGAGGACGACGCCCACACGGCGGCCGGCGACGTCCGGAACCTTGCCGTGGAGGAGGGCCGCGAAGCCGGCGGAGCCGCCCGGCTCGACGAGGATTTTGAGGCGGGAGGCGAGGAGCGCCATGGCACGCCGCAGCTCCAGGTCGCTGACGGTGAGGATGCCCTGGGTCAGAGCCCGGACGTGCGAGAGGGTCCGCCAGGAGGGCATCATGGTCTGGAGGGCGTCCGCGATGGTCGCGGGAAGAGGGATAGCGACCGGCTCGCCCCGCTCCACCGAGAGCTGCATGTCGTTGCCCGCCTCGGGTTCGACGCCGTAGAGGCGGAGATCCGGCGCGAGGCCGCGCGCGGCCACGGCGACGCCGGAGAGGAGGCCGCCGCCGCCGCAAGGGGTGACCAGGATGTCGAGGTCCGGGACATCCTCCAGAAATTCCAGCGCCAGCGTCCCCTGGCCGGCGATGATCGCGTCGTCGTCGAAGGGCGGGACCAGGACCGCCCCCTGCTCGTCGACGAGCCGCTGCGCGATGGCCTCCCGGCTCTCGCCGCCGAGCCGGTCGTAGAGGATGACCTCGGCGCCGTAGCCGCGGGTCGCCGCGATCTTCTGGGCCGGCGCGTCCTTCGGCATGACGATCGTGGCGCGGACGCCGAGCTCGCGCGCGGCCAGCGCCACCGCCTGCGCGTGGTTGCCCGACGAGAAGGCCACGACGCCCTGCCGGCGCTCTTCCGACGAGAGCAGGGTCAGCCGCGAGAAGGCGCCGCGCGCCTTGAAGGCGCCGACGCGCTGGAAGACCTCGCACTTGAAGAAGAGCCGGCAGCCGAGCCGCTCGTCGATCTGGCGGGAGGTGAGGACGGGCGTCCGGTGGACGTAGGGCGCGATCCGCTCGCGCGCGGCCTGGACATCCTCGAAGGCGACGGAGAGGGGAGGGGAGGCGATCATGGCGTCAGATCCTACCTGACGCCCCCTTTTCTGCGCCTCCCTCTCCGCCAACCCTATTACGGCCTGACCTGCAGGGCCGGCTGCCAGCCCGGGTTCACTCCATCGCCCGAGTAGGCGCCCCGGTAGGTGGTGATCTTCGGGATCTTGTTGAAGTCCAGGTTCCAGTCCAACAGACCGGTAAAGACGCTGAGGTCCACCGCGGTCCCCTGCAGCATCCCGGCCTTGGGATAGAGGTCCAGCGTGCCGAGCGCTCCTCCCGGGTTGTTCAGGTACTGGCTCGCCGCGGAGTAGGCCGCGGTGAAGTTCCCGGCCTGCTGCCCGCCGGTGATCGGCTTGGTCGCGAAGACTGCGTTGCCGCGCACTCGCTGCGGGTAGGCGGGGTCGGCGTTGTAGATGGTGATCCCCTCGCCGTTCGCCACGATCGTGTTGTTGAAGATGTCGATCCGGCGCGGCAGGTTGTTGTGCCTCTGGATGCGGATCGCGCGCGCGAAGTTGCGCTGGACGAACAGGTTGTCGTGGATCGCGACGTTGCCTTCGGCCTGGAGGAGCGCCTCGGTCGGGTTCTGGTAGAACAGGTTGCCGTACACCTGGTAGATGTCGGTCGAGCCCGCTCCGGACAGCGGCCAGTGGCCGAGCAGGAGGTTGGGGCGCGCGTACGAGCCGGTCGCCGCGCCAGTCTCCTTGGTGAAGACGTTGTAGCGGATGATCGTCGTGCCGCTGATCGGAATGCCGAGCGAGGTGGCGCGGCCGATCTGGTGCTTGATCTGGATGTCGTATTGCTGGGTGCGGTTGATCAGGTTGTGCTCGATCAGGCCGTTGACGAACTCGCCGGTGCCGTCCGGATTGCCCAGGTACATGCCGTTGCCCGCGCCGGTGATCGTGACGCGGCGGATCACCCAGTTCCACGCCCTCGACTTGGTGGAGATGCCGCAACGGCCGAGGCTCTGCCCGTAATTCGTGAGCTTCAAGTTGTCCAGCGTGATGTGGTGGGCGTAGGTCGAGCCGGCCTCCGCCTTGACGCCGTCCCCCAGCAGGTTCTTGCCGTCCAGCGAAAGGTTGCGGAAGACCAGATAGCTCACGTTCTTGAGACTGATCGTGTTGTAGTTGTTGCTGCCGGTGAACACGGCGGGCGTGCCGGTGGCCGGGCCCTCGATGACGATGCACTTGTTGGGCTGGCCGTTCAGGCCGTTGAAGCGGAGCTGCTGCGTGTAGGTGCCGGGGGCGAGCAGGAGGCGGTCGCCCGGCTGAAGGCCGGCCAGCAGGCTGGCGTAGTTCGAAGGACCGGCCTGAAGCGTCCTCGTCGGCGCGACTCCGCCGCAGCCGCCGATGGTCTGGTCCAGGGTCTGCGCCTGGAGCGCGGGAGTCAGGAGAGAGGCGGCGAGGACGGTCAGGAACACAAATCTTTTCAGCATGCGGGAACTTCCTCCAAGTTGTCGTCCCAAGGGAGCCAAAGCAGTAACTATCGATGGGTGCGCATTATTCCATCCCTTGGAGGAAATACCAAGCAAAACCTGGAACAGGGAAGATTTTAGCTCCCCTCTCCCGCGCAGGGAGAGGGGCGAACCTCGACAGAAAAGGCGAAAATTCCAGGAAGGGGCTAGCGCTCGCGGGTCGGCAGAGCCGCTTCCGCCCGGCTGCGGCGGGGGCCGTAGAAGCGGCCGTCGTCGTAGAGGTCGCTCTGGTAGAAATCGCCGCCCGCCTCGCCGGCGTACGAGCGGTCGAAGGCCTGCCGGAGGCGGGCCTCATAGGCGCGGTCGACGGCGCCGCGTTCGTACGTGGGCAGGCTCAACGCTTCCTGAGCCGTCAGCGCGTCGACGAAGACGCGGTCCTCGTCGGTGTCGAGCCGCGCGCGGCCGACGGGCACGAGGACGTGGCGCTCCCCTTCATAGGGGTGCTCGCCGATGTGGAGGTCGGCCGTCAACCGGTTCTCCTCTTCCGAGAGCGTCTGCCGGATCAGGGTCTCCGGCAGGTTGCCTCCGAGGACGGTGTCCGGGGCCCCGGGGATGGTGGCCATGCCGATGATTCCGCCCAGATCACGCAGGCTGTCCAGCTCCGGGATGGCCGTGGCGTCAGGGTCGTCCTCGCCCTCGATCATGCGGGCGTCGCCCGTCGCCCGTCCCGATCCAAGGAGGTCTCTGTCGAGCCGCACCTCCAGGTAGCGGACTTTCATGGCGTGGGTATCGACCAGCAGATCGTCCACTTCGCCGATCCTCCGGCCGTCCTGGCCGATTACGGCCCAGCCGCGCACGTCGGGGTCTCCCTCCGCGACCTTGTAGCCGCTCCCCTCGAGGTGGACGAGCGGTGACCTGCCGTGTTGTGCGTCTCCGTTCATGGCTCTCAACCAATGCAAGGGACGAGCCGGAGAGCCCTCACCCCCTGGCCCCTCTCCCGCGAGCGGGAGAGGGGACGGGGGGTGAGGGTTCAGTCGGGATCGGGGCGGACCAGCAGGCCCGGCCCTCTCTGCAGGCGCTGGAGCACGCCCGAGACCAGGGCGAGCAGCTCCAGGGTGGTCTGGTCGTTCTCGACGGCGTCGGCGAGCATGAGCATCGCGGCCATGGCCTCGCGCTCCACGCCGACCGCGCGGAAGGTGGACACCATCTCGGCCACCAGCCCGCGGACCTCGGCTTTCTTGCCCAGACGCAGGCAGACCGAGGCGAGGTCGAGCGAGATGAGGGCGGCCTGGTAGCCCAGACCGGCCTTGTCGAGCTCCCGGCGCACCTCGCGGAAGAGCGCCTCGGCCGCGGCGTAGTCGCCGAGGCCGGCGGCGATCTTCCCCTCGATGCTGCGCAGCTTCGCCAGCTCGATCGGGCCGGCGTGGCGCGCGTAGAGCGGCCGCATCCGCTGGATCTGCCGGCGCGCCTCCTCGAGCTCGCCCAGCTCCACCCGGAACAGGAGGATGTTGTGCAGGGTGTAGAAGACCAGCCGGGAATCCCTGGCGTGGTCGATCGCCGCGAGGCCCTGGGCGAGGAGCTGCAGGCCCTCCTCGGGATTGCCGGTGTAGCCGGTGTAGAGGCCCTTCATGATCAGGACCCGGCCGGCGTCGTGCGGGTCGCCGTGCTGGCGGTACAGCCCATAGGCCGTGTCCAGCAGGCGGAACGCCTCGGCGAACCGCCGCTGGTCGCAGAAGAGCGAGGCGCTCAGATCGGCCAAGCGGGCGAGGAGGGTGAGCGAGCCGGTCCCCTGGGCTTGCAGCTCCACGGCCCGGGCCATCGCCGCCTCGGCCTGCACCAGGTCGTCGTTGACCCGGTGGGCGTTGGCCAGCTCGGCCCAGGCGCGGGCGCGCAGATCGGCGGCCTCTTGGCTGTCCAAGTTGCCGGCCGCGGCGACCCTGTCGGCCGCCTCGCAGGCGAGCTCGGTGAGCTGGAGCATCTGCGCCGGCTCACCGTGCCGGAGCCGGCTGCGCTCCAGGAGGGTTTCGCAGAGGGCGGGCGTCCAGAAGCCCGCCTCCTCTGGGAGGGGTGGACCCTGGAGGAGCCGCTCCACCTTCCAGTCGAGGCTCTCCGGCGCCGCCATCCCGCCCAGAGCGGCGGCGAAGGCGGACGTGATCGCCTCGTCGTAGGCGGCGTCGAGCTCCGGAGTGAGCTCGGTCTCGCTCGCTCCGGGATCGAACATCGCTGTCGCGAGAGGCTCCATCTCCTCCCGGCAGCGTGTGCAGCCCCTCAACAGGTGCGTCAGCACGTCTCTGGTTTCGCGATCCGGGAGGTCGCCGTGTAGGAACGCCTCCAGAGTCTCGCGGTTTGGGTGTCCGATCATCAACGTCTCCTTCAAAATCAAAAAATATAGAAAAACGATGCCAGCTTCCCTACAGACCTTCGATCGGCGGAGGCTCGGAGGTCGGCCCCGGCGCTCCGTTCGGGTCCAGGCCCATGCCCTTGTCCTTGTCGGCAGTGTCAGCCCCCCACAGGGAGAGGATTCCACCCAGGCTCCAGCCGGAACCGGGCCGCTCGGTGCTCTCCTGCTCCTGCCCCGCCCCCCACAGGCTCGTCAACCAGCGCAGGCTCCTCTCGAAAACGTCCAGCTCTGTCGCCGCGGCCGGGGTGGCGCCGGCCAGGGCCAGCGCCGCCGTGAGCATCATTGCGGCGATTCCACGGTGAACGGTTCTGCGGTGCATCAGCTCCTCCTCATATGCCTTCGCGCGGGGGCGCGGGAGGCGATAAGAACTCTCCTTATTGCTAGAGGTGCCGTGTACCGCTCGAAGCGAGCCACCTCTGCTCATCGGATGAGCGAAAAAGATGCGACAAATGCCCACAGGTTGGGCACAAAGGGTACCACGGCACCTGGTGAACCCTGCTGGAAGCGGAAACGGCGATGGACGCCAAGGAATTTCAGAGATTTCTACAAACTCGCCACCGCCGCCTTGCGGCGAAGCTGCAGCACCTGGACGTCGGGATCGACGATCACCGTCTCGGGCTCGAACGGGCAGGCGATGCGCAGGGTCCGCGCCTCGCCGGCTCCGAGCGTCATGGTCTGGCGCACCTCCCGGTAGCCGGCGCCCGGCTTGCCGTCCTCGGTGAAGCGCACGCCGCGGACCGCCGCCACCTCGACCGGTATGCGGCCGGTGCCGGCGTTCTCGATCCGCACCGTCGCCTCCCAGCCGGATCCCTTCTTCACCTTGCGTGCTTCGCTCAGCCGGTATTCCGGGACGACGACCTCGTGGAACCACTGCTTCACGAAGCCGTCGTAGGCGGCCGGGTCGGAGGCGAAGGGGCGCATCGCGGCCGTGAAGTCCTGCAGGACCGGGTGGTCGGGCCTGTCCCCCCAGTCGGCGATGAACTTCCGCAGTCCGGCGAGCGCCCGCTCCCGGCCGAGGTGCCGGTGCAGCATCCAGAACACCCATCCGCCCTTGTCGTAGGTGACCGTCTGGTCCCCTTCCCGGGAGCCGTCGATCCGGACCAGGGGGCGCTCGGCGTCGACCCGGCGGCGGTCGCCATAGCTCTCTTCGATCCGCTTGGCGAATTCCATGCGCGCCCGGAGTCCCTTGACCTGCTCGAACAGGAGCAGGGTGGAGAAGTGCGACATGCCTTCGGACAGGAGGTTCCCACCGGGGGCTTCGCCGGGAGTCAGGAGGTTCCCCCACCACTGGTGGGCCGCCTCGTGGGCGGTGACCATGAAGACGGCGTCGGTCTTGACGTCGTTCTTGGTGAGGAAGCCGATCCCTTCCGAGAACGTGATGTTGGTCGGAAAGCCCTGGGCGTAGCTCGCCAGGTTCGGAAACTCGGAGAGCTTCAGCTCCTGCCAGGGGAAGGGGTGGAACCACTGCGAGTACCAGCGGCGCGAGGCGTCGAGGGCGGCGATCATCTCGTCGATGTTGTAGCGGTGGCCGGGGTGGTGATAGATGGCCGTCCCTCGGCCCTTCCGCACCTCCCAGCGCCCGGCGACAACGTTGAAGAAGCGCACCGGCCGGTCGCTTTTCCAGACCACCGTGCGCTCGCCGCCGCGCACGGTCTCGCTTACCCGGGTGCCGACCGAGTTCCAGGTGTACTCGGCCGGTCCGGTGATGCGGATGCGGGTGGAGAAGGACCGGTTGAGGCCCAGGCCCGCATCGGTCTTCCCCTTGTAGAAGTCAGGCGGATAGTCCCGCGGCTCGTAGTCGTTCTCGTCCCTTTCGATCCCCATCTCTTTCACATAGCCGATGAAGGGGGTGAAGCTGGGTCTGAAGCTGGTCAGCACCACGCCGGAGGGGAGGATGAACTCTTCGTTCCCGCCGCCGTTCTCGGTGACGCCCTCGGGGAAGGTCCCCTCGAATTGGAAGCCGACCCGCAGCCGGCCGCCGGGCGGGAAGGGGGAGAGTGGGGTGAAGACGTAGAGGCCCGAGCGGTTCTCCGGCTCGTAAGGCCTGCCGTTCAGGGTCCAGCGCACGTTCTTCCAGTGCGGTCCGCCGGTCAGGGCGAAGCGGCCGAGCGCCTCCCCGCGGTCGTTCAGCAGCTCGTACGTCCCCCGGTTGCTGAACCAGCGGCGCTCCGGCTGGAACCGCAGGTCGAGGTCGACCGCGGCGATGGCCGGCTGCGGCGCGTCCAGCCAGGTGGCCAGGTTCTGCTTCCAGTAGTCCCGGCCCTTCTTCCGGTAGGCCTCGCCCTGGAAGCCGTTCTGGACCGCCAGCCAGAGGAGGATGCCGGCCGTCAGGGGGACCACCGCGAAGGGGGCGAAGCGCAGCAGCGGCCGCCAGAGCTGCCCGGGAGCGACGCGGTGCAGGGTGCCGATGGCGTCCGTCTGCCGGCGCGGGAAGGCGCGCACCGCCACGGCGATGAACAGGGCGGCCAGGCCGAGGGCCATCAGGCGGTTGAGCAGCAGAGCGCGCGCGTCGAGCTCGAAAGTGCCCATGTCGGTCCAGCGCAGCGCGCCCCAGAGCGGCCAGTTGCCGACCCAGTTCATGTCGCCGGTGATCAGGCGGTGGCCGGTGAAAAACACCACCGCCAGGCCGACGCCGTAGGTGGCGTACCGCGTGCCGGTGATCGCGCGCACGGCGGTGATGAAAGAGGTCCAGGCCAGGAAGGTCGGGATCAGCAGGAGACCCCAGACGATCAGGAACGGCCGCGGATCGAGAGAGACCCGCCCCTGGATCAGCAGCGCGATGACGCAGCCCACGAACGTGGCGCCGACCACGGCCACGCCGACCACGCTGTTGGCCAGCGACTTGCCGAACAGCATCGAGGCCGTGCGGATCGGGCTCGCGTAGGCGATGGCGCCGAAGCCGGAGCCGGTGTCCCGCTCGATCGACTCGACGGTGTAGAACATCAGGAGCAGGCAGAGCAGGAAGCTCAGGATGCCCATCGCGTCCACGGCGAGCTGGCCCGCCGTCAGCAGCAGCTCGGTCTGGAAAGCTCCCAGGCTGGTGATGGCGTTGCCCACCGCCTCGATCACGATCAGCACCGTGAACAGGTAAAGGCCGGGGGAAGAGAGGAGGTTGCGGATCTCTGTCCGCGCCACCCGCCAGGCGCCCGCGAAGAAGCCGGCCGGGACGGTGCGCATCCCGAGATCGGCGAGCGGGCGGGTAGATCCCGCCTCGCGGATTTCGGTCACCGCGGCCTCGGCCGCCCTGCGCCACCGGCGGAAGCGGAAAGCCCGGCGCTCCGCCACGGCCCCGCGCAGGCTCCTCCCCAGATGACGCTGCGCCAGGGTCACGGCGAGCAGGCCGATGCCTCCGAAAGCCAGCCGGGAGAGCGCGAACGGCAGGTCGAGGCCGATGCGGGCGGTGTTGTAGAACTCGGCGCCGCGGTCGAGCTTGAGCCAGGTCTCGTCGAGCCACCGGAACCCCGCGGGGTCGATCAGCATCAGGGCGCGGTTGATTCCCGGATCGAGCCAGGTCGGGGCCCACTCCCAGAGGAAGAAGACGCCGACGAGCAGCACCGCGATGGGAAACAGGAAGACCGCCATGGGACGGCGCCAGCGCTCGCCGAGGAAGAACGACACGCCGGCGAAGAAGATCAGCGCCGGCAGGCCGAAGACCAGGGCCGGGCGCAGATAGTTGACCACTTCCAGCGGTCCGCGGATCTCCTCGGCCGCGGCATTGGGCACGACGTGGTTGAAGAAGACCATCAGCAGGAGGTGGACCGCGAGCGCCACCACGAAGCCGGTGAGGATGGCCAGGAACTTGCCCCACACGTACTCGCCGGGGCGCAGCGGCGTGGCATGGAGCACCTCGCCGACCCGCAGCTCTTCGTCGCGCACCACGGCCATGCCCGAGGCGATCGAGACGAAGAAGCAGTGCATGATGCAGACCATCAGCGAGAGGATGAAGGCGACGCTGAACTCCGAGGTGAGCCAGGCCTTGGTGCCGCCCACCGAAGCGTCGCCCGACTCGATGCGGACGTCGCCGGCCGACATGCCCCAGCTCAGCAGGAAGAGCAGGAGGACCAGGAACCAGAAGAGCGGCCGCTGGAAGGTGTGGGCCAGCTCGAGGCCGTACACCGCCCGGGCGCGGGCGAGGCTCTTCATCTCGCCGCTCCCGCCGCCACGGCGGCCGCCTCCTCCTGGGGCTCGCCCGCGGCGTCGTGCATCAGCAGCAGATAGGCGTCCTCCAGCGTGGCGGGGACCGGCTCGAAGCCGAGCGGGGCCTGGCCCGACGGCTCGTAGATGCGCACCCGGTTCTTCCCCTCGACCAGCACCGCCTGGGTGACCCGCAGCCGCCGGCGGACGTCGTCGAGCTCCTCGCGCGCCACGCGTCCCTCGAAGATCTTGCCCTGGATGCCGGTCCTCGCCTCGTGCGGAGTGGTCAGCGCCACCAGCCGCCCCTTGCGGATGACCGCGAAGCGCGGGCAGAGCACGGCCACGTCCTCGACGATATGGGTCGAGAGCAGGACGATGCGGTCCTGCGCCATCTCGGTCAGCAGGCGGTAGAAGCGCAGCCGCTCCTCGGGATCGAGGCCGGCGGTCGGCTCATCCACGACGATCAGCCGCGGATCGCCGGCGATCGCCTGGGCGATGCCGAGCCGCTGGCGCATGCCGCCGGAATAGGTCTTGACCTTCCGCTTGGCGGCGTACGTGAGGTTGACCCGCTCCAGCAGCTCGGCGCAGAGCTTCTTGAGCCCGCCGGGCGCCTCGACCCCCTTGAGCTCGAGCAGGTGGGCGAGCATCTTCTCTCCGGTCAGGTGAGGGTAGAACCCGAACTCCTGCGGGAGATAGCCCAGCCGGCGCCAGACCACCTCCGGCCGGGCGAGGGTGTCCTCGCCGTCCAGCCGGATCTCTCCAGAGGTCGGCTCCAGCAGGCCGGCCAGGATCCGCATCAGCGTGGTCTTGCCCGCGCCGTTCGGTCCCAGCAACCCGAACATGCCGGTGGAGACGTCGAGGTTGATGCCCTGAAGGGCCGTCACCGGGCCGGGATAGACTTTCACGAGGTTGCGGATGGTCAGCATGGGGAGGTTCCTTTCCGTGCGGGTGGTCCCACTCCAGCAATACGGACGAGAGGGACCCAGGTTACAACAGGCACGGAATCCGCGCCCGCGGCACCAGGTTATGGAGAAGGATGGAAGGAGCGATCCCATGATCCGCAGTCCTGCGTTCCGCCGTGCCCGCCTCGCCGTCCTGCTCGCCGGCGGCGTCCTCCTCAGCCTCCTGCGTCCCGCGGCGGGAGCCGGCGCTCCCGAGACCGTCGCGCCGGACACCTCCTACCGCCAGGAGATCGAGACGTGGCGCAAGGATCGGTTCGACGGCCTGAAGAGCGAAGACGGCTGGTTCTCGCTGGTCGGCCTGTTCTGGCTCGACGAGGGGGAGAACCGGTTCGGCAGCGATCCCGGGGTCAACAAGGTCATCCTGCCCGAGGGGAGGTCCCCCAAGGTGGCCGGCGCCTTCGTCCGCGAAGGCAAATCGGTGCGCGTCAAGGCCGAGCCCGGAGCGCCCCGAGCGCCTCGAGAGGACATCACCCTCGACGGCAAGCCGGTGACCGGCGCGATGGAGCTGAAGAGCGACGCCACGGGCAAGCCCACGGTCCTCCGCCTGGGGAGCCTCAGCTTCCACGTCATCGAGCGCGGCGACAAGATCGGCGTGCGGGTCAAGGACAGCCGGAGCCCGGCGCTCGCCGCCTTCCACGGCCTCGACTACTTCCCGATCCAGCCCGCCTGGCGGATCGAGGCGCGCTTCGAGCCCTACCAGCCGGCCAAGAAGGTCCCCATCCCCAACGTCCTGGGCCAGGTCTCGGACGAGCCCTCGCCGGGCGCCGTGGTGTTCGACTGGCAGGGGAAGACCTACCGGCTGGACGCCATCCAGGGATCGGAGGAAGGCGGGCTCTTCCTCATCTTCGCCGACGAGACCAACGGCAAGGACACCTACGGAGCGGGGCGCTTCCTGGACACCGATCCGCCCAAGGACGGCAAGGTGGTGGTCGACTTCAACACCGCCTACAACCCGCCGTGCGCCTTCACCTCCTTCGCCACCTGCCCCCTGCCGCCGCAGCAGAACAAGCTGGCCCTGCGCATCGAAGCCGGAGAGAAGAAGTACGGCGACGGACACGCAGGGCATTGACAGACGGGAGCCGCCGCCGAGCCCACGGCGGGTGCTCGCGAGGCCACGGCGGCCCCGTACGAGGCCACGGCGGGTGCTCGCGAGGCTACGGCGGCCCGTACGAGGTCACGGCGGGTGCGCACGAGGCCACGGCGGGTGCGCACTAGGTTCGTGGCGGTGCGCACGAGGTCACGGCGGTGACGCACGAGGGCCCGGCGGTGACCACGAGGTCCCGGCGGTGATGCACGAGGCCACGGCAGCCACCCACGAGGCCCGGCCGTCGCGCACGAGGCCACGGCGGCGCCTCACGAGTTGACGGCAGGAGCGCACGACGCCTCGTGAGCCGCGCCCCGTTCCCCCTCTCCCGGTGACGGGAGAGGGGGCCAGGGGGTGAGGGCCTCAGCCGCCTCGGGCCCGGCGTCGAAGACCCGCCGGTCGAGCATGGCCCCGCAGCGACACGCAGGGCATTGACGACGGTTCGTAAGCGGTTCTGCCTTCAAGATGTCCCGCAGGTGCGGAACGCGCTCGTGTCGAGCCTCGGGGCGTAGGGGGTGCTCGCCGGGTTGACGTACTCCTTGACCGCGCCGGTCCGCAGGTCCTCCACGGTGAGCCGCACGCCGACGTTGGTGAGGCCGGTCGAGAACACCCAATAGTGCTGGGACCTCGCGCAGGCGTCCAGAACCTTGACGATGGCCTCGACGTTGTCCGCTTCGAAGAACCAGAAGTAGCCCGAGTCCGCCGTGAGCTGGACCGCGCGGCCCGTCCCGCGCTCACCCCTCGGCGTCTCCCACGCCGCCCGCACCCGGAACCGCCCACCGTTGAGACAGAGGTCCTCGCCGCCCGAGACGCACGTCTCCACGCCGCCGAGGTCGATCGCGTGGGCAAAGATGTCCGCGTTGCCGTTCTGGGTCGACATGTAGACCGGATAGGCGCGGTTGCCCGCCACGGAGAGGCCGTTGTAGTCGCCGAGGAACTGCGACGCGAGCCAGCTCGGGTAGGGAGCGCCGGAGGAGAACGGCGCCGGAGTCAGGCGGTGCTCGCTCCAGGTCGCTCCGCCGTCCGTGCTGACGGCGTAATAGGCGTCGACGAGCGCGGCGGCGGAGCCGTCCTCCTGATCCGTATGGCGGGTGTCGTAGAAGACGATGTGGACCCGCCCCTGCCGGTCCACCTCGATCCAGGGGAAGAACTGGTCGCCGGGAGGATCGCCGTCGCCGTTGATCACCCGCGGCGGGCTCCAGGTGACCCCCCGGTCGGTCGACTTCGTAAGGTACAGGTCGACGTCCCAGCGGCCGTCCGTGACCGACGTGGTGTCGAAGTAGACGACGTAGAGCGCTCCGTCGCGCGGATCCACCGCCAGGTAGGTGAAGGGCGGCACCCGGAACTTGCCTGGGAAGCGCACGCCGATCTGCTGGACAGGCCAGAAGTCCCGCCGTGTGGCGACGCGGACCGGAGGCTCCAGCGTCCGCCCGCCGTCCAGGCTGCGGCGGATCAGGATGCCGTCCGCGAGGTCCCAGTAGACGATGTACAGCTCGCCGTTGGGGCCGGTCCGGGGTTGGAAGCAGACGTAGTCGCCGAGCGGCGCCGGGGCCGACCAGGTGGCGCCGAGATCGGCCGAGACCTGGAGGCCCAGGTTGTGCGTCACGTAGAGCCGGGTCTTCGTGGAGTCCTGGGGATCGACCCCGGCGGCCATCAGGGGCTTGTCGATCAAAGGGTCCTTCCACACCTTGATCGCCGGCCCGAACCCCGCGGTGCCGCTGTCCCGGCGGTAGATGAAGACGCCGGGGTTGGCGCCCAGGCTCACCCCGCCCAGCCACATCGTGCCCGTTCGCGGGTCGTGGGCGAACATCGGGTCCCCCGCGACGCGCGACAGCAGCTCGGCCGGGACGTCCAGAAGGGTCTCCGACCAGGTCGCGCCGCCGTCCTGGCTTCTGGCCATGGCGAGGCGGGTCAGCGTCGGCGGAGTGCCCGGGATCTGGCGGCTGTCGTACCAGGCGGCGAGGACCTCGGAAGGATTGTCTTCCGTCGTGAGAGCCGCCGTCTCGATGGTGAAGCTGTCGCCGCCTTTGTCCACCCGGACCTGCGGTCCGATCGTCACGGCCACGTTCGCGGCCGCCGGCGCCGCCCTGGCCGGCAGCGCCGCGGCGAAACGGTCTCCGCCCGCCTCCGGAGCGGGGCGGATCTCGACCTCGGAAACGACGGGAGGCCCGGCCGGTCCCGGCACGCCGGTTTTGCAGGCGGTCAGTGAGAAGGCGAGCGCGAACAGCAACCTACGGATGGGGTACTCCTCTGCCACATCCTCAAGCTTACCCCGACCTTGTCAGATTGGCTGTGCTCGCCTCAGGAGCGGCTGGGACGACTTTTCGCGGGGTGTAGCCCCCCTCTCCCGAAAGGAGAGGGGGTTCAGCAGACCGGGCCTACCACTCGATGATGTAGGTGCAGGAGTCGGCCCCCTCGGTGCGGGTGGGCTTCGACTTGTCGAGCTTCACCTCCGAGGTGGACTTGAACCGGCGGCAGAGCGTGGTGATGATGCCGCGGTCGAACTCCGACGGGTACGGGTTGTCGCACACCATCTCGGCGCTGTTCGGCCCCTTGAGGCCGGTGAAGCGATAGTGCCCGATCCCCTCCGTCATCTGCCCGTTCTCCGGGTTGAACAGCGGCTCCCCGTTGATCCGGTGGTGCAGATGGTAGTTGAGATCGAGCGCGCCGAGCGCCTTGTCGATCGTATCCATCCAGGGCGGCCATTCCACCTGCTCCGGGATCTTCTTCCCGATGGCGAACAGGGTGAGCGGCCCGATCTTCTCGGAGATCGTCTTGAAGGCATCGAGCCAGTTCTGCTGCGGGTACCACAGGTCCGGCTGCGGCTTCTTGATCCCGTGCTGCGCCAGGATCTTGAGAGCCGTGCTGGTGAAGTCGCCCATGCCGTCCACGACGGAGAGCACGACGGCTCCATACACTTCGACATCCGGCCGAAACGCTACGAATTGGGTCATATTCCACCTGTCTTTTAAAAAGTGCGCCTAGTATGTCACAACCTTGGCGCGAGTCAACCTCCGGCGGCGGCCCGGATGAACGCCGCGACGTCGGCCTTGAGCTTCTCCCGGTCGGTCCTGCGAATGTACATCATGTGCCCCGCCTCGTAATAGGCCATGGTGACCCGCTGCTCGTCGGCGGGCTCGAAGCTGAGGTGGTCGAAGGTGTATTCGGTCGCGAAGTAGGGGGTCGCGAGGTCATAGTAGCCGTTCGCCACGAAGACCCGGAGCGCGGGGTTCGCAGCCATGGCCGTGCGCAGGTCCTCGGCCACGTTCACGTAGCGGTTCGCGGCATCGCCGTAGCTCCAGGGGCGCACGCGGTCGGTCAGGATCTCGTAGGGGAGGTCGCTCTTGAAGCCGAGCTCGTCGGCGACGTAGTGGTTGAGCACGGCGGTGTACGGCCCCTGGATGGCGGCGTAGCTGGGGTCGTACTCGATTTCGGCGCCCGCGGCGTCGCGGTCCACCCCTTTGAAGCGGCTGTCGAGCCGGCCCACGGTCTGCCGCTGGCCGCGCAGCAGCTCCTTGGTGAAGCTGTAGATGTCCGGGCGCAGGTTGGTCAGCTCCAGGTAGCCGGTGGAGAGCCCGGTGTAGCGCGCGAGCCTGGCCGCCAGGTCCCGCCGCTCCTGGTCCGCGAGGTCGTTGCCCTTGGCCAGGGCCAGCATGTACTCGCCGAGGGCGAAGCGCTCGGCCTCTTCGAGGGCCTGCTTCAGGCCCGCGCGCTGGAGGTCCTCCGGCAGCTTCTTGTGATACCAGGCCGTCGCCGTGTAGGTGGGCAGGAACAGGGGGTAGGGGAGGTCGTTGCCGACGTCGAAGCGCGCGGTCTGGAAGTTGAGGATCGACGAGACGAGGACGATGCCGTTGAAGTACATGCCGTGGCGGTCCTGGAGGTGGTCGGCGAGCCCGGCGGCCCTCGTCGTGCCGTAGCTCTCGCCGGACAGGAACTTGGGCGAGGCCCAGCGCCCGAAGCGGCCGGTGTAGAGGCGGATGAACTCGCCGACGGACTCGAGGTCCTCCTGCACGCCGTGGAACTGCTTCGGGTCCTCGCCCGGGACCGGGCGGCTGAAGCCGGTGGTGACCGGATCGATGAAGACCAGGTCGGTCACGTCCAGCAGCGACTCGCCGTTGTCGGTCAGGCGATAGGGCGGCGCCAGGGCCATGCCTTCGTCGTCCATGGCCACGCGGCGGGGACCGAAGGCGCCCAGGTGGAGCCAGACGGAGGACGATCCCGGGCCGCCGTTGAAAGTGAACATGATCGGCCGCCGCCCCAGGTCCTTGACCCCGTCGCGGGTGTAGGCGACGAAGAAGACGGACGCCTTGGGCCGGCCGTCCTCCTCCTTGAGGAGCAGGGTGCCGGCGGTGGCGGTATAGGCGATCTCGGCGCCGCCGATGGCAGCGCGGTGCCGGGTCGTGACGATCTTCTCCTCCGGCTTCGGAGGCTTGTAGTCGTCGGCTTTCGGAGCCTCGCCGCGCGGCGGCTCCTGGGCCGAGAGGGGGGCCAGCAGGCCGAAGGCGAGGATGAGAGGGAGGGTGAGCAGTCTGCGCAAGGGGAAATCCTCCTGGGATGGAAATGGAGGAGACATTATCTCGGATCGCAGCCCATGTGGACGGCCACGGTTCAGCCTGGGGTTGGAAACCCCAGGCTGGGTTGTTTCGCTCCTGGCGGAGCGACTCCCCCCGGCTCGCCCGGAGGGCGATACCGTCTAGCCTGGGGTTTCAACCCCAGATCAGTACCGCGGCACAGATCTGTCGACGTCGGTGCTCCAGGCGTCGATGCCGCCGGCGAGGTTGATGGCTCGCGAGTAACCCATGCCGCGCAGGAGCTGGACGGCGCGCGCCGAGCGCATGCCGTGGTGGCAGTGCGCCACGATGGTCGCCGCCGGGTCGAGCTCGCCGAGGCGGTCCTGCAACTCGTGGAGCGGAATCAGGACCGAGCCGGGGATGCGGGCGATGTCGTACTCCTGGGGGTTGCGCACGTCGAGGATGGTGAGGGTCTGGCCCTGGTCCAGCCGCTGCTTGAGATCCGCGGCGGTCATCTCGAAGCCCTCCTCGACGGCGGTCTCCTGCGGGCCGATGCCGCAGAACTGCTCGTAGTCGATCAGCTCGCGCTGGGTCGGGTTCTCCGAGCAGATCGGGCACTGCGGGTCCTTGTGGAGCTTGAGCTCGCGGAAACGCATGCGCAGGGCGTCGAAGAGGACCAGGCGGCCGATCAGCGGCTCGCCGACGCCGGCGATCAGCTTGATGACCTCGTTGGCCTGGAGCGATCCGATGATGCCGGGGAGCACTCCCAGCACGCCGCCCTCGGCGCAGGAGGGGACGAGCCCCGGCGGCGGCGGCTCCGGGAAGAGGCAGCGGTAGCACGGCCCCCGGGCTCCCCAGAAGATCGACACCTGGCCCTCGAAGCGGAAGATCGAGCCGTAGACGTTCGGCTTGCCGAGGAGCACGCAGGCGTCGTTGACCAGATAGCGGGTGGGGAAGTTGTCCGTGCCGTCGACGACGAGGTCATAGTTGCGGAACAGCTCCAGGGCGTTCGACGAGTCGAGGCGGGTCTCGTGCGGCACGATCTTGATGTGTGGATTGAGGTCGCGCAGGCGCTCCGTCGCGGCCTGGATCTTCGGCCGGCCCACGGAGGAGCGGCCGAAGAGCACCTGCCGGTGGAGGTTGCTCTCGTCGACCACGTCGAAGTCGACCATGCCGAGGGTACCGACGCCCGCTGCGGCCAGGTAGAGCCCGAGCGGCGAGCCGAGGCCGCCGGCGCCGATGGTCAGCACGCGGGCGGCCTTGAGCTTGCGCTGCCCGGCGGTGCCGATCTCCGGCATGATCAGGTGCCGGCTGTAGTGGCGGATCTCCGCGGGCGTGAGCTCGGGCAGCGCCTGGGCCTCCTGAGAGGACGCCGGGCTCTCGCGCACCGCGGCGGGCGCGCTGGGAGCCCCGCCGGCGATCGATGGGATGATCAGCAGCGTGTCCCCCTGCGAGACGCGGGTCTGCTGGTTCTCCAGGCGGCGCACGTCCTCGTCGTTGAGGAAGATGTTGACGAAGCTGCGCAGCGCGCCGTCGTCGGTATAGAGATGGCGCCGCAGCGAGGGGTACTGCTCGGTGAGGCGGGAGAGGGCCTCGCCGACCGTGGCCGCCCCGTCCACCTGGACCTCGCCGTTCTCGCCGGTGAAGCGGCGGAGCGGCGTCGGAATCTGGATTGTCACGCCCATCAGACTGCCTCCTTCTGCAACTCCAGGCTCGAAGTGCCGTTGCCCTGCTCGATGACCTCTTCGTCGAAGCTCTCGCGGTCTTCGGCGAGGCGCCAGCTCCGGGCCGCCACGACCTTCCCGGCCTGGACGGAAACGATGAGATAGGACACCCAGGGCCAGGCGTGCTCGCGATCGAATTCGCTCGGCACGGCCGGGTGGTCCGGGTGGGAGTGGTAGTAGCCCACGACGTCGAGCCCCAGGGCGCGCGCCTCCTTGTGCGCGGCCAGGACCGTCTCGGGGTTGATCAGGTACCGGTTGTGCCGGCTGTCCTGCCGCTCGTTGCCGACCGAGAGCACCCGCTCGACCACCGTGGTGTCTTCCGAAGCCCTGCCGATGAGGAACCCGCAGCACTCGTCGGGGTAGCTCGCGCTGGCGTGGCGCCCGATGGTCTGCAGGTGGCGGGGCGATATGACCAGACGGTTCATGCGTGCGATTCCTCCCAGAAGCGGTCGGACAGGTATTTGTCCGCGTTGTCGCACAGGACGGTGACAACCGTGCCGCTCTGTATCTCGGAAGCCACCTGAAGGGCGGCCGCCACGTTGGCTCCGGACGAGATGCCGACCAGCAGGCCGGCCTCGCGCGCGAGCCGCTTGACCATGGCATACGCCGCCTCGGTCGAGATCTCCCTCGCCTCGTCCGCCAGGCCCGGATCGTAGATCGGCGGCACGATGGCCGTGGCCATGTGCTTCATCCCTTCCAGGCCATGGAAGGGGGAGTCGGGCTCCACCGAGACCAGGCGGACCCCGCTGCCCTGCTCACAAAGAAAACGGCCCGCACCCATAAACGTGCCGCTGGTGCCCAAACCGGTGACGAAATGGGTGATCGCGCCCGCGGTCTGCGCCCAGATCTCGGGCCCGGTGGTGCGGTAGTGCGCCCGCCAGTTCTCCGGATTGCTGTACTGGTCGAGGTAGGCCCAGCGGCCGGGCTCCTCGGCGACCAGCCGGCGCGCTTCCAGGATCGCTCCGTCGCTCCCCGCCAGCGGATCCGTGAGCCGCAGCTCGGCGCCATAGGCGCGCAGGATCAGCTTGCGCTCCGGGCTGGCGCTGTCCGGCAGGCAGAGGGTCACCGGGATCCCCCGGGCCGCGCCGATCATGGCATAGGCGATGCCCGTGTTGCCCGACGTGGAGTCGAGCAGCCGCCGGCCTTCCGCGAACAGCCCGCGCCGCTCGGCGTCGAGGATCATGGCGAGCGCCGGCCGGTCCTTGACCGAGCCCCCCGGATTGGCGAGCTCCGCCTTGGCGAGCAGGCGCACGTCCGGGTCTCCGGTCAGGTCCGAGAGGTCGAGCATCGGCGTGTTGCCGATCAGCCCGGTCACCCGGACGGGAGGCCGGACATCGAGGGCCTGCGGGGTGGCGAGAGTGGACGTCTCCATGGTCGAAAACCCGTTGTCAGACGGTAGCAGAGGTCTGACGAGGTGTAAAGGTGATGAAGTTAGTCACGTTTGCCGAGGGGAGCATCTCGTACTATGGAGCCATGGACGATTCCATCCGCACCGGCAAGGAGCGCATTCCCCCGGGACAGTACGTCACCGACAAGTGGCCTGTCCTCACCTACGGAGAGACGCCGCGCATCCGCCCTGAGGAGTGGTCGCTCCGCGTCTTCGGCCTGGTGGCCGAGGAGTTGGTCTTCCCCTGGGGCCGCTTCCAGGCGCTGCCGCGCGTCCAGGTCGACGCCGACTTCCACTGCGTCACCCGCTTCTCGACCCTGGATAACTCCTGGGAAGGGGTGGCCACGCGCGAGGTCCTGCGCCACGTCCGGATCGATCCCGAGGCCTCCCACGTCCTGGTCCACTGCTACGGCGGCTACACCACCAACCTGCCGCTGGAGGACTTCCTCTCCGAGCGGTCGCTCTTCGCCGACCGCCACAAGGGGGCGCCGCTGCCCGTCGACCACGGGGGTCCGGTGCGCCTGGTCGTCCCGCACCTCTACGCCTGGAAGAGCGCCAAGTGGGTGAGCGGCGTCGAGCTGCTCCCGGAAGACCATCGCGGCTTCTGGGAGGAGAACGGCTACCACACCTACGGCGACCCCTGGCGCGAGGAGCGCTTCAGCTCGCAGGAGACGAAGGAGGCCTACCAGGTGCGAAGGCGGGCGAAGGAGCTCGGGCTGGTTCCCGGGGATGACCCGGGCGATCAGAGGAAGTCGTAGAACCGGACGTCCACCAGCGAGGCGACGATCGCCGCGGCGGTGGCGAGCAGGCAGACGATGGCGGCGATCACGTCGTTGCCGCGCTCCGGGCGCAGCGGGTTGACGATCAGCCCCGCGAGATACCCGCCGGCGAACCCGCCGATGTGGGCCCAGTTGTCCACCCGGGCCATGAGGAAGCCGAAGACGATCATGAACAGGGCGTAGCTCCAGGCCTGCCCGCGGATGTGGCTGCTGCCGGTGCGGCGCCCGTAGTAGACCATCGCTCCGAGCAGCCCCAGGATGGGCGCCGAGGCGCCGGCGGTCAGGTGCGAATAGTCCGCGGCCGGCGAGATCAGGTGGTTGCCGAAGCTGCTGGTCAGGAAGCCGATGGCCGAGGACAGGGTGTAGATGACCACCATGCGGGCCGGGCCGTAGAGCTCGGCGGTCTCGGGAGCGAGGAAGCGCACCCAGTAGATGTTGAAGCCGATGTGGAGCAGGCCGCCGTGCAGCCAGCCGGCGGAGAGCACCGTCCACCAGCGCCCTAGCGTGAAGACCGGCATGGCGCCGCTCGCTCCGAACCGGAGCAGGGCCTCGCTGCTCGGCGACAGGAGCGAGAAGATCCCGCCCGTGCCGATGTTTTCGGGATCGACCGCCAGGCTGGTCAGGAAGAGGAGCACCGTGCCGCCGATCACCGCCTGCATGAAGCCAACATCCTTGCCCAACTGGCTGAGAAAGGACGTGAGCCCCCACATCCCCGGCCTGCGCCGGCCGCAATTCAGGCATTGCTCGTCATTGACCCCCACGAGCCGGCCGCAGGAGGGGCAGAGGACCGAGCCGGTGCGCTGACGGCGGAACATGGCGGGGTAGTTTACCTAAAACCTACCTGAAAACCCCCCAATGGGGGCTCGCACGTGCTCAGCTCAGCCGTGGGCTGCCACCGGCTGAGAGGATGTCTGGCAAGGGGTGGCGCTCGTCCGGCGGAGGCCCTCTGGCGTGTGCCCCCTGGGAGCGCTGGCGTCCCCAGGCACGCCGCTCGCCTGGTCAGGCACGTCGCTCGCCTGGTCAGG
Organism: Thermoanaerobaculia bacterium; assembly: GCA_036380715.1. Taxonomy (GTDB): domain Bacteria; phylum Acidobacteriota; class Thermoanaerobaculia; order Multivoradales; family UBA5704; genus UBA5704. The sequence continues at coordinate 2,992 of DASVEF010000079.1, read as the reverse complement.
CACGCCGCTCGCCTGGTCAGGCACGTCGCTCGCCTGGTCAGGCACGCCGCTCGCCTGGTCAGGCGCGTCGCTCGCCTGGTCAGGCACGTCGCTCGCCTGGTCAGGCACGTCGCTCGCCCGGTCAGGCACGCCGCTCGCCTGGTCAGGCACGCCGCTCGCCTGGTCAGGCACGCCGCTCGCCCGGTCAGGCACGCCGCTCGCCTGGCCGAGAAGCTAGGGCAGGATCTCGATGTACCCGTCCGTTCCATGCACGCGGATCCGCTGCCCGTCCCGGATCAGCCGGGTGGCATGCTCCACCCCCACGACGGCCGGCAGGCCGTACTCCCGTGCGATCACCGCGCCGTGGGTCATCAGTCCCCCCACCTCCGTGACCAGGCCCTTGATCGCAACGAATACGGGCGTCCAACTGGGGTCCGTGTAAGCGGTGACGAGGATGTCGCCCGGTTCGAGATCCGCCTCCGCCATGTCGAGGATGACGCGGGCCCGCCCCTCGATGGTCCCGGCGGAAACCGGTAAGCCGACCAGCGCGCCGGCCGGCAAATCGTCGCGTCGGTACGCCCCGGCGATGACCTCGCCATCCGACGTGAGCACCCGGGGCGGCGTCAGCGCTCGATACGACCTGAACGCGTCCTTGCGCTGGCGGATGAGCTGGTCGTCCACCTGGTTCGTGCGTGCGACATCCTGGATCTCCTCGAACCTGAGGTAGAAGATGTCTTCCTTCTCACGAAGCACGCGGGCCTGCACGAGACGCTCGGCTTCTTCCAGCAAGGCCTGCTTGTAGACGAAGTAGCGGCTGACCATGCCGTACTTCGGATACTCCCGGTACCCGGCGAAAGTCCGGACCTGGTCGATCATCCGCTTGGTCTCTTCGGCCTTCCGCTCCCCGTCCGGCAAGGCCCGCAAGCGCTCCAGCAGCTCCTGCTCCTTCTTCCACGCCTCCTGCCGCCCTTGCTCGAAGCGCCGCTCGGCCTCGCCCGGCCCGAAGCTCTTGATGTGGCCGAGGATCATGGGCACGAGCGCTGTGGGACGTTCGCTCCAGCGCGGCCTCGGGATGTCGATCTCGCCGACACCGCGCATACCGTACTTGTCGAGCCAGGCCCGGATGGCGTCTCGCGCTTCTCGCCCGCCCGCGAGCTTGGGCAGCTCGTCCAGAAAGCCCTCGTCCTCAACGTGGTGCAGAAACGCCACCACGTCCGGATGCGGACGGATCACGTCCGCGACGTCCAGGAGCGCCAGCCCCATCTCCGACGTGACGTTGTGGGGGACGGACTGCGTGAGCGTGTCGGCAGCGTTCTTCTCGCCCAGCCACGCGTGCAACTGGTCGTTGAGCCACCAGGCGGCCTCCATCCCCGCCATGATCACCTGCATGCTCCGCGGATCGAACTGGATCCGCTTCAGCTCCTGGATGTCCGCCAGGATGAAGTCGAGCAGCGCCGATCCGGACTTCGTCCGGATATCGCGCTTCAAGGCGGCGATGGAGGTCTGGCTGCGTGCGATCAGCTCGGCGACGATGGCCGGATCGGTTTCGATCGCGCTGGACGCCCCCCCTCCAGGCGGCACCCATCCGGGTCCCTCGTCCGGGCGCGACGGGATGAAGTCGCCGCGGTCGAGGACGGTCTCGAGCGCGTCCCGGATGAGCGGATCGGATTTCCCCAGGGTCCCGAGGAGGCCCGCGCGGCTTGCGGGCGAAGCCAGGATCTGCGTGACGTCGACGAACAGCCTCCCGCCGGCCTCGCCCATCGGGCGTGGGGTCGTCATCTGCCACACCGAGAGACCCAGCGGCTTCATGGGGTCGGTCATCATCTGCTGATGGCCGACGGAGACGTAGACGTGGTTCTCCCGGTCGCCGGCCGCGGGGATGGGGAACAGCGTGGTGATCGGCCGGCTCTGGACGATCTGGAGCTCATCGTCGACCAGGCACCATTCGATGTCCTGGGGGCGGCCGAAGCACGCTTCGATCCGCCGGCCCAGCCCCGCGAGCCGCACGGCCTGCGCATCCGTCAGCGCGGGCTCGTCCTGCCGCTCCGGCTCGATCGCCTGTTCCTGCGTCCCGCCTGCCGGTGAGGCGTAAATGGCAAGCTGCTTGGTGGCGACCGCCTTGGCGACGACCTCGCCGTCCCGCACCTTGTAGATGTCCGCGTTCACCACGCCGGAGACCAGGGCCTCGCCGAGGCCGGAGCTGGCCTCCACGGAGGCGACCTTGCGGTTGCCCGTGACGGGGTCGGCCGTGAACAGGATGCCGGCCGCCTGCGGGAAGACCATCCGCTGCACGACCACGGCCATGCGGACCTTCCGGTGGTCGAAGCCGTTCCGCAGGCGGTAGGTCACGGCCCGCTCGGTGAAGAGCGAGGCCCAGCACCGGCGGACGTGCTGGAGGATCGCCGCCGGCCCCACGACGTTCAGGTACGTGTCCTGCTGGCCCGCGAAGGAGGCCGTCGGCAAGTCCTCCGCCGTCGCACTGGATCGAACGGCGTAGGCGGCCTGCTCGCCGAGCCGGGCGAGCGGGCGGGTGATCGCCGCCGCCAGATCGTCGGGGATGGCGATCCCTTCGAGGGTCCGGCGGACCTCCGCGCTGAGCGCGCGGATCGCCTCCCGGTCGTCCGGCTTCAGGCGCGACAGCCGATCGAGCCGATCGTCGATCGACGGCGCTTCCGCCATGATCCGCTGGAAGGCGTCCGTCGTGACGCAAAAGCCACTGGGCAAGCGGAGGCCTTCGATCCGCGAAAGCTCCCCCAGGTGCGCGCCCTTGCCGCCAACGACCGCGACCTGCGCCTGGTCGATCTCCTGAAAATCCAACACGTACTCCCCGCGCGCCCCGTACGACGTGGACGACATACGCATGCCGCTCCTCCCATCTTCGCAGCTCTGGGCCTCGACCAGAGAATCCGACCGAGGCCGGCGACACTACGGCACGCCCCGGGGCTTCCCGCAAGCCACCCGGTGCGCTATATTCTGAGAATGGGAAGGAGGGAGTACTCTCCTTTCGCTGGTC
>DASVEF010000078.1:0-37707 GCA_036380715.1 Thermoanaerobaculia bacterium | reverse complement strand
GCCAGGTCGAGGAGCGCCGCCAGGTGCTCCGGGGACTGGGCGATGCAGGTCAGCACGTGACAGGCGAACATCCATTCGGGATCGTAGGACCGGATGCGCCCCACCACCGTCCCTTCGTTCTCCACCGCATACCCCTCCCGCGGAGGGGAGCCCTGCGCATCCTGGATCTGGTAGAACCGCGTCCGCCGCAGGGCCGATCTGGCCGCGACCGCCAGCCGGGCGTCCTCCAGGCTCGCGAACTCGGCCTCCGGCACGTCTCCCGTGTCCGGGCTCCGCCAGGAGCGGAACAAGCCAAACCCGCCCTCCGTCTCCCGGATCTCCAAAGGCCCGTACCCGCCTCCACTCCATGGCCCCTTGGGCTCATCCTTCTCCCGCAGAAGAGTCAGGTAACCCGGAGAGAAGGCGTTGGGTAAAACCGGCTGCTCACTCATCGAACCCTCCTGGCCTGGGCGTCCATGCCCAGATCGTCCCGATGCGGCTTGAAGTTCTCGAAAGGCGCAAAACTCTCTTCTGGGACATGTTGTACACCCTGGATGTGCCTACCGTCAAGTTACTACACCAGGATCACTCTTGATTGCCAGGCGCAACGAGAGTAGACTGCTGGGCATGGAAAGAGACGAGAAGGAGGTCAAGCGACTCCTGGAGATGGTCCGCACGCTGATGCGCCTGCTCGGGTACAGGAACCGGGACGTCGAACGGAAGATGGGGGTGAGCCCGAGCTACCTGACCCGCGTCTTCCGCGGCGACGTCGAGATCCGCCTCGACCTCGTGCTGCTCATGGTCAAGGCGATCGGCCTCGAATACGCGGAGTTCTTCGCGCTCGCCTATCCGGAGGGCAGCACACCCCCGAGCCCGGCCGCCAAGGAGATCGAGTTCCTGCTGGAAGGCCTCCGGCCTGCCCGGCTTCGGTCGCCCAGCCCGGGAGAGCCTCGCCGGCGGGAGACCCACGCCAAGGCGGAAGCCCTCGACGGCGAAACCCTCGACCGGGTCCGAGAGATCGTCCGGGAGGTTCTGGACGAGCGGGCCGAAAAAGGCGCGGCCCGCTCAAAGGCCGAGAACGGGAAACGCTGACACGGACTCTCTCGTGGCGCTCTCCGGACCGGACCGGAGCGTCCGGGGAGCGTCCCGCACGAATCCCGGACTACCTGTCCTGGCGCCTGAGGAATTTTGAAACAGGCACATCAGAAATGCCAAGCTCCGCCTGTTTCTTACGAAGATACCGCACCGAATTTTCCAGCAATTCAAGGTCAGCCTGCCGAGTCCGGAATGCCTCCTCCAAGAGGATCACGCAACCATAGATCTCGGGCTGGACATCCAGAGAACGGAAGATCGGTACTGCCTCCAACACTTCTTTCTCCGTCTCATCAATTCGGCGCTGGCGCATCAGAGTGATTGCAAGGTCGAGAGTTGCCAAGGCGCAAGCGAATCTGAGGCCATGTTCGGCAAAACCCTGCTTCACCTCGCGGAAAATGCTTTCAGCACTCGCCAACTTTCCTAGGCCGTAATTGATTCGGCCCTCAATCGCCCGGAGTTTTACAGCAGTGACTTGGCCCAACACCTGGAACCGCGGACGATGCTCGAAGAGAAGCCTCCAAGCCACATCGAATTTACCAGAATCGGTAAGATAGAGGAGGTGATTTTTGATGGCGATTGTAACCAGTTCCGGATCTCGGTCGTGGTCGATGAGAGCAAGCCCTTCATCGTTAATATCGATTGCCTTTTCAGGGTTACCGCTGTTATTGGCGTAGAGGGCTTTTACAATCAAGGCTCGCCCAGCGAAGTGAGGCTGACCTAGCTCGTGATACAGGCCGGGAAGGATCTTCAGTGTGTCTAAAGCATCTTCCCACTCCCGCTTTGCACCCTGGTAAGAGGCATGAAGATCTAGGAGGCGAGCCTTCAGTGCCTGGTCACCGGTTCCTGCTTCTTGCCACTCGTACGCCTTCTTGAAAGCCGCCGCAGCTTCCTCAAACTGATCGATCGCCCGGTAGGCGTTGCCAAGTTCAGCCCAAGCTCTGGCCTTGTAATCCGCAACCTGCTGCGCTCCGTGAATTTCCGGATCGAGCGACTTTGTAGCCGCCACTGCCGCCTTCGCCAAATGGCACATCAACTGCGGATCGTCAAAGCGAACAGCCCAGCTCCTGGCAAGGAAAGCCTCGTAGGCGCCTAAACCCGCCACGGCCATGTCGCCTTTGTCCGCCAGAGCTAACACTCCCTCTCCCGGGCCGAGCAAGGAAAGCGCCTTCCGGAACTCGAGGCGTTCTCGAATCGTGGGCAAGGTTTGAGCCCGCCGAGCGAAGTCCTCAGCTTGATCCAAGACGGCGTCATAAGAGGCATCGAGCTCGGGCGAGAGCTGGTCGAGTTGAGAAGGCTCGTCGGATAACACGATCTCCTCGACAGCAGCCCGACAGGCTGCATCGCCGCGGATGAGACCGCGCACGATCTCCTTCCATCTCTCCGTTGAACGCTCCTCCTCCCGCTCATCCTGCAACTCGCCCGGAATCCCGTGCTCGTCCATCGCCTCTCCTGTTCTTGGACCCGCGAATTTTCTCACAGACGAGCCGTCCTGCCTAGTAGAGGTTGGGGCGGCGGGGACTAACACCGCCCCGCTCCGCACATCCAAGGACTAGCCCCCGTTCGGATCGGTTCCGTATCCTTGGTCGCTTGAAGAGCCGGCTCCAGGGCCACCTGAAGGAGGCGTTCCCTGAGTCGTACCGCCATTGGGGTCTGTGCCGGGTCCCTGCTCCTCCATAAAAGCAGAGCTAGGCCGCCTCCCTTCCTCTCCACCAGCCTCCCCGCCCCAAAGAACCGACAAGCCGTTCTCCCAGAACTTGGCCAGCCATCCCAACAGGTCGACACCCTTTCCGAAATCTCCGGCTTCGGCTTGGGCAGGACCTGCCAGGGCGAGGAGCATGGCGAGAGCTCCCACGGCGATGAGGCGTCGGACGATGGGTCGTGTCATGTGCTGTCCCTCCTTCGCGGAACAGCGCCGGACCTCTGTGGCTCGGCGGTCCGCGGATGCGGCGTTTCTTGCCGTCGCCGCCAGTTTGGCAGGGTCGAAGGGGATTCTTACACGGGAATGTCGATTCCTGCGAAGGACGCAACCGCCTGAAAACAATGAGCTTCGGGTGAGGCGGAGAATCGGGGCGAAGGTCATCTGTGGTGATATTCAATCACTGGCGGTGACCCCTAAGCCCAGGGTTAATCGCCGGCTGCGCCGGCTGGCACCCTGGGCTAGATGCCTTCGCCCTCTACGAGGGCTGAAGAAAGAGGCGCCTACCGGGCCCCAGCCTCCGAAGGAGGCGCAGGCATCTAGCCCAGGGCGCCAGCCGGCGTAAGCCGGCGCCAGCCCTGGGAAAAAACGAGGGGAAAACGCCCCAGTTCGAGGACGCCGCCCCGCCGGGGCTCGGGATTGATGGGTCCCCTTTCCCAGGGCTGACGCCCCGGGCTACCTGCTGCCGCCCGCTCCGCGGGCTCAATCCCGGCTCCTCCAACACCTCCTGGAACCTCCAATCCGGCCGCCGCGCGCAATTTGGGGCTTGACTTGTCGATCACCGTATGTACACTACACTCACTTTTGTTTCGGAACATCAATCTTCCGGTGCCAATGACGGCGCCCGAAGGGGAACCCAAAGGAGGTTCATATGCAGAAGGACGCAGTGCAGATTCCCATCAACCCGCCGGCGAAGGTGCGCCGGCCGCCCAAGCCGGGAGGCCTCGAGCCTGGCTCCACCGATGCGGAGGCGCTGGCGCGCCTGAAGTCCGAGCGGGTGCAGCAGAGGCTCGCCAAGCTGCCCGACTGGCGCCTGTCTCATGGGGGAACGGCGATCCAGCGGATCCACCGCTTCCCCCTGTCCCGAGTGGCCATGGCCTACGCGGCGTTCACGTCGGAGCTGGCCACGTCTTTCAACATGCCGGTGCACCTGTCCCTGCGGGGGGCGTCGCTGTTCATCACCCTGCACGGCGCTCCCATCCGGGGCAGCCACGGCGGCGTCACCGACGCAATGCTCGACTTCGCCGAGGTGCTCCGCTAGGCGGAGAGAAAGGAGACGAATCATGGCGTCGAAAGAGTTCAACAACGAGACCGGCGAGTGGGATCACCTGTCGGTCACCGTCGCCGCCAACGCGGCGGACCTCGCCTTCCTGGAGGAGACGCGCACGCGGCTCGTGACCGTCACGGAGGGCGCGCGCGCCACGCGCGTCCGCAGGACCGACCTGCGGGCGCAGCTCCAGCAGACGTCCCGCGACCTGGAGGCCTTCATGGACGAGGGGCGCGACCTGGCCACCCGGATCCGCAACGGCATCCGGACGCAGTACGGGCTGAAGGCGGAGAAGCTGTTGGCGTTCGACATGCAGCCGCGCCGGAAGCCCCAGAAGAGAAAGGAGGAGGAGAAGAAAAAGCCGCCGGAGCCGGCCCAAACGGCCCCGGCGGCTTCCAACAACGGTACTTCGAACGTCGACTAGACACCTAGTATAGCCCATGTCTCCGGGGGGCCATGAGGGAGCCCCCCGGTTTTTTCCTCCGACGAAAGAGGTAACGGTCTGCGCTCAGGGAGGCGGCGGCGCCCCTCACCCCGTCTTCGCCGGCTCCTGGAGCAGGATGCGGCGCAGCGCTTCGGCATGGTGCTCCGCCTCTTCGGCCCGCCTGGCGTAGCGGGCCTCTCCCGCGGGGGCCTTTCCGCTGCGGCGCATCCAGCCTTCCATGCGCCGCGCGAGGGCCGCGTTCTCTTCCAGGGCGCGGGCGGCGGCCCAGAGGGTGGCCTCCAGCGTTGCGACCTGCCGGGCGAGCAGGCTCTCGAGAGAGTAGGCGTGCCCCACCCGGCAGCGGAAGTGGGCCAGCTCTTCCTCGATCTTTTCGAACAGGGTGCCGCCGCAGTCGGGGCAGGTGAACGCCGAAGGTCTCCCCTTTCCTTCCCTGTCCACACCGTGCTCCAGGTCGTTCTTCATATCGTGCGTCTCCGAGTCCGCCTCGGGAGGCGTTGGATCTTCGACCATCCGGTGGGCAAGCTCGGTGAGGAGCGGCGCGATCTCGCCGAGCGGACAGATGTGGTCGACCGCGACGTTTTCGACGGCGCTCCTCGGCATCCCGGAGTAGTCGGCCTCCGCGGGGTCCTGCACGACGGCGATCCCGCCGTGCTTCTTGAGGGTCGCCAGGCCGGCCGTGCCGTCGTCCAGGTTGCCGGTCAACACCACGCCCACGGCCCGTGGGCCGTAGGCCAGCGCCCCGCTGCGGAAAAGCACGTCGACCGCGGGCCGGTGGCCGTTCTCGGTCGGGGCTCGCGACAGCCGGACGTGGCCGTCCTCGATCACCAGGTGGTGATCCGGGGGGGCGACGTAGATCCTGCCCTGCTGGATGGGCTCGCCATCCGTGGGATGGACGGCCTTGAGGGGCCCCGACCGGCTCAGGATCGCGGGCATGGCGCTGGTGCCGAAAGGCGCGAGATGGACGACGACGAAGACCGCGGCGGGCAGGTCGGCGGGCAGGCTCCCCACCAGCTCGGAGGTCGCCTGGACGCCGCCGGCGGAGGCGCCGATCAGAATGATGTCGTGGCCCGGCATTCGTTCATCCTACTCCACCACCGCCTCGAGCACCTCGCGGACGGTGCGCAGGAGGACGGACGGCGGGAAGGGCTTCTGGAGGAAGCGGTGGCGAGGCTCCAGCGCGCCGTGTCGGGTGATGCTGTCCTCGGGATAGCCGGACATGTAGATGACCCGCATGTCCGGCCGCAGGGGGAGCAGCTCTTCGGCGAGCCGGCCGCCGCTCAGGTTCGGCATGATGACGTCGGTGATCATCACCTGGATCGGCCCCGGATAGGCGCGGGCGACCTCCAGCGCCTTGACGCCGTCGCTCGCGGGCAGGACGGTGTAGCCGTGGCCCTCCAGGATCTCGATCGCGGGCTCGCGGATGTTGTCCTCGTCCTCGACGAGCAGGACCACCTCGGTGCCCCGCGCCGGCGCCAGCTCGGGCGGAGGCGGGAACTCGACCTCGCCCTCGGAGCCGGCCCTGGGCAGCAGGATGGTGAAGGAGGTCCCCTTTCCCGGCTCCGTCTCGATCCGGACGTCGCCGCCGCTCTGGCGGACGATGCCGTAGACGGTGGCCAGGCCGAGGCCAGTCCCCTTGTCCCGCTCCTTGGTGGTGAAGAAGGGCTCGAAGAGATGGGCGACCACCTCGGGAGGCATGCCCATGCCGGTGTCGGACACGGTGAGGGTGACGTAGGCCCCCGGCGCGAGATGGGCGCTCCCCGGGGGCTCCCCTTCGTGGATCTCGGCGGTCCCGGTGGCCAGGGTGAGGCGGCCGCCGTGAGGCATGGCGTCGCGGGCGTTGCCGACCAGGTTCAGGATCACCTGCTCGATCTGGCCGAGGTCGGCATGGATGGCTCCGGCCTCGGGATCGGTCGCGATCTCGACGTCGATGTCCTGGCCGAGGAGGCGGCGCAGCATCGGCTCCAGGTGGGCGATCAGCTCGTGGAGAGTCAGGCGGCGCGGCTGCAGGACCTGCTTGCGCCCGAAGGCGAGGAGCTGGCGGGCGAGGGAGGCCGCGCGCTCGCCGGCCCGCTGGATCTCGGAAGCGTGGCGCAGGAGCTCCTCTCCGCCGGACCGGCCGCCCAGGATCAGCTCGACGTGGAACGCGATCGCGGCGAGCAGGTTGTTGAAAGAATGGGCGACGCCGCCGGCCAGCCGCCCGATCGCCTCCAGCCTCTGGGAATGGCGGAGGCGCTCCTGGCTGTCGTGGAGGGCCCGCTCGGCCTCGCGCCGCTCGGAGATGTCCTGCAGGATCCAGAGCAGGCGGGAGGGTTTTCCGATCCTGTCCTCGTCCCGCCTGACGCTGACGAGCGCGACGCGCGGCTGAAGGTCGCGCGGCTGGAGGACGAGCTCGAAGCCGCGCTCCGCGGGCTGTCTCCGTACGCGGTGGAGCAGATCGCGGAGCTCGCCGCGGTTCGACGGCGCGACGAAGACCACCAAGGGCTTGCCGCGGAGGGCTTTCCAGGAGGTGTTGAGCAGCGCGGCGACGGCCAGGTTGGCGTCCTGAACGGTCCCGGCTTCGTCGGTCACCAGGTAGCCGACCGGCGCCAGCTCGAACAGCTCGCGGTAGCGGTGGCGCTCGACTTCCAGCGCTTCCTGCGCGGCGAGCAGCTCGTCGCTGCGCCGGGCCAGCTCCCGCTCGGCGACCTCGACCTCTTCCAGCGCCTCGCGCATGGCCGTGAGCGCTTCGGTGAGCTGGCGGTTGCGCACCGCCTTGGGATCTCCGATCTGGCTCTGGATCCGGGCCAGACGTTCCTGGAGCTCCTGGGCTCCGCTCCCGGTTGTGTCCTTTGCCATACTCAAGCAGCCCCCTCGAACGCCCTTTTACGGATCCCCCGCGCCCGCCTCCTCCATCAAGAGAATCACTCCCTGGGTACCCGCGGGGCCGGGCAGCGGCGAAGACCGTACCCGGCATTGGACGGGCTTGCCGCGGCGGTCGACCCCGGCGAGCGTGGTCTCATGCTCCGAGTGGTTGCCGTCGAGAGAGTCATGCAGCGCCTGCCGGAGCTGACGGACCGGCAGGCCGATGTCGAGCTCGAGGAAGGGCTGGTGTATGGCTTCGTTCTCCCGCAGTCCCCACAGGTCCTCCGCCTTCTGACTCCATACCTTGACGTGCAAGCCGCGGTCCAGGACCACGGCGGCGGCGTGCAGGCTGGCCAGGATCGACTCGAAGTAGCCGTTGACGTGGTCCAGCTCCTCGGTGCGCTGCAGGAGCTGGTTGTTGATGCTGCGCAGCTCCTCGTTGGTCGACTGCAGCTCCTCGTTCATGGTCTCCAGCTCTTCGTTGGCCGACTGCAGCTCCTCGTTGGTGGTCTCCAGCTCCTCGACCGTGCTCTGCAGCTCCTCGTTGGTGGTCTCCAGCTCCTCGTTGGACGACTGCAGCTCCTCGTAGGCGGTCTCCAGCTCCTGGCTCGCCCGCACCAGCTCCGCCCGGAGCTGGTGCGCGTCGGTCAGGTCGAGAAAGGCGAGGCTCGCCCCCAGGACGTTCTCCTTGGGGTCGATCAGGGGGACGACGTGCACCTCGATCTGCCGGGCCTCGGTGCCGGCGACCCGCCATTCGACGTTCTTGATGACCACGGGGGCGCGCGACTTGGAGGCCTCTTCGATGTGCGAGCGCAGCTCGACCGGCCGGTAGGAGAGCTCGAGGTCCTGGAGCAGGCGTCCGAGGTCGCCCGCCCCCAGGTTGAAGATCTGCCGGGCCCGGTCGTTGGCCATCACCAGGAAGCCGCGTCGGTCGACCACGATCTGCGCCACCGGGCTGGCATCGAAGGCGCACTCCCGCAGGCGCGAGTGGCTGGACCCGCCGCCCGCGTCATTCAGGGCACGCCCCGGGCTCAGGGCCAGCAGCCGGTCGCGCAGGTTGGAGGTGGGCGCGCGCAGGAAGATCCGGTGCTTGAGCTCCACCGGCCGGAAGCTGCTGCTTTGGGCGAGCAGCGTCTCGGCCCTGCCCAGGAACAGGTAGCCGTGCTTGTTGAGGGCGAAGTGGAAGCGCGCCAGGATCTTCGCCTGCGTCTCGGCGTTGAAGTACATCAGCGTGTTGCGGCAGACCAGCAGGTCGAGGCGCGAGATCGCGGCGTCCTGGACCAGGTCGTGGCGGCCGAAGATCAGGCAGCGCCGCAGGTCGTTGCGGAACACGTACCGGCTTCCCACGCGCTCGAAGTACTTGTCCAGGTGAGGCTGGGGGACGCCCGCGACCTGCCGCGAGTCGTAGCTCGCCAGGCGGGCGGTGGCCAGGGCGCCCTCATCGGCGTCGGTGGCGTAGATCTTGACGCGGCGCCGGAACTCGTCCTCTCCAAGGGCCTCGATCAGGAGCATGGCCAGGCTGAACGCCTCCTCGCCCGAGGCGCAGCCGGCGCTCCACACCCGCACCGCATGGTCCGGATCGCTGTCCTCCAGGATGCGCGGCAGGATGTGCTCGGCCAGGAAGCTCCAGGCGGGAGCGTCCCGGAAGAACCCGGTGACGTTGATCAGGACCGTGTCGAAAAGGGGACCGAACTCGTGGGGATGGACTTCGAGGTAATCGGCGTACTCCGCATAGCTGTTGACGCCGACCTCCCGCATCCGCTTCTGGATGCGGCGCATGAGGCTGGAGACTTTGTAGGCCCCGAAGTCAAAGCCGCGGCTGGCTTTGAGGTACTCCAGCAGCCTGGAAAACTCAGCGGCTGTCTGATCCTCCGGCATGACTCCTCCGGGCTACGCTGGACTGACCCTCTCCAGCCCCCCCCTAAACGCAAACGCGCGTCGCCCGGCTGACTGAAGATTAGATGAGTTAGCAAGCCGTAAATCCTAGACAAGACCCTGTATACACCAGGAGAGGCTCCTTGGGAAGTGGGACCCTCACCCCCTGGCCCCCTCTCCCACCCGCACTCACGCCCGCCCGGGAGAGGGGGAAAGGCACCGCTCTATGGAGGCGTTGTAGATCCGGCGGGAATGACCCTGAAGTCTTCCAGGGCTTCGGAGTTGACCCAGGTGTATCCGGGCGCGGGGAGCCACCGCTCCTCCTCCTCTGCGGCGATCACGTGCTCGTGGTCGGGGTGGCGCGTGCCCGGCTTCCACTCGACCCGCATGTCGTTGACGCCGTCGCCGGTCCAGTCGAACCCGGGGGAGGGGCGCCAGCCGCCCTCCTTTTCGGTGGCGATCAGATGCGGGTGCTCCTGGTGCTTCAACCCGGGCACCCAGACGACGGTGTAGTCGTTGGGGTCGTCATTGTTGGCCCAGGCGTAGCCGCTCTCCGGGTAGTACTTGCCGTCGCCGCCGACCACGAGGTGGGGACCGGGGGGAGGCGAGCCGGCCTCGGCGGTCTCCTCCTGCTCTTTTTCGACGGGCTCGGTCTCGGCTTCCGGGGCGTCCTCGTCGTGCGCCTCCTCCGCGTGGGAGGGCTTGCGGAGCTGCTCCCGGACCCCCTCGGCGATGTCCTTCGCCTCGGGAGTGAGGGCGACGACGGCCACCAGGACAACGAGGCCCACGAGAGCGGTCAGGTTGACGATCAGCCGGCTGCGGTCGGTCATGACGGGGGTTCATTGTAGCGCCGTCGCGGACCCTCACCCCCCTAACCCTCCTCTCCCACCCGCACTCACGCCCGTCCGGGAGAGGGGGGAATCCCACACAGAACTGAAACTGAGTTTCTTTTCCCCCTCTCTCCCGGGGGTGGGGAGTGCGGGTGGGAGAGGGGGCCGGAGGTGAGGGTCCGGGTGGGTGGAAAGGTTCGGTGGCCAAATTCTTGCTTGCTTTTTCCGCAGGGGGATAGCCTTTTCTGGGTGCCGTGTACCCGGATTTGAATCACGGAGGAGACTGCATGTGCGGCATCGCGGGGATGTACAACTTTCGCTCGGGACGGCCGGCGAGCCCGGGGGAGCTGCGGACCATGGGCGCCTGCCTCGCCCACCGCGGCCCGGATGACGAGGGGTACTTCCATGAAGGGCCGGTCGGCCTGGCCCACAAGCGCCTGACCATCCTCGACACCTCCAGCCGCGGGCGCCAGCCCATGTTCACCGAGGACGGCTCGGCCGCCATCGTCTTCAACGGCGAGGTCTACAACTTCCTGGAGCTGCGCGCCGAGCTCGAAAAACAGGGGCACGCGTTCCGCACGCAGACGGACACGGAGGTCGTCCTCCGCCTCTGGCAGGTGCACGGCGAGGGGATGCTGGAGCACCTCAACGGAATGTTCGCCTTCGCGATCTGGGAGCGCGGGTCGCAGACGCTGTTCCTCGCCCGCGACCGGCTGGGCATCAAGCCCCTCTATTACACGCTGACCCGCGACGGCCTCCTCTTCGCCTCGGAGATCAAGGCGCTGCTGGCGGTGGACGACCGGCGGCCCGAGGTGCGGCTGGACATGCTGGACGCCTACATGAGCGTCGGCTACGTGCCCACCGAGCGCACGCTCTTCCGGGGGATCGACAAGCTCCAGCCCGGCTGGTGCCTGCGCCTGGACCGCGACGGCCTGAGCCTGCGGCAGTACTGGGACCTGCAGATCGCCCCGGAGGACCTGGGCGAGGAGGAGCACGTGCGGCAGGCCACGGACCTGCTGCGCGACTCGGTGCGCCTGCAGCTCCGCAGCGACGTCCCCCTCGGCGTCTTCCTCTCCGGCGGCGTCGACTCCAGCGCGGTGGTGGCGCTGATGCACGAGATGGGGATCGCGGACATCCAGACCTTCACGGTCGCCTACGACTTCGGCCCGCAGTACGACGAGACCCGCTACGCACGGCAGATCGCGGAGAGGTTCCGCACCAACCACCGCGAGATCTTCGTCACGCCGAAGGATTTCCAGGATTTCATCCCGCAGCTCGTCTGGCACATGGACGAGCCGGTGACCGAGGCCGCCGCGACCTCCCTGTTCTTCGTGGCCAGGCTGGCGCGCGAGAGCGTGACCGTGGTGCTCTCGGGAGAAGGGGCGGACGAGGTCTTCGGCGGGTATCCGATCTACAAGTACATGCAGACGCTGGAGCGCTACCGCCGCCTTCCCGAGGCACTGCGCAAAAAACTGATCAACCCCGCGCTGAACCGCCTCGGCGGCAAGTGGAGCAAGTACACGTACCTGTCCAACCAGCCGCTCTACGAGCGCTATCTCGGCGTCTCTTTCTACGAGACGCCGCTCAAGGAGTCGCTCTACCGGCCGGAGATCCACAACCTTTTCAACGGTCACGGCATGCCGCACCTGGTCGGTCCCTATTACGACAAGGCCGCCGGCCAGGACCCGCTGCTCCAGATGATGTACCTGGACGTCAAGAGCTGGCTGCCGGACGACCTGTTGATCAAGGCGGACAAGATGACCATGGCGAGCTCGGTGGAGCTGCGCGTGCCGTTCCTCGATCACCGGGTGGTGGAGCTGGGAGCGCGCATCCCGCCGAAGTACCGCATCAAGGGGTGGACGACCAAGCACATCCTGAAGAAGGCGATGGAGGGCCGCCTGCCGCACGAGATCCTGCACCGGAGCAAGATGGGCTTCCCCACTCCGCTGGCCATCATGTTCAAGGGTGAGATGCGGCGGTACGTGGCCGCGGTCCTGGACAGCGACCGGTTCCACGACCGCGGCTATTTCCAGCCGGAGGTGGTGAAGAGCCTCCTCGCCGAGCATGCTTCCGGGAGGAAGGATCACCACCGCGTGCTCTGGCAGCTCCTGGTGCTGGAGGAGTGGCACCGGAAGTTTATCGACGGGGAGCCGGCCCTGGCGGCGGTTGCGAACGAGCGGCGGGGGAGCTGGGCCTGGCTGTGAGCCCGCTGCGAGCCCTCACCCCCCTAACCCCCCTCTCCCATCGCCCCCCCTTCCCCCGGGAGAGGGGGGAACAACACCAATGTAGAGACACCCCGTGGGGCGTCTCTCCGCTACCTACGCCGGCACCGATCCGATATTCCCCACCTTCTCCGCTTCTACCTGTCCCCCCTCCCCCGCCCGGGTGGAGTGCGAGGGGAGAGACGGTGAGGTCCCCAGCACCGCCAGCATGTGGCGAGCCTCGTTGTCGAGGGTCACGTCCTTGACGTTCTCATACCCTTCGCTGCGGAAGAGGTCGACGATCTCCGGCACGGTGTGGCGGTACTGGAACTTCGGGCTGTAGTTGTCGAACATCTGCACGGCCCGCTCGCGGGCGGTCGCCTTGGGCGGGGCGGGCTCGCGGCGCAGGAAGTGCACCAGCCGCGACAGGGCCGAGTGCAGCGGGGTGGCCGCGTAGCAGAGGCCGTAGAGCAGGCCCATGGGCAGGCGCGTGGTCACCGCGCGCAGCGAGACGTTGACGAGGTGGATCCAGGTGGGGCGGCGGCGGTAGAGCTGCACGTAAAGTTTGCCGCCCGGCTTCGGCGCCTTGCTGATCGAGCGGAAGGCGCGGTAGGTGCTCGGCGTGTGGTGGAGCACCCCGGAGGTGTGCACCAGGTCGAAGCTGCGCGGCAGCAGCGGCAGCTCCAGGACGTTGCCCTGGATGTAGTGCACTTTGTGCGAGACCGGGAACCCCTTGGAGAACAGCCGCTCGCGCGCCTTCTCGACGCTGCGGCTGAAGTCCATGGCCACGATCTCCAGGTCGTACTCGGCGATCGAGCGCGTCAGCTCGCCGTTGCCGCAGCCGCCGTCGAGCATGGTCTTGCCCGGCAGCTCCTCGGCGGCGACGTCCAGGTTGTCGAGGAACTCCTGCTTGCGCAGCCCGGCGTCGTCCTTGAACCAGGTGTGGTCCCCCTCCTGGTAAATCGTCCACTGCTGGCTGAAGCTTTTGAAGCTGCGGCGGTCGGAGGTGGGACCCTCACCCCCGTCCCCTCTCCCGTCACCGGGAGAGGGGCGCCCCCACCCGGCCTCTTTTTTCTCCCCTCTCCCGGTGACGGGAGAGGGGGTCAGGGGGTGAGGGCTCAGCGAGGGCGCAAGGTTGTGGCGGGCGAAGAAGTCGGCGTACTCTTCGCTCGCGTTGCGGATCAGGCGCGGGATCCCTCCGACGATCGGATAGACGAGGCCGCAGGAGGCGCAGGACAGGGCGCCTTCCAGAATCTCCTCCTGGTAGCAGGAGTTGCAATCCGGCGGCGGCGTGATCCTCTCCGGCTGGGCGAGGTCGTGCCGGCCGCAGTAGAAGGAACAGGCCGGCGCGCTCACCAGGGACGGAATCTCCACTCTCTCTTCCCGGAAGACCTGCAGCCGGGGCCGCTCTCCACATTGAGGACAGACGATCCAATCGAGAAGACGCTTTTTCATCGCTGGGCCTCCCCGCCGGAGCGGGCAATACGGGTTGCGGGCCGAGGAGAATGCAACGAGCAGGCCATCTCCCCTCCTCCCGGAGCTTCACAGGAACGCTTCTTGCACTATCCAGCGGGTTGTTCCGGATTTCAACCGGATGGTCGTGTACGTCCGCACAGGGAGAGAACTATGATGGGGACCAAGACCCTTGCTATTTTCCTAGCCACCCTTTTCGCCACCGTCCTCGCGTGCGCGGCGATTCCCGCACTCGACAGGGACAGGGATGCTCCGAGGGATGCTGCCGCCCCCGACCAGGGTCGGGTCACTCAGGTGATCCGGACGGACGAGGATCCCTCCAACGCCTACGCCATCGGGATCGGCGACCTGCTCTCGATCTCGGTGTGGAAGAGCCCGGAGCTCTCGGTGGAGGTGCCGGTGCGGCCGGACGGCCGGATCTCGGTCCCCCTGCTCGGCGACATCCAGGCGGCGGGTCTGACCCCGCTCGCGTTGCGCGACGTGCTGACCGACGGCTACAGGGAGTACGTGACCGCGCCGGGCGTTTCGGTGGTCATCAAGGAGATCCGCTCGCGCAAGGTGTTCGTCACCGGCGAGGTGGAGAGCCCGGGGGCGTACGATCTGCAACCCCGGGCCAAGCTGATGCAGATTCTCGCCATGGCCGGCGGGCTGACCCCGTACGCCAAGGGGCGGGTCATCGTGCTGCGCGACTCGCGCGACGGCAAGGGGGACAAGCGCTACGAGATCTCCCTCGACTCCATCATCTCGGGCAAGCGGCCGGCGGACAACCTGATTTTGCAGCCCGGCGACACCCTGGTCGTGCCGTAAGAGGGCCAGCTCGCCGGGCCCTCACACCTGACCCGTACGCGCTAACTTTGCCGCCGAGCGATATGCCGCATCTCCCACTGTAGAGACGCCCCGTGGGGCGTCTCCTCCTCCGGAGGTGCCCGCGGCATCGCGCGGATTCCTGGAAATAAATGGCGCCGCCGCAGGAGACGCCCCACGGGGCGTCTCTACAGTGGGGAGGATCTCCAGCGGGCCGATCCGGGGTGACAACGCCGCTTCTATCGCGTGAAAAAGGTACATGAGCGGACTCAAATCTCCCGCCGAATCCCCTCTGGATTCTCTCCTCTCTTCCCCCGCCCGTGCTCCCCGATTTTCTGGCACTCGTCTTGCACTTGGATGAGTGCGACTGGACTGGTCACGAGAGGTTGCATCTGGGGGTTTGCATCTGTGAGTCGATTGATTATTCGGCTGAGCGTCATCGAAGTAGCTTCACCCGGGGCGTTGCTGGCCACGAGCGACACGACGAGAGAGCTCGTTCCCGGGAGTCGCATTGAGGGTCTGACGGACCCGTCAAAGCTGTTCAGGGAGGCAGGGGAAGCTTCATAGGCCCCACATCTCTGAAGGAAACCGGCCAGCACCGTCCAGGGACTGCGCCGGTTTCCGCGTCTCAGGGATCGAACAAGGAGCAGATGCAAATGGATAGTTCGAGGTCAGCCATCAGGGAACGCTTTTTTCGGCAGGGTCTGCTGCTGGCCTCGGCTCTCTTCCTCTTCACCCTCCCGGCTCAGGCCGGCGAGCTGCGCGCGCTGGTCGAGGCCGAGGCCGGGGTGCGCAGCGACGGCAACTACCGCCAGGCGGCCGTGACGGAGGACGAGGTCCTCGACGAAGAGCTGGAGCAGGAGGTGGCCCGCGCCGGCCTCCGCCTTCTCCTCTCGTACGTGACGGCCGAGAAGTTCGAGCTCGCGCTCGGCTACAGCCCCGCCTATGAGCGGACCCTGGGAGACGCGGAGGTCTCGGGCACCACGCACCGGCTGGACCTCGGCTTCCGCGGCGACCTGACTCGCCGCCTCAGCCTGCAGGTCCGGGAGCGGCTGCTGTCGGCGCCCAACCTCGACCTTTACGCTCCGGCGACCGCCGGAGAGGCGACCGCGGTGACGCGGCGCGGCGACCAGCTCCGCCATGGCCTGACCGTCTCTCTCAACCACGAGCTGAGCCGCCGCACCTCTCTGCTGGCCGGGCTCAGCCATTCGCTGCAGACGTTCGAGGAGTCCAACCTTTTCGACGCGGAGACCCTGGGAGCCAACCTCGGCGCCGGGTTCCGGTTCGCCGAGGACCGCCAGTTGGGCGTCTCGGCCGGCCTCGCTCTCTACACCTGGGAGGACGACCGCGAGGCGGACGTGCAGACCCTCGGGGTCTCCTACAGCCATCCGCTCGGCCGGTCCTCCGGCTTCGCGGTCGAGGCGGGCTCTTTCAACATCGACGCGACCCGCCCCGCCCGGGCCCCCCTGCCGGGCGAGGAGCCGGAGGAGCCCGAGGAGGAGAGCACGACCGGCTGGCGGGGCGGTCTGCAGTTCCATCAGCAGCGCGAGCTGTTCCAGTGGAACGCGGGCTACCGGCACGACGTCTCCGCCGGCTACGGCCTGGGCACCCCATCCGAGGTGGACAACGTTTTCCTCGGTATCTCCACGAACGTCGGCCGGCGGTTGACGCTGGGGCTGGACGGCAACGCCTCTCGCCACGAGGACATCCTGGATCTCCGCAGGGGCGCGGACGTCGAGGAGGACGACGAAGCCGGCGGTCCCCGCGAGCTCGAGTTCGCCGCCGGCACGGCGCGGTTCAGTTGGAACATTTTTCAGTTTCTGCGGCTGAACGGCGGTTATTCCCGCGTCTGGCAGAGGTCCGACGTGGAGCCCTTTGACAATCTCTCCTATGACCGTTACTTCCTGGGCCTGGCCATCCGGATCTTCTCCACGGGGGAGACGCCGCGTTCGCCGGACGAGCTGGAGCGCCGAGGAGCACCGACCGATGACGATGAAGAACCTGAACCTGACGCTCAGTGACCTGATCAGGGCCGTCCTGCGCAAGCCTGTGTGGTTTCTGGTCCCGGTGGTGCTCTGCGCCGCTGCGGCCTGGGGTTTCGTCCGGACGCTGACCCCCATCTACCGCGCCAACACGCTGGTCATGGTGGAAAAGCAGAAGGTCCCCGCGGACTACGTGAAGGCCACGGTGACCACCGACATCGACGAGCGCCTGAAGACCATCGAGCAGCAGATCACGAACCGGGACAACCTGGAGCGGATCATCACCGAGATGAACCTCTACCCCGAGCTGCGGCGGGAGAGGCCCATCCAGAAAGTGGTCAACCAGATGCGCCGCACCGACCTGCTCGTGCAGCGCAAGGGGGACGTCTTCAGCATCTCGTTCGACGACGCGGACCCGGTGCGCGCGGCCGCGGTGGCGAACCGGATCGCCGAGCTGTTCATCCTGGAAAACCTGAAGATCCGCGAGGACCAGGCGCAGGGGACCTCCTCGTTCCTGGAGACCGAGCTCCGGGAGACCAAGGCCAAGCTGGAGCAGCAGGAGGCCCGGCTCGCCGCCTTCAAGCGGATCTACATGGGATCGCTCCCCGAGCAGCGCGACTCCAACCTGCAGGCGGTCGGCCAGCTCCAGACCAAGCTGGAGATCAACATGGACGCGCTCGACAAGGCCGAGATGCGCAAGATCCTCCTGCAGAGCCAGCTCGCCGAGCTGCGGCGGCAGGCCGACGCGAGCGAGCCGCCGCCGCCGGCGCCGGTGATCCCCTCGGCTCCGTCGCGCCTGGACCAGTTGCGGGCGGAGCTCATCCAGCTCCGCTCCCGCTACACCGACCGCCATCCGGACGTGGTCCGCCTGCGCGAGGAGATCGCCGCGCTGGAGGCCGTGGAGAGCGGCGCTCCGGTGCAGGGGATCACGCCGCCCGCGCCGCGGCCGTCCCGGCCGCGGACGGACCCCACGCTGACCGCCGAGCTGCAGGCGATCGCCATGGAGATCAACAGCCTCAAGGCCGAGCGCGGGCGGATCCTGAGCGACATCTCGCGCTACCAGGCCCGCGTCGAGAGCGTGCCGACCGTCGAGCAGGAGCTGCTGTCGCTGACCCGCGACTACGAGAACATCAAGCGCTCCTACGAGTCGCTCCTCACCAAGCGGATCGACGCCCGGCTGGCCGAGAACCTGGAGAAGAGCCGCCAGGGCGAGCAGTTCACGATCCTGGAGAAGGCGGTGCCGCCGGCCGATCCGCACTCGCCCAACACGCTGGCCTACCTCGCCGGCGGGCTGGCGGTCGGCGGCCTGTTCGGCCTCGGCGGGGCGTTGCTGCGCGACCAGACCGATTCCACGTACAGCGACGCCGAGTCGCTCCAGGAGGCCTTCCCGGGCGTGCCGGTGCTGGCCACCATTCCGATCTTCAGCAGTCAGGAGACCGCGGGCTCGCGGGCCAGCGCTGGAGCCACCGCGCCCGCGAGCCGCTTCCAGCAGAGGAGGAGAGCGTAGCCATGGATCTACCGCTGAGCCGGCCGCCTCGCGAAGGAGCCGAGGTGAAACCGACCCGATCGATCCGCCTGAAGGACGACGCGCCGCTGATCCTCCACGTCGATCCGCCGTCTTTCGTCGCCGAGCAGTACCGCGGCCTCGCCGTGCAGATCGAGGAGCGGATCAATCCGATCGGCACCTGGGGGTACGCCCTGACGGTGACCAGCCCGGAGGAGGGCGCCGGCAAGACGCTCACCAGCCTCAACCTGGCGCTGACGCTGACCCGCGGCGAGGAGCGGCGCGTGCTGCTCATCGAGGGGGACCTCTGGCGGCCGCAGCTCTACACCTACTTCGACAACGAGCCGGCGGACCTGCCGGGGCTGGAGCAGGTGCTGGAGAAGGAGCTGCCGTTCACCCAGGCCGTCACCACGGTCGAGGGGACGAGCCTGGAGGTCCTGTTCGCCGGGGCGTCGCGGCTGTCGGGCGACAAGATGTCCGGCCGCCGCATGTCCGAGGTGCTGGCCGAGGCGCGGGCGGCCTACGAGATCGTGGTGATCGACTCGCCGCCCATGGACCTGCTCGCCAGCGCCCGCTCGCTGGCGGCGCGCTCGGACGGCGTGGTGCTGGTGGTCCGCGCCCAGCAGACCAAGAAACGGAGCGTCGAGAAGACGCTGTCGGTGCTCGGTCCCGAGAAGATGGTCGGGATCGTGCTCAACGGCATCCGGCTGTCCAAACGGGGCTACCGCGGTTATTACTGAGAATGATCACTGAGAACGGGAGCACCAGGGGATGATCCATAGATTCGGCCGCTACTGGTCGAGGCCGGCGATGTGGTCGCTGCTGATGGAGGGGCTCATCCTCTATCTCGCGATCCCCATGGGCACCTACTGGCGGCTCGACGTCGGCCCGGGCTCCCCTCCGGCGCACTACGAGCTGATCCTGGAGACCATCGCCTTCATGACGGTCTGCCTGCTCAGCTTCTACATCAACGGCCTCTACGACTTCGGCGAGCGGCTGACCAACCGCCAGTTCTGGATCGCACTCCTCCGCGCCTTCTCCCTGGCCGCGGTGGCGCTGTCGGTCATCTATTTCGCCTTCCCCAAGGTCCTGACCGGCCGCGGCGTCTTCGCCCTCGCCCTCTTCTTCGCCGTCGTGGGGGTCGTCGTCTGGCGGCTGATCCTGCGCGTCATCCTGAAGTCGCTCTTCGCCGAGCGAATCCTGATCGTCGGCACCGACGAAAAGGCGATCGACATCGCGCGTGAGACCCTGCACCGCAAGCACCTCGGCTACCGCGTCGTCGGCTTCCTCGACGACGACCCGAATCTCCAGGGAGTGAGCCTGCTCAACCCGCGGGTGATCGGCACCACGCGGCAGGCCTGCCAGTTGGCGGTCCAGCACGGCGCCACCCGCGTGGTGGTGGCCGGGATGGACTTCCGGGGCCGGGTCAGCATGGATTCCCTCCTCGAATGCAAGACCTCGGGCATCAAGGTCCAGGAGGGGGCGAGCTATTACGAGCAGATCACCGGCAAGGTCATGCTCGAAGGGCTGCGCAAGTCGTGGCTGATCTTCTCCGACGGCTTCGTGGTATCGCGCGGCACTCTGTTCGCCAAGCGGCTGCTCGACCTGACGGCGGCCTCGATCGGGCTGATCCCGGCCGCTCCCCTCATGCTGCTCGTCGCCATCGCCGTGCGCCTGGACTCGCGCGGCCCGGTCCTGTTCCGCCAGGAGCGCCTGGGCCGCGGCGGCAAGCCGTTCACCCTCTGGAAGTTCCGCTCCATGACCACGGACGCCGAGAAGAACGGCGCCGCCTGGGCGGTCACCAACGATCCGCGGGTCACCCGCGTCGGCCGTTTCATCCGCAAGACGCGGCTCGACGAGCTGCCGCAGCTCTGGAACGTGCTGGTGGGAGACATGAGCCTGGTGGGGCCCCGCCCCGAGCGCGAGCAGTTCGTGCGCCAGCTCATCGAGAGCATCCCGTTCTACGAGCAGCGCCTGGTCGTGCGCCCCGGGCTGACCGGGTGGGCGCAGATCAAGGCGCCGTACGCCTCGTCGTTCGAAGAGTCGATGGAAAAGCTCAAGTACGACCTCTATTACATCAAGAACCTGTCGCTCTTTTTGGACATCTCGATCCTGCTCTCCACCGCGCGGATCGTGCTATTGGGAAGAGGTGCCCGATGAATCCACCCGCCAGCTCCGTCTCCGAGACACCCCAGGGGAAACCGAAGCTTCTCGTGGACCTGCTCCGCCATACCCGGCCGCGGCCGGCCGCGGAGGGAGCCTCCGGCCTGAACATCCTCTACCTCTGCCACCGCGTCCCGTATCCGCCGGACAAGGGGGACAAGATCCGCGCCTATCACCAGATCCGGGCCCTGGCGCGGCGGCACCGGGTGCACCTGCTGACGCTGACCGACGGCGCCGTGCCCGACCTGACGCCGCTCCACAACCTGTGCGAGCGGGTCGAGGTCTTCCCGGTCCACCGCCCCTCGGCCTATCTGCGCTCCGCTCTCGGCGCCCTGAAGATGTGGCGCCCGCGCCCGCTGACCCTCGCCTTCTTCGATTCGGAGGAGCTGCGGCGGCGGGTCGAGGAGCTGGCGCGCAGCGAGCGCTTCGACGTGGTGGTGGCCTACAGCTCCTCGATGGCGCCCTACGTCGAGCCTTTCGCGGGCGTGCCCTCGGTGCTGGACATGGTCGACGTGGACTCGGCCAAGTGGGAGCAGTACTCCCATTTCGCGCGGCGGCCGATGCGCCCGGTCTACGCCCTGGAGGCGCGCCGGCTGCGCGGGTACGAAGCGGAGGTCGCGGAGCGGTTCGACCGCGTGGTCCTCGCCACCGCCAACGAGGCGCGGCAGCTCAAGGAGATCGCTCCCAAGGCCAAGGTGGTGGCGGTCGCCAACGGAGTCGATTTCGACTACTTCCGGCCGCTCGACCTGCCGAAGTCGGAGAACCCGATGCTGGTCTTCACCGGCCAGATGGACTACTTCGCCAACATCGACGGCGTGGTCTTCTTCGCCCGCGAGGTGTTCCCGCGCCTGCGCCTGCGCTTCCCGGACCTCGAATTCATCATCGTCGGGCGCTCTCCCGCGCCGGCCGTGCGCGCTCTCATCGAGATCCCCGGCGTGGCGGTGACCGGCGCGGTGGGCGACGTGCGCCCCTTCCTCGCCCGCGCCTGGGCGTTCGTGGCGCCGCTGCGCATCGCCCAGGGGGTGCAGAACAAGGTGCTGGAGGCGATGGCCATGGGCCTGCCGGTGGTCTGCTCCGAGCGCGTGCTGGCCGGGCTCGCCGAGGGCGGGTTCCGCCACGGCCGCGACCTGCTCGCGGCGAGCAGCGCGGAGGGGCTCGAAAGCTGCCTCGCCTCCCTGCTCGAGGACGCCGAGGCGCGGCACCGGCTCGCCGACTGCGCGCGCCAGCTCCTCGGAGCCGCCTACCGCTGGGGCGCCAACCTCGACAAGTTCGAGGAGCAGCTCGCGGCCGTGACCCGGCTCCAGCCCTCCTCCGGCGGCGCGCCGAAGCGCAAGAGCGACACCGGGGTGCTCTCCCTCACCCCTCCGGCCACCGCCGATGGGGGCGCGCGCAGTGCGTGACCTGTTCATCCTGGCGGTCATCTACGGCTCGCTGCCGATCATCCTGTTCCGGCCTTTCGCCGGGCTGATGGTCTACTCCTGGCTCGCCTACATGCGGCCCCAGGACATGGCGTGGGGGGTGACCAAGTCGCTCCCCTTGTCGCAGTGGGTGGCGATCGCGATGCTCGCCGGCATGGTCCTGGCCGTGGGGCGCGAGCGCTGGCTGACGCTCAAGGTGCAGACCGTCCTGCTGATCCTGCTCGCCGGCTGGATCAGCCTGTCGATGCTCAACGCGCTGGTGCCCGAGATGGCGGAAGAGGTCTACGGGCACTACTGGAAGGCCATCCTGATCACGGTCCTGACCACCGGCCTGGTGCGGGACCGCAGGCGCCTGCGCCTGCTGCTGCTGCTGATCGTCTTTTCGATCGGCTTCCTCGGCGCCAAGCGCGGCCTCTTCGGCCTGGTGCGCGGCGGCGTGCGCTTCGACGACGGCCCCGGCGGCTTCATGTCCGACAACAACGGCTTCGCCCTGGCGCTCAACATGAT
Source organism: Thermoanaerobaculia bacterium (assembly GCA_036380715.1). GTDB lineage: Bacteria > Acidobacteriota > Thermoanaerobaculia > Multivoradales > UBA5704 > UBA5704. The sequence continues at coordinate 15,627 of DASVEF010000078.1, read as the reverse complement.
CCTGCCGCTGCTGGTGGGGTTCGCGCTGGTCGAGAAGCAGCGCGCCGTGCGCATCGCCGCCGCCGCGGCCGCCGCGCTCTGCATGCTCTGCATCCTGTTCACCTTCTCGCGCGGCGGCCTCCTCACCCTGGTGGCCGTCGGCGGGCTGCTCGTCTGGCGCTCCAAGCGCCGGCTGGTGGTCGCCGGGCTGCTGGCCCTCGGGCTCTGCGGGTTCCTGTTCTTCACCTCCGACCAGATGACCCAGGCCTACGTCGAGCGGGCGGAGAGCATCTCGGACTACGAGTCGGACGGCTCGGCCCAGGGGCGGCTGAACGCCTGGACGACCTCGTGGCGGGTGTTCCTCGACTACCCGCTCTACGGCGTGGGGCCGAACAACCTGGCGGCCGTGTACAACCGCTATTCGCCGGAGCCCGGCCGCTTCCGGGTGGCGCACAACGTCATTCTCCAACTGCTCGCCGAGTGCGGCCTGCCGGCCGTGCTGCTGTTCGTTGGCGCGATCGCCGTGACGTATTGGCGCCTGCAGCGGCTGCGCGACCTGACCACCCTCCCCTGGGTGGAGATCCAGGCGCGGATGTTTCAGATCTCCATCATCGGCTACCTGGTCGGCAGCATGTTCCTGAACACCGCCTATTCCGAGCTGATCTATCACCTGATGGGGTTGAGCGTGGGGCTGGAGGTGGTCGCCCAGAGCGCCGCTTCCCAGGAACGGGAAGATGGCGTCCCGGCCCCCTCGCCGGCCTCCGGGCTTCCCTGGTGGAAGCGTCCGCCCGCAGGGCGGCCGGCCGGTTCTGCGACATTGCCGAGAGGAGCCTGACCCTATGTGCGGGATCGCCGGACTCTTCCTTTACGCCGACGGCGGCTTCGCCCGCCGCGAGACGCTGGCGCGGATGGTCCGTCCGCTGCGCCACCGCGGGCCGGACGACGAGGGGTTCCACCTCTCCGGTCCGCTCGGCCTGGGGCACGCCCGCCTCAGCATCATCGACCTCGCGGGCGGGCATCAGCCGATCTTCAACGAGGACCGCTCGGCCGCCGTGGTCTGCAACGGCGAGATCTACAACCACCGCGAGCTGCGCCGGGAGCTGGAGGCGCGCGGCCACCGCTTCGCCACGGGCTCCGACACCGAGGTGATCGTCCACCTCTGGGAGGACCTGGGACCGCGCTGCGTCGAGAAGCTCACCGGCATGTTCGCCCTCGCCGTGGCCGACTTCCGCCAGCAGCGCCTGCTGCTCGCCCGCGACCGCATCGGCAAGAAGCCGCTCTACATCGCGGATGACGGAGGCCGCGTCGGCTTCGCCTCGGAGCTCAAGTCGCTGCTCGCCGCCGGGCTCGTCGAGCCCGAGATCGACCCCGAGGCCCTGGACCTCTACCTGTCGTTCGGCTACGTGCCCACGCCGTGGACCATCTTCTGCGGCGCCTCCAAGCTGCCGGCCGGCCACTTCGCGGTCTGCGGCCGGGAGGGGATGCGGATCGAGCGCTACTGGGACATGGAATTCCGCCCCTCCGGCGGCCGCCAGGACGAAGAGCGGATGGCCGCGGAGCTGGAGGAGCTGCTCGCCTCCGCCGTGAGCGACCGGCTGGAGAGCGAGGTGCCGCTCGGCGCCTTCCTGTCCGGCGGCCTCGACTCCGGGACCGTCGTCTCGTTCATGAGCCAGGCCCTGCGCCAGCCGGTGAGGACCCACACCGTCGGGTTCTCCGACCGCGCCACGGACGAGCGCGAGGACGCCGCGGCGGTGGCGCGCGCCCTGGGGACCGACCACGTGGAGGACGAGGTCCGGCCGCACCTGTCGGACGTCCTGCCGAGGATCGCCTGGCACCTCGACGAGCCTTTCGCCGACCCCTCGGCGGTCCCCACCTGGTACGTCTCCCGCGAGACCCGCCGCCGGGTGACGGTGGCCCTCTCCGGCGACGGCGGCGACGAGCTGTTCGCCGGCTACGGCAACCGCTACGGCATGGCGCTGTTCGAAAGCCGGATACGTCCCTGGCTGCCGGCGGGCCTGCGCGGCGCCCTGCTGCCGGGGCTGGCGCGCGTCTGGCCGCGCTCTCCCCGCCTGCCGCGCCCGCTGCGCGCCGGCGGCGTGCTCGCCAACCTGGCCGTGGACGCCGACCGCGCCTACTTCCACGACCGCTGCCACGTTCCGCCCTGGCTGCAGGAGCGGCTGTTCGGCGAGGAGCTGCGCGAGCGCCGCCGGCGCTTCGACCCGTTCTCCGCGCTGGAGCCGCACCTCGCCCGGGCGCCCAAGGGGGACCCGCTCGCCCGCCTCCTCTATCTCGACCTCAAGACCTGGCTCGCCGACGACGGCCTGGTCAAGGTGGACCGCATGAGCATGGCGCACGGCCTGGAGGTGCGCTGCCCGATGCTCGACCACCGGATCGTGGAATTCGCGGCGCGGGTCCCCTCGCACCTCAAGATGGCCGGCGGGGAGACGAAGCGGCTGCTGCGCCGGGTGGCGGAGCGCCGGCTGCCGGCCGAGATCCTGTCGCGCCCCAAGCGCGGCTTCGCCCCCCCGGTCGCGCGCTGGCTGCGCGAGGACCTGCGCGACATGACCCGCGACCTGCTGCTGGGGCCGGAAGCCATGGCCCGCGGCCTCTTCGAACAGCGCGAGCTGGCGCGCCTGCTCAACGACCACGAGACCGGCAAGCTGGAGGCGGGCTGGGCGATCTGGGCGCTGTTGATGCTGGAGGTGTGGGGGCGGGAGGTGCTGAACGGCGGGGCGGCGGCGGAGACGGAGATCACGGAGATGGAGGTGCCGCGTGCGGTCTGAGGGCCCTCACCCCCTGGCCCCCTCTCCCGGAGGGAGAGGGGGAAAATACGAGAAGGAAGAGCTGGGGTGGGGGCGCCCCTCTCCCTCCGGGAGAGGGGACGGGGGTGAGGGCTCCACGGCGAGGCCGGCCCCGAAGACCCGCCTCCTGGTCTTCAGCACGGTCTTCCCGAATTCCGCCCAGCCGCACCACGGCGTCTTCGTGCGCGAGCGGATGCGCGGCCTGCCTGCGGACATCGAGGTGCGGGTGGTGGCTCCGGTCCCCTGGTTTCCGTTCCTCTCCGGCCTGCGGCCGGGCTGGCGGCCGGCGGTGGCGCGCGAGGAGGAGCAGGACGGCGTGCGGGTCCATCATCCGCGCTTCCTCTCCTTCCCCGGCATCCTGAAGTGCCTGGACGGGCTCCTGCTCTTCCTGAGCGCGCTGCCCACCGTGGCCCGGCTGCGGCGGGAATTCCGCTTCGACGCGATCGACGCCCATTTCGTCTACCCCGAGGGGCTGGCCGCGGTGTTGCTGGGCCGCGTCTTCCGCGTCCCCGTGCTGATCACCCTGCGCGGGATGCTGCCGCTGCTCGTCCCCTTCGCCCTGCGCCGGCCGCAGCTCCGCTTCGCGCTGCGCCGCGCCTCCCGCGTGATCGCGGTCTCCGAGTCTCTGCGCCAGGACGCCATCCGCCTCGGTCTGCCGCCGGAGCGGGTACGGGTGATCGAGAACGGCGTCGATCCCGGCCTCTTCCAGCCCGTCGACCGGACCGCGGCGCGGCGCTCGCTCGGCCTTCCCGTGGACGGCCCTCTCCTGGTTTCGGTCGGCACGCTCTCGCCGCGCAAGGGGTTCCACCTGGTCATCGAGGCGCTGGCCTCCCTGGCCGGCCGCTTCCCGGGGATCCGCTACGCCATCGTCGGCGGCGCGGGTGCCGAGGGCTTCATGGAGCAGGAGCTGCGCGAGCTGGCCGAGCGGCTCGGCGTGGCGGACCGGGTGATCTTCGCCGGTCCGCAGGCGCGCAGGGACCTCGCACTCTGGTACAGCGCCGCCGACCTCTCCGTGCTGGCGAGCGGCCACGAAGGATGCCCGAACGTGGTCCTCGAATCGCTCGCCTGCGGCACGCCCGTGGCGGCGACGCCGGTGGGGAACATCCCCGAGATCCTGGACAGTCCCGAGGTCGGATTGCTGATCGGGCGGATCGTCCCTTCGCTCGTGAGCGGGATCGCCGGCGCGCTGTCGCATCCCTGGGACCGCGAGCGCGTGCGAGCGCGCATCGCTCCGCGCACCTGGCAGGCGGTGGGCCTGGAGGTGGCGGAGGAGATCCAATCAACACTCATTTCTATCGATGCCTTCTCCCCCTCTCCCGGTCGGGGGGAGGGGGGTGGGAGAGGGGGCCGGGGGGGTGCGGGGCCGCGGGGCGGAGGAGATCGCTCCGGAGCTCCTCGTTGAGGAGGGTCGTCCGTGAAGATCCTCTACCACCACCGCACGCGGGCCGGCGACGCGCAGGGGATCCACATCTCGGAGATCCAGCGCGCCTTCCGGCTGCGCGGCCACGAGGTCGTCGAGGTCTCGCTGGTCGAGGCCGGAGCCGAGGCGCGGGCGGACGAGTCGGGCGGCGAGGCCCGCGGCATCGCCGGGCTCGCGGCGCGCGCCGCCGCCCGGCTGCCCCTGCCCGCCAAGGAGGCGATGGAGCTCGGCTACAACCTGGTCGCCTTCCGCAAGCTGTCGCGGGCGATCCGCGAGCACCGGCCCGATTTCGTGTACGAGCGCTACGCCGCCAACACCTTCGCCGGGCTCGCCGCGGCGCGCCGCCACGGCGTCCCCTTCGTGCTGGAGGTGAACTCGCCGCTCGCCCGCGAGAAGGCGGAGCACGACGGCCTCTTCTTCCAACGGCTGACCGCTGCGATCGAGCGGCGGCTGTGCGCCGGGGCCGACGTGACGATCGCGGTGACCCGCGTCCTCGCCGGCATCCTGGAAGAGGACGGGGTCCCGCAGGGCAAGGTCGTGGTGATGCCCAACGGCGTGCGCCGCGAGCTCGGCCAGGGGGCCACCCCCGAGGCCGGCGCCGCTTTCCGGCGCGGCCTGGGCCTGCCGCAGGACGCTTTCGTGGCCGGCTTCGTCGGCTGGTTCCGCTCCTGGCATGGATTGGAGCGGCTGGTCGAGATCGCGGCGTCGCCGGAGTGGCGGGAACGGAAGATCCACCTGGTGCTCGCCGGGGACGGCCCGGCCATGCCCACGCTGCGCGAGATGAGAGCCGCTTTTTCCTCAGAAGACCGCGGCCTGGAGGACCGCGTCGTCCTCTGCGGCCCGGTGCCGCGCAACGAGATCGAGGCGGCGCTCGCCGCCTTCGACGTGGCCGTGCAGCCGGCGGTCACGTCCTACGCGTGCCCCATGAAGATCCTGGAATACATGGCCGCCGGCCGCGCCATCGTGGCGCCCGGCTCGCCCAACGTGCGCGAGCTGCTGAGCCACGGCGAAACCGCCCTGCTCTGCCCCGGAGGGGCCAACCCTGCCGCGGAAGACCTGAGCGCCGGCGTGCTCGCCCTCGCCCGCGATCCCGGGCTGCGCGCCCGCCTGGGCGAAGCCGCCCGCCGCAGGATCTCCGACCGGGGCCTGCTCTGGGAGGAGAACGCGCGCCGCGTCGAGGAGCTGGTCGAGGCCGCGCGCGCGAAGAGGAGCGCTGTCGTTCCTGTGGAGGTGAGGTCGTGTTGAACGCTTTTTCCGTCGACGTGGAGGACTACTTCCAGGTGGGCGCGTTCGAGAAGGCGGTCCCGCGCGACACGTGGGACAGGCTCGAGCCGCGCGTCGAGCGCAACACCCGCCGGCTGCTCGATCTCTGCGCCCGGCACGAGGTCCAGGGCACTTTCTTCGTGCTCGGCTGGGTGGCCGAGCGCTGCCCCCAGCTCGTGCGCGATATCCGCGCCGCCGGCCACGAGCTCGCCACCCACGGGCAGGACCACCGGCGGGTGACCACGCTGACGCCGCGCGAGTTCCGCGAGGACGTCCGGCGCTCCAAGCAGACCATCGAGGACATCGCCGGCGTGGAGGTGATCGGCTACCGCGCGCCGAGCTACTCGATCGTCCGCGAGACCCTGTGGGCCATGGACGTGCTGATCGAGGAGGGCTTCCGCTACGACTCCAGCGTCTTCCCGATCCACCACGACCACTACGGCATCCCGGACTTCCCGCGCTTCCCGCGCCCGGTGCGCGGCAGCAACGGCACCGCCCTGCACGAGGTGCCGATCTCCACGGTGCGGGTGGCGGGCTTCAACCTGCCGTTCGTCGGCGGCGGCTACCTGCGCCACTTCCCCCTGTCGTTCATCCGCTGGGGGATGCGGCGCCTCAACGGCGTCGAGCGGCGGCCGGCCATCCTCTACATCCACCCCTGGGAGATCGACCCGGAGCAGCCGCGCCAGGACGTGCGGCTGCTCACGCGGATACGGCACTACCGCAATCTGGGACGCACCGAGGAGCGGCTGGCGCGGCTCTTCTCCGAATACTCCTTCACGTCGATCCGCGAGGTGCTGGGTCTATGAGCGCAGAGCCGCTGGTGATCTCTCACCCCCTGGCCCCCTCTCCCACCCCCGCCCAAGCGGCCGGGAGAGGGGGAAAGCCGGAGAGAGAACGGCTGGTGGTCGAGGCCCTGGCTCCGCGCCTGGAGCCGGCGTGGGACCGCTATGTCCGCGCCTCTCCGGACGCCACGTTCTTCCACCAGCTCGACTGGCGCTGGCTGGTCGAGCGCGTGTTCGGCCATCGCGCTCATTACCTGATGGCCCGCCGTGGCAATCATGTCGTGGGCGTGCTGCCGATGTTCGAGCTGAAGAGCCTGCTCTTCGGCCATTCGCTGGTGTCGATCCCCTTCGCCATCGGCGGCGGCATCGCGGCCGACGACGCCGAGGCCGCCGGCCAGCTCCTCTTCGCGGGCCAGGCCCTGGCGGAGCGGCTCGGCGTTGACTACCTGGAGCTGCGCTCGGAAAAGCCGGTGTCGGACAGCCTGCCGACCAAGGACCTGTACGTCACGTTCCGCGCCGACCTGGCCCTCGGAGAAGAGGCGCTGCTCAAGCGGATGGAGCGCAAGAGGCGGCAGATGATGAATTACGTGGCCAAGGCCGGCTTCATGTCGCGCCTCGCCGGCCTCGAGGAGCTCCCCCTCTTCTACCGCCTCTTCTGCGAGAGCATGCGGCACCACGGCACGCCGGTCTATCCGCGCCTGTTCCTGGAGGAGATCCTCGACCGCTTCCCGGGGAGCACCAATCTCTTTTTCGTCCATCACGAAGGGCGGCCGGTGGCGGGAGTGCTCAACCTCCTCTTCCGCGACGTGGTCATGCCCTTCTATGCCGGAGGCGACCGCCAGCACCGGCCGCGCGGCGTCGACGACTACCTCTACCTGGCCATCATGCGCTGGGGGCGGGAGAACGGCTTCCGCACCTTCGACTTCGGGCGCAGCAAGCGCGGCACCGGCGCCCACGCCTTCAAATCGCGCTGGGGGATGGACGAGGTGCCGCTGGCCTACCAGTACCACCTGGTGCGGGCGAAGGAGCTGCCGAACATCAGCCCGGCCAATCCCAAGTACAAGGCTTTCATCGCGCTGTGGCAGAAGCTGCCGCTGCCGCTGACCCGGCTGATCGGGCCGCAGATCGTGAGGAGGATCCCGTGAAGAAAGTCAGCCTGTCGCGCCTCCGCCTCCTCCGCCCCTCCGACCGCGTCGGCCGCGTCCCCGCGGCCGCTCCGGCCCCTCCGGCCCCTCCGGCGCCTCCGGCCCCTCCGGCCCCTTCGGCCCCTCCGGCAAAACCGTCGAAGCTGGAGCCGCAGGCCTTCCGCCCGAAGCTGCCGAAACCGCCCCAGCTCTCCACGAGGTGAAGCATGGAGCTGAGCATTATCGTGCCGCTGTATAACGAAGAGGAGAGCGTCGACGCTCTCCATGAGGAGGTCACCGCCGCCGCCGAGGGGCTGGGGATCGAGTACGAGCTGCTCCTCGTCGACGACGGCAGCCGCGACGGGACCCGGCTGAAGCTGCGCGAGATCTGCGCCCGCGATCCGCGGGTCAAGGCGCTCTTCTTCCGCCGCAACTACGGGCAGACCGCGGCGCTCCAGGCCGGCTTCGACCACGCCCGCGGCCGCATCGTCATCACCCTGGACGGCGACCTGCAGAACGATCCGCGCGACTTCGGCCTGCTGCTGAAGCACATCGACGAGGGGTACGACGTGGTCTGCGGCTGGCGCAAGGACCGCAAGGACAAGATGGTCTCCCGCCGCCTCCCCTCGATGGCGGCGAACTGGCTGATCGGCGCCCTGACCGGCACGCGCATCCATGACAACGGCTGCACCCTCAAGGCCTACCGCGCCGACCTGGTCAAGCGCGCGCGGCTCTACGCCGAGATGCACCGCTTCATGGCGCCGATGATGTCGCTGTCCGGCTCCCGCATCAAAGAGGTGACCGTCAATCACCGGGCGCGGCAGTTCGGCCAGAGCAAGTACGGCATTTCGCGGATCTGGAAGGTCTTCCTCGACCTGCTGACCGTCAAGATGCTGCTCAGCTTCACGGTGCGGCCGGCGGTGTGGTTCGGCCTGATGAGCCTGCCGTTCCTCGCGGGCACGATGCTCGCATTGGCGATCAGCGCCTATCGTCACGTGACGATCCTGCCACACATGCAATATTCACTGGTCTTCCCGTCGATCACCGTCCTGTTCGCGTTCGCGTTCCTGCACCTGATCCTGCTCGGGCTCTTCGCGGAGCTGGTGGTCAAGGTGGGAGACTTCGATCAGAAAGACACGATTCTGGCGGTCGTGGACGGCCCCGGAGGAAAGCAGTCATGAGAAGCAATCGGCTGCGCGGCGAGCCCGACGTCTCCGTCGTGGTACCCATCGTCGAGCGGTACGGCGACCTGAAAGGGCTCTATCAGGAATTCGCCGGCGAGCTGGCGCGCCTCGGCAAGAGCTTTGAGTTCCTTTTCGTGGTCGACGAGAGCCAGCGCGGCGCCCTGCAGGTGCTGCGCGATCTGCAGCGCGACAGCCAGGGCGAGATCGTGATCGTCCTGCTCGGAGGCTCCTTCGGCGAGTCGGCCGCGCTGACCCTGGGGTTCGAGCGCGCGCGGGGGGAGACGATCGTCACCCTGGCCGCCTACTTCCAGGTCGAGCCGAGCGGCCTCGGCGCCGCCCTCCAGGCGCTCGACGAAGGGACCGACCTGGTGGCCGGGCGCCGCCATCCGCGCACCGATTCCTTTTTCAACCGCCTGCAGTCGCGGCTCTTCCACAGCTTCGTGCGCCGCATGACCTCGACCGACTTCCACGACATCAGTTGCGGCTTCAAGGCCATGAAGCGGCGGGTGGCGCGCGAGCTCAAGCTCTACGGCGGCCTGCACCGGTTCATCCCGGTGCTGGCGATCAACCGCGGCTTCACCGTCCGCGAGGTCCCCTTCGCGCAGCGCCAGGAGGACCGGCGGACCCGCTACTACGGCACCGGCGTCTACCTGGGCCGGCTGCTCGACATCCTGACCATCTTCTTCCTGATGAAGTTCACGCGCACGCCGCTGCGCTTCTTCGGCCTGCTCGGCCTCGGCCTCTTCCTGCTCGGCTTCGCGATCGACCTGATGGTGGCGACGCAGAAGATCGTCTGGCAGGTCGACATCGCGGACCGGCCGATGCTGCTGCTCGGCGTGCTGCTCATGGTCCTCGGCGTGCAGACGCTGTCGCTCGGCCTGCTCGGAGAGATCATCATTTTCACCCACGCGCGCAACGTCCGCGACTACCAGGTGGCGGAGGTCATCCGCGGCGGCGGCGCCCGTCCGGTCGAGGTGGAGCGCCCGGGCGCCCCGCCCTTGCCTGACGAGTTGCCGGACAGGGGAACCGCGATGGGAGGCGCCCTGCGGGCGTCCTGACGATAGAAAGGTTTTCGGCTCATGTGCGGCATCTGCGGAGAATGGAGCTTCCTCGGCGCCGACGCGCGGGCGGTCGAGCGGATGAACGGCGCGCTCGTCCATCGCGGCCCCGACGACGAGGGCGCCGTGGTCCTCGGCGAGACCGGCCTCGCCATGCGCCGGCTGTCGATCATCGACCTGTCGCGGGGCCACCAGCCGATCGCCAACGAGGACTCGACGGCCTGGATCGTCTTCAACGGCGAGGTCTACAACCATCCGGAGCTGCGGCGGCAGCTCCAGGAGCGCGGCCACGTCTTCCGCACCGACAGCGACACCGAGGTGATCCTCCATCTCTACGAGGACAAGGGAGAGCGCTGCGTCGACGACCTGCGCGGCATGTTCGCTTTCGCCATCTGGGACACGCGGCGGCGCAAGCTCCTGCTGGCGCGCGACCGCTTCGGCCAGAAGCCGCTGTTCTGGCGCTACGACGGCCAGCGCTTCTTCTTCGCCTCGGAGATCAAGGCCATCCTCGCGGGCGCCGAAGGGCTCGCCCCGCAGATCGACCTGCGCTCACTCGACGAATACCTGACCTTCCGCTTCATCTCCAGCCCGCGCACCCTGTTCCAGGGCATCCACAAGCTGCCGCCGGCGCACGTCCTGGTGCTCGACGCCTCCGGGGTGACCCACGTCGAAGGGCCGATGGCCAAGGCGCCCCACATCGACGTCCGCCGCTACTGGAAGCTGCGCTACGAGCCCAAGCGGAGGATCAGCGAGGAGGACGCGATCGCCGAGACGCACGACCGCATCCGCGACGCGGTCGAGTCGCACATGATCTCCGACGTGCCGGTCGGCGCCTTCCTCTCCGGCGGCATGGACTCCAGCCTGGTGGTGGCGATGATGGCGGACATCCTGCGCGAGCGCGGCGCCGGCCCGCTCTCGACCTTCGCCATCGGCGTCGACGCGCAGGACTTCAACGAGCTCCCCTACGCCAAGCAGGTGGCCGCGCACTGCGGCACCGAGCATCACGAGGAGATCGCCTGCCCGGACATGGTGCAGCTCCTGCCGCGCATGGTCTACCACCTCGACGAGCCGTCCGATCCGATCGCCGCCTGCATGTGGCACTCGGCGGCGCTGGCGGCGCGCCACGTCAAGGTCGTGCTCACCGGCGACGGCGGCGACGAGATCTTCGCCGGCTACGACCGCTACTTCGGCTTCCGCTGGGTGCGCCTGTACGCCGTGCTGCCGGAGGCGGTCCGCCGCGAGGTCTTCGGACCGTTCTTCTACGCCCTGCGCGACACCGCGGGCTACAAGACGCTGACCCAGAAGGCGCGCTGGGTGCACGACCTGTCGTTCCATGAAGGGGGCCGGCGCTACGCCCAGGCCACGGCCTTCTTCCGCTTCGGCCAGGAGGGCAAGGGCGGGATCTACACGCGCGAGATGGCCGCCAAGCTGGCCGGGAACGAGCCCATGGAGGCGATGGTCCGCGGCTTCGACGAAGCCCTCGCCGAGGACGACCTCGACCGCATGCTCGCCGCCGACATCGCCACCCGCCTGCCCGAGCACTCGCTCATGCTGACCGACCGCATGACCATGTCGAAGAGCCTGGAGGCGCGCTCGCCGCTGCTCGACCACCGGCTCGCCGAGCACGTCGCGACCCTGCCCGTGGACCTCAAGCTGCGCGGCAAGACGCTCAAGCACGTGCTGCGCAAGGTGGCGGCTCCCTATCTCCCCGCGGACATCCTGAAGCGGCCCAAACAGGGGTTCATGTTCCCGCTCGGCTACTGGATGAAAGGTCCCCTGCTGCCGGTCGTGAGGCATCTGCTCTCCACCTCGGCGCTGGTGGAAGAGGGGATCTTCGAGCGCCAGGCCGTGCAGCGGCTGGTCGCCGAGCACGTCGCCCACCGCGCGGACCATCACGTGCGGCTCTGGCTGATCCTCAACGTCGAGATCTGGTACCGGATGTTCGTGCGCGGCGAGGCCCTGGAAGACCTCTCGGGGCTGCTGCGCGAGCGCTTGGGATCGGCCGCCTGACGATGGAAGCCCTGGAGATCGCCACGCCGGTCGCCCCGCAGCCGAAGAGGCGGCGGGCCCTGTCGACCGTCCTCCGGCTGGCCGTCTCGATCGCGCTGATCGCCTGGCTCCTGCGCCGCACGGACTTCCGCGAGGTGCTCGCGGCGTTCCGCTCCGCCGATCCGCGCCTGATCGTGGCCGCGGCCCTGCTGATCCCGCTGGGCTATCTCTGCAGCGTCTTCCGCTGGCGGGCGCTCCTGCGCTCCCAGGGGGGCGACGCGCCGCTCTCCTTCCTGATCCGCTCGCTGATGACCGGGATCTTCTTCAACAACCTGCTGCCGTCGACGATCGGCGGCGACGCCATCCGGGCGTGGGACACGTCTCGGGCGGGCGTCAGCCGCGCCACGGCGGTGACGATCGTGGTCGTGGACCGCTTCGTCGGCCTCCTCGCCCTGGTGCTCTTCGCCGCCGTGGGGCTGCTGATCTCCGGCCGCCTCACCGAGCGGGTGCCGGACCTCTACGGCTGGGTCCTCGGAGGAACGGCGGTGATGGCTCTCATTGCGGCCCTCCTGTTCCTCCCTTCGCGACGGGCGCCGGACCTGCTCGCCAAGCTTGGCCGGAGCCTGCCCGGCCGCTGGGGCGCGCTCCCCGGCAAGATCGGGGCCGCTCTCTTCGCCTTCCAGGGCAAGGGGCGGGTGCTGGCTACGGCTTTCGCCTGGTCCATCGGGCTTCAGGCGCTCGTGGTGCTCAACGTCTGGACTCTCGCCCGGGCGCTCCACGTGCCGATCCCGCTCCCCTACTTCTTCCTGATCATGCCGGTCGCCCTGTTCGCGATGATGCTGCCGGTGTCGATCAACGGCATCGGCGTGCGCGAGAACGCCTACGCCTTCTTCTTCGCGGCTTTCGGAGTCACCGCCGCGGCCGGCGTCGCCGTGGCCTGGCTCGACTATGCCCTGCTGCTCCTCCAGGCCCTCGCCGGAGGCGCCGTGTACGCCTGGGGCCGCCGATCGCCGGACCCTTCCGCTCTGAGCTCGCAGCCTTTCTCCCTCTCCCGCTCGCGGGGGAGGGCCGGGGAGGGGGTCTCTTGAAGATCCTCCTCCTCGCGCCGCACCCCTTCTTCCAGCAGCGCGGCACGCCGATCGCGGAGAAGATGCTCCTCGAGGTGCTGGCGGCCCATGGACACCAGGTGGACGTTCTCACTTTCGCCGAAGGGGAGGACGTCGGGATCCCGGGTTGCCGCATCCTGCGCATCCCGCGCGTTCCCGGAGCGCGCAACGTGCGGCCGGGCTTCTCGTTGAAAAAGCTGGCCAACGACGGCGTGATGCTCCTGAAGGCGCTGGCCCTGGTGCGGCGCAACCGCTACGACCTCATCCACGCCGTGGAAGAGTCGGCCTTCATGGCCCTGGTGGCCCGGCGGCTGTTCCGCGTCCCCTACGTCTACGACATGGATTCGGGGCTGGCGCGGCAGATGGCCGACAAGTTCCCCGCGCTGACGCACGTCCGGCGGCTCCTCGACGGATTCGAGAGCGCCGCCGTGCGCGGCAGCGTCGGCACCCTGGCGGTCTGCAAGTCGCTGGAAGAGCAGGCGATCGCCTGCCATCCCGGCGGGCTGGTGGCGCGCGTGGAGGACGTGAGCCTGCTCGCGGACTGCGGCCCGGAGGCCGCCGCCGACCTGCCGGAGGAGGACGGCCCCGTGGTCATGTACGTGGGCAACCTCCAGCGCTACCAAGGGATCGACCTGCTCCTCGAAGCCTTTCAAAAGGCCTTGCCGGAAGTCCCGGACGCGCGCCTGGTGGTGATCGGCGGCGCCAAGGAGAAGGTCGCGGCCTATCAGACGCGCTGCGAAGAGCTGGGCATCGCCGGCAGCGTCCGGTTCGCCGGTCCCCGGCCGGTCGAACGCCTCGCCGCCTACCTGCGGCGGGCGACCGTGCTGGTGTCGCCGCGCGTCCATGGCGACAACACGCCGATGAAGGTCTACTCCTACCTCGACTCCGGCCGGGCGCTCCTGGCGACGCGCCTGCCTACGCATACCCAGGTGCTCGACGACGAGGTCGCCTGCCTGGTGGAGCCGGAGCCCGAGGCCATGGCGAAGGGGCTCGTCCGCCTGCTGCGCGACACCGCGCTGCGCGAACGCCTGGCTACGAACGCCAAGGAGTTCGCCCGCCGGGAGTTCACTCCCGAAGCTTTCGAAAGAAAAATCCTGCGCTTCTACGATTCAGTGGCCCGCAAGATCGGAGGGGAATGGCCCGATGGAAAGACCGCGAGACTCGAAGCCGGACATCCGCGCGCTCGCTGAAGGCCTGACCGGAGCCCGCGACGCCGCCGCCCTGCGCCTGGCGCTCGCCGGCGTGGACCTCGACAAGCTGACGGCGAACGACTACAGCGTCCTCTCCCGGGCCTTGCGGGCGCACGGCGGCGCTCCGGACGTGAAGATCGCCTACCTGTCGAATTTCACGATCGACCTGCTGCCGCGCTACGTCGACGTCTGCTGCGCCCGCGAAGGGCTGCGCGCCGACGCCTACGTGGGCAAGTTCGGGCAGTACGTCCAGGAGGTGCTGGAGGAAGGCTCGGAGCTCGCCCGCTTCCAGCCGGATCTGGTCCTGCTGGCGCTGTCGCTCCGCATGCTGCGGCCGGAGCCGATGGCCGGCTTCGCCGCCCTGCCGGCGTCCGCGCGCCGCGAGCTGCGGGAAGAGGTCGCCGAGCACCTCGCCTCCTGGGTCTCCGCGGCGCTGGACCGGCTGCCCGCGACGCTCCTGGTCTCCAACTTCCCCTCCCCCGCCTGGCCGCTGACCGGCGTGGCCGACGTCAAGGCCGAGTACGGCGAGAGCGAATTCTTCCTCGACCTCAACCTCGACCTCCTGCGGCGCTGCAAGGAAAACCCGCGCGTGCGCCTCTTCGACGCCGAGCGCCTGGCCTCCCGCTTCGGCAAGGAGCGGGTGCTCGACCGCAAGATGTTCTACTTGGCCAAGATGGAGTGGAGCGCCGGCTTCCTGCCCACGGTGGCGGGCGAGGTCGTGAGGCAGGTCAAGGCGGTCAAAAACCTGACCAAAAAGTGCCTGGTGCTCGATCTCGACAACACTCTGTGGGGCGGCGTGGTGGGAGAGGAAGGCCCGGCGGGCGTCAAAGTCGGCGCCGGCGATCCCGAGGCCGAGGCCTTCCTCGACTTCCACCACCGGCTCAAGGCCCTCCAGGCGCAGGGCGTGGTGCTGGCGATCTGCAGCAAGAACAACCCCGCCGACGTCGTCGAAGTGTTCGACACCCGGCCGGAGATCCCCTTGAAGCTCGCCGACTTCGCGGCCTGCGAGATCTGCTGGGACCCCAAGCACGAAGGGCTGCGCAAGATCGCCGCGGCGCTGAACATCGGGCTCGACAGCCTGGTCTTCCTCGACGACAACCCCGCCGAGGTGAGCCTGATCCAGCAGATGCTCCCCGAAGTCAAGGCCGTGCTGATGCCTACCGACCCCGCGGAGTACGTGGCCGTCCTCGAACGGATGAACGACTTCGAGAGGCTCGCGGTGCTCGAAGACGACCGCCAGAAAACCGAGCAATACCGGCAGAACCGCGAACGGGACGAGCTGCACGCGGCCTCGTCCGACCTCGGCTCCTATCTGTCGAGCCTGCGCACGGAGTTGGAGATCCGCCGCGCCAAGCCCGAGGATCTGGAGCGGGTCCACCAACTCTTCAACAAGACGAACCAGTTCAACGCCACCACCCGCCGCTACTCGCCCGCCGAGGTCGAGCGCTTCGCCGCCTCGCACCAGAGCGAGCTGTGGATCGCCCGCGCCCGCGACCGTTTCGGCGATCTCGGCACGATCGGCGTCGTCCTGCTCAAGCAGGACGGCCGCGTCCTGCACGTCGACAGCTTCCTGATGAGCTGCCGCGCCATGGGCCGGGGGATCGAGACCGCGATCATGAACCACGTCAAGAACCGCCTGCTCGACCACCGCGGCGTCCTGGAGCTGCGCTCGCGCTACATCCCGACCGCCAAGAACAAGCCCGTCGAGACCTTCTTCGAAGACCAGGGCTT
>DASVEF010000077.1:0-30707 GCA_036380715.1 Thermoanaerobaculia bacterium | reverse complement strand
GAGGACGAGGAAGGCGCGGCCGTCCTCGCCGAGGGCGAAATCGTGGAGCAGGGCGAGGTTCGGATGGCGCAGCCGGCTCGCGGTCCGCGCCTCGCGCAGGAACCGCTCCTCGGCCTCGGGCGTGGGCTCCAGCGGCGAGCGAATCACCTTGACCACCCGCAGCTCGTCGAGCAGCCGGTGGCGCACCCTGTAGACCGCTCCCATCCCACCCTGACCGATCTTTTCCAGGATCTCGTACTTTTCAGCGAAGGGCTCGTGCAGAGGTGTCATGTCTCCAAGGATAGACCTCGGGTCCGCGATCCTCAAGTTCGAGGATCTCGGTGGTTGAAAATCAACCAGCCGGTGGTTGAAAATCAACCATCGCGTGGCTGATTTTCAACCACCGGGGTCCTCAGGTACCTGACTTCGCGTCGAGGTGAAGACGGGCTCGGCCCCGTCCAGGAGAGAGCGTCGTGGCGCTGGCGGGTGGGTTGACGCGCCGGGCGCGCTCTGTGCCTGGCCAGGCCAGCGGGTTGCCTGGCGAGGCGCGCTCCGTACCTGACCAGGCCGGCCGCGTGCCTGACTAGGCGAGCGGCGTGCCTGGCCAGGCGAGGGACGTGCCTGACCGGGCGAGCGGCGTGCCTAGCCAGGCGAGCGGAGTGCCTGGCCAGGCGAGCGGCTGGCCTGACCGGGCGAGCGGCTGGCCTGGCGAGGCGCGCTCCATGCCTGACCAGGCCTACACCCCGAAATAGCGCGCGTCCGGGTGGTGGAAGACCAGCGCGGAGACGCTCGCCTCCGGGTCCATCATGTCCCCTTCGGTGAGTTGGACGCCGATCTCCTCCGGGCGGAGCGCGCGGAACAGCTCGCGCTGGAACGCGAGGTCCGGACAGGCCGGATAGCCGAAGCTGTAGCGCTTGCCGCGGTAGCGGGCGGCGAGCTTGTCCTCCAGCGCCATCTCCTGAGGATCGGGGAAGCCCCAGGCGGCGCGCAGCCGGGCGTGCAGCATCTCGGCGGCGGCCTCGGCGGTCTCCAGCGCCAGGGCGGCGAAGGCGTGGCTCTTCAGGTATTCGCCTTTGCGCTTCCACTCCTCCACCCGCTCCCGCACGCCGTCGCCGGCCGTGGTCACGAACAGGGCCACGTGGTCGTCCGGCAGGACGTTGTCGGTCAGGCAGAGGCCGCCGTTGCGCGTCTGGCGCGGGAACGTCCACTCGGCGGCGGGCCGGCCGGTTTCGGGGCAGATCAGGGTCAGGTGATCCCCCTTCGCCTCGGCGGGGTAGAAGCGCCAGACCGCCCGCGCCTTCATCGCGCCCTGGCGGGCGAGGCCCTTCAGCTCCTCCATGACCGCTTCGAGCTTGGCGAGCTTGGGATCGTTCTCCTCGCGGAGCTTGCGGATGGAGCCTTTCAATCCCAGGTGCTTGCCATAGACCATCTGCGGGTTGAGGTACGACCAGACTTCATCGAGATCCAGCTCCTCGACATGGCGGGCGACGTCCGGAGGCGGCGGCGCCGGGATGTCCCGGCTGATCACGTGGACCGCGGGCGCCACGGCCTCGGAGGGCTCGGCCGCGGCGGCGGTTTCCGCGGTGTCCGTCTCGATCAGGGCCGCGACCTCCTGCTCCAGCTCGGGCCGGGCGACGCCGTCCAGCAGGCGCTCGACCAGCTTGAGGCCGTGCATGGCGTCCTTGGCGTAGGTGCAGAGGCCGCCGTAGGCCTGGGCGATCTTGCGGTGGGTGAAGCGCCGGGTGAGGGCCGCGCCGCCGACCAGCAGGGGGACGTCGATCCCCACCGCCGACAGGTCGCCGGCCGTGACCACCATCTGCTGCGCACTTTTGACCAGCAGCCCCGAGAGGCCGATCACGTCCGGCTGGTGCTCGCGCACCGCCTGGATCAGCCTCTCGGAGGGGACCTTGATCCCCAGGTTCACCACCGTGAAGCCGTTGTTGGAAAGGATGATGTCCACCAGGTTCTTGCCGATGTCGTGCACATCCCCCTTGACCGTGGCGAGGAGGATCTTGCCGCGGCCGGCGTCGTTCACCTTCTCCATGTGCGGCTCCAGGTAGGAGACCGCGGCCTTCATCACCTCGGCGCTCTGCAGCACCTCGGCGACGATGAGCTGGTTCTCGTTGAACAGGCGGCCGACCTCGGACATGCCGGCCATCAAGGGCCCGTTGATGATGTCGAGCGGCGCCGGCCAGCGCGGATCGGCGAGGGCCTCTTCGAGGTCCGCCTCCAGCCCCTCCTTGCTCCCCTCGATGACGGAGCGGGCGATGCGCTCCGCGAGCGGCAGCTCGGCGCGCGGCTTGCCTCCGACCCCCGAGGCCCTCCCCCGGAAGTGCGCCGTGAACGTCTCGACCGCCCGGTTTCCGGCCTCGATGTCGCCGACCGGCAGGAAGATCAGGGCCTCGGCCAGCTCGCGCTCCTCCTGCGGGATGTCCGCGTAGCGCGCCAGCTTCTCGGTGTTGACGATGGCGGCGTCCAGCCCGGCCTTGGTGCAGTGATAGAGGAAGACCGAGTTGAGCACCTCGCGGCCGGCGTTGGGCAGGCCGAAGCTGACGTTGGAGACGCCGAGGATGGTCTTGGTGTCGGGGAACAGCTCCTTGAGGCCGCGCACCCCCTCGATGGTCTGCGCGGCCGAGCCGAGGTAGGCGGCGTCGCCCGTGCCGCAGGGGAAGACCAGAGCGTCCCACCAGATGTCCTCGGGCGCGATCCCCATCTCTTCGACGAGGATGTGGTAGCTGCGGCGGGCCACCTCCATCTTGCGGTCGACCGTGACGGCCATTCCCTTCTCGTCGATCAGGCCGACGATCAGGGCGGCGCCGAAGCGCTTGGCGAGGGGCACGACCTTCTCGAAGCGGCTGCGGCCGTCCTCCAGGTTGATCGAGTTGAGAACCGACTTGCCCTGGCAGTAGGTGAGGGCGCGCTCCATGACCGCGGCGTCGGTCGAGTCGATCATCAGGGGGGCCTTGACCATGCGGATCAGACGGTCGAGGAAGGCCTCGACATCCGCGACCTCGTTGCGGTCGGGGTCTTGGAGGCAGATGTCGAGCACCTGGGCCTGGGCGCGCACCTGGGCGCGGCCGACCTCGGCGGCGGCCTCGTAGTGACCTTCCGCGATGAGCCGCTTGAACTTGCGGCTGCCGAGCACGTTGGTGCGCTCGCCTACGAGCAGCGGCCGGTTGTCCGGGGTCAGCTCGACCGCCTCCAGGCCCGAGACCAGGCAGCGGCGGTGGTGCGGGACCCGGCGCGGCGGCCGGCCCTTCGCCAGCTCCGCGAGGGCGGTGACGTGCCCTGCCCGGGTGCCGCAGCAGCCGCCGACCAGGTTGAGCCAGCCGGCGTCGAGGAAGCGGGTGAAGACGCGGACGAAGTCCTCCGGCGTCTCGGTGTAGCGCCCCTCCTCGTCCGGCAGGCCGGCATTGGGCACGCAGGCCACCCGGGTGCGGCAGATCTCGGACAGGGTCCGCAGGTGGTCGGCCATCAGCTCCGGGCCGGTGGCGCAGTTGAGGCCCACGTACAGGAGGTCGGCGTGGAGCAGGGAGACGGCCAGCGCCTCGGCGTCCTGGCCGCCGAGCATGGTGCCGGTGGTCTCGATGGTGACCGAGACGGCGACCGGGACCCGCCAGCCCGCTTGGCTGAACGCCTGCTCGATGCCGATCAGGCCGGCCTTGACGTTGCGGGTGTCCTGCTGGGTCTCCAGCAGGAGATAGTCGGCGCCGCCGGCCATCAGCCCCAGGGCCTGGACGCGGAAGTGCTCGATCAGCTCCTCGAAGGTGACGCCGCCGGTCACTGAGATCGCCTTGGTCGTCGGTCCCATGGAGCCGCAGACGAAGCGGGGCTTCTCCGGCGTGTCGTGCCGGGCGCAGGCCGCGCGGGCGATGCGGGCCGAGGCGGCGTTCAGCTCGAAGGCCCTGTGGGCGAGCCCGTACTCGGCGAGAACCAGCGGCGTGCCGCCGAAGGAGTTGGTCTCGACGACGTCGCAGCCGGCCGAGAGGTACCCCTCGTGCACGGCGTCGACCACGTCGGGCCGGGTCTCGCAAAGGTTCTCGTTGCACCCTTCGAGCTCGGGGCCGCCGAAGTCCTCGGCGGTGAGCTCGAAGCCCTGGAGCGCGGTGCCGGTGGCGCCGTCGAGCACCAGGATGCGCTCTTCCAGCGCCGCGAGCAGCGTCGCGGTCCGCACCTCGAGGTCGGAGGGGCGGGAGGGAACGGGGATGTCGAAGGTCGAAACGCTCGGAGTCATTTTTCTCTCCCAAAACGAAAAACCCGCTTCGTGGAGCATCACGAGAGCGGGTCTTCCCACCGGACAGTTCGTTGCCGCCCCTATCGGAGGGGGGCCGCATCCTCGCTCGTGCGAGAGGGCACCTTGGGTGTCCGCCCCAGGTTGCCGTGCCCGGCCGTAAGCCGGACCCTCGTAATGCAATTAGGAGGATACCGGGACTGGAGAGGGGATGTAAAGACCTACCCCTCCCTTTTTCCGTGCTTCGATAGCAGGTGCTCCCGGTACAGGGCCTCAGCATCGATATCCGGAGGGACAAGGCCGCTAATCTTCTCGACCTCCGGGTGGATCGGAGTCTCGGAGAGGGTCCGCAGGCGTTGGAGGTACCGGCCGATCAGCTCAGTGACAGTCATCCGGTGCTTCCTGGCATACCGCTCGGCGAATTCCAGATCTTGCTTCGGCAGGCGGACAGTCAGCTCTGTTGTTTCCATAGATCCTCATCCCCACGAAGCACCTCGCTGGGAGCGCCGGCATCCTTGCCGGCCTTCGTCTCGTTGAGTTAGTACTCTGGCACGGAAGTTCGGTCACGTATTCGTCTGGCGCGTGTCGAGGATCTTGGTCTGGCGCTCCTCCTTCACGGAAGAATTTACCACCAGGGATTACGTGTTCGTACTTATGTTGGCGGGTACTTAGCCTCACGTCAAAGCGTCAGTCCTGGGTGGCGGCCGGGAGCTAGACCTCAGCACATCCAGTCGAACTTAGCCTCCTGGTAGCTCGAATTTGGATTGCACTTGTCGCAAGGAGGGTAGTGTTTCAGCCTGGGCGAATCGATCGGGATCTCCACCAGGGTCCGGTGCTGGCGGCCCCAAGCACAGGCACCGCATGTGTAGCGGTGATAGAAGTCTCCGTGCTGGGTCAGAAAGACGGTATACCCGGTTAGCCGCACTGGTTTGCCGCCCTCCTGCCTCAGCAGCTCGGCGCAGGTAGTGTGGCCTCCCCGTTCGGCCAGGTCCAAGGCCGTGCTTGCGGCGTCGTCGACGCGAGCCACTGCGTTCAGATACGCCAAGCGCTCACTGTAGCGCAGGCGGCTTTTCACGTAGCTCAGCAACGTTTTCAGCACCTCGTCGTCGCCTCGTGCTGCGGCCTCCATGATCGCGGTCCGGTGGTTCGTGCTCCGGCCGCAGGCGTTGGCTCCCCGGTCCAGCAGGCAGCGAATGGCCTCCAGGTCGCAATTCCTGACGGCGACGAGCAAAGGCGTCTGGCGCTTGCGGTCTCCCAGGTTGACGGCGGCACCGGCCTTGGCCAGGAGGACGACCAGGCCGGAAAATCCCTTCTTGGCTGCCTTGAGTAGGGCCGAGTCGCCCTCTTCGTCGCGGTCGTCCAGGCTCAGGCCCGGGCGCAGGAGGGCTTGCACCAAGGCGCTGCTGCCATGTTCGACGCTTTCGAGAAGCGGCGTGCGACCCTTGTTGTTCCTGACATCCGGGTTGGCATCTGCGGCCAACAGGGCCTGAGCCATCGCCAAGTCGCTTCGGCGGCACGCCCAGAGCAGGGTGGTGTTGCCTTCGAGGTCGGGAGCCTGAACCTCGACATCTTCGCCGAGCAGACGCCGGACCTCGCCGGCCTCCCCGTCGCGGGCCGCCAAGAGCAGCTCCGCTTCGTTCCAACCATGGCGGGCGCCGGCGGCGAGCAGGTGTCGCTCGATGGGGGTCAGACCGAGCACCCTTTCCCATGCTGCGTCGAGATCGGCTTCGGCCACACCGCTCCTGCGTCCACCGAGGTGCGCCAGCGTCAGCGCGGTCCGGCCGCGGCTATCCTCCTTGTCGTTCGAGGCCTTGGCTTCCAGGAGCCGGTGGACGAGCACCGGTCTTTGGTCGAGGACCGCCCGCATCAAGGGTGTGCGGCCTTCCCGATCGGGCACATCCACGTTGGCGCCCGCAGCGATCAGGATCTCCGCCGCTCGCTCGATCCCCTTCTTGACCGCCGCGAAGAGAGCGGTCTCCCCCCGGCTGTCGCGGGCGTCGATCTCGGCGTGGCTTTCCAGCAGCAGACGCAAGGAATCCAATTGTCCGGCCCGCGTGGCGAGGATCAGCGGCGTGGCACCGAACGGACCTGGCAGGTCGATACCGGCGTCGGCGTGGAGCAGGAGCTGTGCTCCCACGACGCAGCCCGTTTCTACCGCCAACATCAGTGCGGTCTTGCCTCGTCGTCTGGGGCCGTCGATCTCGACCCGGTCCACCAAGGCCCGGAGCAGGGCCTGGAGCTTCGCCAGGTCGCATCGCCTCGCCGCGTCGAGGAACTCCGCTTCGTCTCCCCCCAGCGTCGCGCCGTGGCGCTCGAGCACGTCGACGATCCGCAGGTAGTCCTGCTCCCGCTCCGGATAGGCCATCAGGAAAGCCTCGGCGAGCGGGGTGTTGCCGGCATTGTCTTTCGCGTCGACCGCCGACCGGCGGCTGTCCTCGTTTGCCATTGCCGCGAGGAACTCTTCGACGATTTCAGGCCACCCATGGTGGCAGGCCTCCAACAGGGCCGTTCGGCCGTCAACGGATCGCGCGCCGACAGTTTCGCGGTGCTGGCCCAGCAGCATGGACACGATCTGACGCTCACCCCCGATCGCCGCCCAGATCAAGGGAGTCCGCCCGCGCAGGTCTGTGGCGGCGATCGCGGCCTGCTTTTCCAGGTCCGTTTCTGCATGCGCCAGCAGGGCCTCCACGACATGCACGTGATCCTTCTCGCAGGCCCTCATCAACGCCGTCCTTCCGACTCCGTCCCGGGCGTCGAGGTTCACGCTCCGGGGCGGGGCGAGGAGGCGGCGTACCGCTGTCAGGTCGCCGTCCGACGCCGCTACCAGGAGATCGACGTCGCCGGCTGTGGCCTGCGCTCCGTGGCCCTCGAGAAAGGCGACGATCTGCTGATGACCATGGAGGCGAGCGGCGGTGAGCGCGGTTTGGCCGTTGGCGGCGCGCTTGTCGATGTCCGCTTTGAGCTCGAGCAGCGTCGCTACCACCTGGAAATGGCCCCTGGCCGCCGCTACCACCAAGGGTACCCGCCCCGTCCCAATACCGTTGATGCGGGCGTCGGTCTTCTCGACCAGCAGTCCGACGGCCGCCGCGTGGCCCCGTTCGGCCGCCGCCAGCAGGGCGGCCGTGTCCGCCGCCTCGTCCCGTTCGGTGTGCTCAACGAGCATCGCCAGTGCCGGTCGCGAACCGCTGGCGGCAGCCAGCTTGAGGGCGGTGTCTCCGTTCAGCGCCCGTACCTCGGAGGAAGCTCCGGCCGCGAGCAGTGCGCCGACCATCGCCGCCTGTCCTTTCTCGGCCGCCTCCAGGAGCGCGGTGCGGCCACGCTCGTCCCTAGCCTCCAGGTTCACCTTTTCGAGGTCCAGCGCCTGCAGGTTCTTCTCGTCTCCCATCCGAACGCAGCGAAACAGGGTGGCCTCCTCCCATCCCACCCAGGCTCTCTCCCGGCGCAGGAGCTCGACGATTCCAACCTGGCCAGCGAGGCTCGCCGCCATCAAGGGCGAGCTGCCGAAGCCGGCCTGTTGATTGACGTCCGCTCCCGCATCGATCAGCGCCTGGACGGCGCTCGCAGGTCCATAGCGGCAAATCTCAACCAGGGGAGTGGTGCCGCTCGCGGCGAGGGCGGGATTGGCGCCGCGTTTGGCCAGGAGCGTCACTACCCCTCCCTTTCCTGCCGAGGCCGCCTGGAGCAGGGCGGTGCGGCCCTGCGAGTTGCATGAATCCATGTGTGCGCGCCTGTCGAGCAGCGCCTCGACTACTTTCGTCCGTCCGGCCGCGGCCGCCAGCATGAGCGCGGTGTCGCCGTCGGCGTTGATTTGCTCGAGGTCGATCTCGCGGCTCAGGAGCGCTTCGAAGGTCTTGATGTAGCCGCGCCTGGCGGCGAGCATGAGCGGGGTGTTGCCACCCTCGTCCCGAGCCGTCCGGGCGCCTTCATCGTTCAGGAGCTTCCGGACTCCCTCGAGGTCACCGCGTTCGGCTGCTGCCAGGAGTGAGGCCCGGCTAGCCCCTTCTCTGGCCCCTCGCTGCTCGAGGACGCTTTCGACCTCGCCATGACCCTGCGCCCGGGCCGCCGTCAGCGGCGTTCGCGCTGAAGAATCCAGCCGGTTGACGTCGGCGCCGTGCTCGGTCAGCAACTCGACCATCTTGGCTTGCCCCCGCCAGGAGGCCAGCATCAGCGCCGTGCTCCCGTCCGGTGTGGCGGCATCGATCGCCGCGCCCCGACCGAGGAGGGTAGCCGCGAGCCCGAGCCGGCCGAGCTCGGCGGCCGCCATCAGGGGCGTCTTGCCATGCGCGTCCCTTGCCTCTGTGTCGGCGCCGCGGCTGAGCAGGAGGGTGACGATGTCGGCGCGGTCCAAGCGCACCGCCATGGTCAGGGCAGCCTCCCCTGCCTCGTTCCTCTGGTCCGGCGCCGCTCCGTCCGCCAGGGCTCGACGGACTCCCTCCCCATCACCGGCCTCGACGGCGCTCAGGAGTCCTATTGCGGAAGCCTCGGGGGCCACGGCGCCATGCTGCCGCAGGAGCTCCGCCACCTGCTCGTGCCCCGTCCGGACCGCCGCCTCAAGCGCGGTGCTGCCGAACCGGTTGCGCAAACCGACGTCGGCTCCGCGTTGGAGCAGAAGCCGAACGACCGTCTTGTCTCCCCTTCCTGCCGCCACGATCAGGGCGGTGTTGCCGTCGTCGTCCGCGGCGTCGACCGCCATCCCGGCATCGAGGTAGAGCTCCACGAGGGCATCCTGGCCCTTTCCGGCCATGTCGACGAAGGTCTCGCGGTGGAAACGGTGTCCCCGCTCTTCGAGGCGCCAGCGGAGTGCGCGTTCGAGGTCCTTCCGGTCGGCTCTGGCGGCGAGGAGCAAGTCGACGACGGCCTGATGCTGCCTCCCCGACGCCGCCATGAGCGCACTGGTTTCGTCATCGCTGCGGGCATTGACCTCGATCTTCTTCTGGGCCAGCAGAACGCGCACGATCCCAACGTGGTCGTTCCTGGCCGCTAGGATGAGCCCGGTGTTGCCCCGCCCGTCACGGGCATTGGGGTCCATCCCCGCTAACAGGTACTTCTCCACCAGCTCAAGCTGTCCCCGGCCGGCAGCGCGGACGAACGGCTCCTCGCTCCACAGACCGTCCCGTTCGAGCTGCCAGCGGGCGACCTTCCGATCGAGATCAGGATCTCTGGCGCCGGCATTCTCGAGGTCAGTGAGGATCCCGGCGTGCTCCCCCTTCGCGGCTTCCAGCAACGCGGTCTCGCCGGCGGCGTTTCGGGCGTTGACGTCGAGGCCCTTCTGCCCGAGGAGAAGCGCCACCGCCGGCTGCCTGCCGAGCCGCGCCGCCACGATCAGTGCGGTATCCCCCTGGAGGTTACGGGCGTTGACCGCTACTTCGTGCTCGAGGAGGATTTCCACCATCTGCCGATCGCCAACCTCGGCCGCCAAAATGAGAGCGGTGTTGAGGGATTCGTCCCGCGCCTCGACGGAAATCCCGGCCAAAAGGAAAAGCGCCACCCAGTCCTTCCTCCCCTGGCGGACCAGGCGCAAAAACTCCGCCTCCGAAAAGGCGTGAGGGCTGTCCTCAATCTTCCACCGGGCGATCTTCCGGTCGAGATCGGGATCCCTGGCGCCAGCATTCTGGAGGGCGGTGACGATACCGCCGTGCTCCCTCTTCATGGCCTCCAGCAAAGCAGTCTCGCCGGCTGCGTTTCGGGCATTGGCGTCGATCTTCGGCTGCGCGAGGAGAAGCTCTACTGCCGGCTGCCTGCCGAGCCTCGCGGCCACGATCAGTGCGGTATCCCCCTGGAAGTTGCGGGCGTTGACCGCGGCACCGTGCTCGAGGAGGATCTCCATCAGCGGCCGATCGCCGACCTCGGCCGCCAGAATGAGAGCGGTGTTGAGGGACTCGTCCCGTGCCTCGATGGAAATCCCGGCTAAAAGGAAAAGCGCCACCCAGTCCTTTCTCCCCTGGCGGACCAAGCGCAAAAACTCCGCCTCCGAGAAGGCGTGAGGACTGTTCTCAATCTTCCAGCGGGCGATCTTCCGGTCGAGATCGGGATCCCTGGCGCCAGCATTCTGGAGGGCGGTGATGATACCGCCGTGCTCCCTCTTCATGGCCTCCAGCAAAGCAGTCTCGCCGGCTGCGTTTCGGGCATTGGCGTCGATCTTCGGTTGCGCGAGGAGAAGCTCTACTGCCGGCTGCCTGCCGAGCCTCGCGGCCACGATCAGCGCGGTATCCCCCTGGAGGTTGCGGGGGTCGACCGCGGCACCGTGCTCGAGGAGGATCCCCATCATCGGCCGATTGCCAACCTCGGCCGCTAGGATGAGAGCCGTGTTGAGGGACTTATCCCGTGCCTCGACGGAAACTCCGGCCAACAGGAAAAGCTTGACCCAGTCCGTCCCCCCGTGATGGACCAGGCGTAGAAACTCCGCCTCCGAGAAGGGATGGGGGCTGTTCGTAATCTTCCAGTGAGCGACCTTGGAGGGCAGGTCCGGCTCGATCGCCCCATGTATTTGCAACTCGGCGACGATCGGAGCGAAGTCTCTGCATGCCGCCTCAAGCAAGGCGCTTTCCTGTGCGCGATTGCGTGCATTCACGTTGATGTCTTTGTGGCCGACCAGGTGGTGCACGATCTTCTCTCGCCCGACCCGTGAGGCCACGATGAGCGCGGTGTCCTCTGCGGTGTTACGCGCGTTGACGTCGATCTTCGGCTGCGCAAGGAGAAACTTGACCACCTCTTCGTGACCTCCCTCGGAGGCGACGATCAGACCCGTGTTTCCGGCGGCTCCACTGGCGTTGACGCCCATGCCCGCGGCAAGGAAGATGCGGACCTCGTGCAGCTTGTTCGGGCTCTGGCAGCAGTCGACGAAGGCCTGTTCCGTGAAGATGCCCCGGTCCTCCAGATCGAGGCGCATCCTCCACATCTCAGTCCGATGCGGATCCGCGCGCCGTTTCTTGAGATCGCCGTCGATCTCGTGGCACCTTGAGCGGATGGCTGCGACCCAGGCGGTCTCGTCCTCCTTGTTGCGAAGATCGATCTCGATCTTCGGGTGAGCGAGGAGTGCCCGCGCCACCTCGACTCCCCGGCCACGCGCAGCCGCGATCAGCGCCGTGTCGCCGTTCTGGTCGGAGACGTTGATGTCGATCTCCAGCTGCGCGAGGAGAAGCTCGACAATAGGGAGCCACTTCGCTCGTGCCGCCGCGATAAGAGGCGTCTCGCCGCCCTCACTAGAAACGTTAGGGGGCATCTTGGTTTGGACGAACAGCCTCACCTCCCTGAGCCAATTATGGCGGGCGGCGTCGACGAAGCGAGAGGCGCTGTAGATGTTTGCGCGCTCGAGTTCTCGGCGGCAGAGGTAGGGGCGGGAGGGCGGCACGAGCCACCTGATCGGGCGGTGGAGCCCGAGCAGAAAGATGAGGGGCTCGAAGTATCTCTGAAGGAGGTCCACCGCCAACATGGCGAGAAGCTTTCTTTTTCGTTATTGATACCATAACGATACCACAGCGAGAACGGCCCTTGGAGCCTTGCGGCCGGCGCGCAAAGACTATGATCGCAACGACGCGAGCATCTCCGGTTCGGTGTCCTGGTCCTC
This sequence comes from Thermoanaerobaculia bacterium, assembly GCA_036380715.1. Lineage (GTDB taxonomy): Bacteria > Acidobacteriota > Thermoanaerobaculia > Multivoradales > UBA5704 > UBA5704. The sequence continues at coordinate 18,930 of DASVEF010000077.1, read as the reverse complement.
CGCTAAGTACTCTGGCACGGAAGTTCGATCACGTATTCGTCTGGCGCGTGTCGGGAATCTTGGCCTGGCGCTCCTTCTTCACGGAAGAATTTACCACCAGGGATTACGTGTTCGTACTTATGTTGGCGGGTAGTTAGTCAGCCGGCAGGGATGCCAGCGCTCCCAGCGAAGTCTCGCGAGAGGTAATCAGCCGCCCAAGCTCTCCAGCTCCGCCCGCAGACGAGCCAGCTCCTCCTCGACACGCCGCCTACGCTCCCGCACCTCTTCATCCCTCAGCAGAGGCTCGTCCGTGGCGGCGTCGACCAGACGGAGCCGCTCCCCTTCCAGCCTAAAGATCACCCCGGTGGTGAGGCTGCGCAGCGAGCCGTCCGCCCGGAACGGGATCTCCTGATAACGACCGTTCACCAGCCGGAATCCCCTGAGCCGAGGATCCAGGTAGTCTCCCGTGGGGTCGAAAAGGACGTACTCCTCAACTCCCAGCCGCTCGTAGCGATCCTTCTTGCGGTGGAGGTCCTCATTGCGGCTATCCGCCGAGGTGATCTCGACCACCAGGCACGGACCGACTCCCTCCTCCCAGAGCAGCCATTTCCTCCGGAGTGGCAATTTGGGGGCTCCCTTGGCGACGAACACGTCCGGGCAGACCACAGCCCTGGGGTTCCCCTCCTCGTAATAGAGGAAGAGGTCGGTGCCCACGTACACGTCCGGATCGTCGCGGAAGCGGTCCACCAGCGCTCCCCGCAAGTAGATGATCTCCTCGACGTGAATCTCGGTCTCGCCTAGCGGCTTGCCGTCAGATTCCGGATAGTAGACAGACTGGAAAGGAATCATCAGATCTTCAGCTTCGCCATCAGCTTCTTGATGGCGTTGGCGCTCTGCATGACGTAGAAGTGGAGCGAGGGGACGCCCCGGGCGAGGAGCTCCTCGCTCTGCTTGAGCGCCCACTCGACGCCGACGTCCACGGCGTGCTCGGGCTTGGCGGCGAGCATCTCGTCGGCCAGCTCGGGGGGGATCTCGACGTAGAAGTTGCGCGGGATCGTGGTGAGCTGCTTCGCCGAGGTCAGGATCTTCAGCCCGGGGATGACCGGCGCCGTGATTCCCTGCTCGCGGCAGAAGTCCAGGTAGCGGAAGTAGTGGGCGTTGTTGAAGAACATCTGGGTCACCACGTAGTGGGCCCCGGACTCGATCTTCTCCTTGACGTGGCGGACGTCGAGCGGCAGGTTGGGCGCTTCGAAGTGCTTCTCGGGGTAGCCGCCGACACCGACGCAGAAGTCCGAGGGCTCGGCGTCGAGCAGGTCCTCCTCCAGGTAGCGGCCGCGGTTCATGGCCGCGATCTGTTTGACCAGGTCGCAGGCGTAGGGATTGGCGCTGCGGCCGAACTGGAGAGGCTTCTGGAAGCCGCTGTCGTCGCCGCGCACCGCCAGGACGTTGTCGATGCCGAGGTACTTCAGCTCGATCAGGAAGTCCTCGGTCTCCTCGCGGGTGAAGCCGCGGCAGAGGATGTGCGGCACCGCGTCGATCTGGTACTTGTTCTGGAGGAGGGCGCAGACGCCCAGGGTCCCCGGGCGCTTGCGCTTCACCCGGCGCTGGAGCCCCTGGGGCGTCTCCTCGTAGATGACCTCGGCCGCGTGGCTGGTGATGTCGATGAAGGGCGGCCGGTACTTGACCAGGTCGTCGATCAGCGCCAGCAGGCCCTTGACGTTCCCCCCGCGCAGCGGAGGGATGATCTCGAAGCTGATCAGCGGCCGGTCGGCCCGGGCCAGATGCTCGGTGACTTTCATCCAGGATCAGTCGAGGCGGGCCTCGAGCCGGACCTCGACGCGGTCGATCATCGGCAGGACGTAGGTGAGGATCGAGTGGTCCACCTGGACGACCTTGGCCTCCCCTTCCAGTCCCTGGCTCTTGACGGCCCGATCGATCAGCTTGCCGTTCTTGTCGAGGAAGTCGAGGGTGAAGGTGACGACCCACTCCTCGTCCTGCGGGTTCTCGGCGTCGAAGCTGGCGCGGATCGTCGACTGGGTCTCGGCGGACCCGCCACCGCCGCCGCGGATGCGGCCGACGATGGAGTCCTTGACCGAGCCGCCCTTGGGTTCCGAGAGCTCCACTTTGGCGACGCGGACGGGACCCACCTTGGCCCCGAGATCGATCAGCTTGCCGGTCCGGTACGAAATGGTCTTTTCGAAACGGAGGCTCCCCTCGTCCTCGGCGCCGGCGGGCAGCGCGGCGGCCAGGACCGTCAGGCAGAACACTCCCAGGATCATCAGTTTACGCATACTGCCTCCTTGACGTCGGCAGCGTATCCGCAGGCCCTTCCGGGGTCAAGATGCTCCCGGATTTCGATATAAAGTGCAGGGATGAGTCCCTGGAGAGGGGAGAGGGCCAACCGGCAGGCGCTGCGTCTGGCCGGCGACGCGATCGCCGCGCTCGCCGCCTTGTGGGGCGCGTTCCTGATCCGTATCCACCTGCCGTTGCCGTTCACCGAAGGGCTGCTGCCCCGCGACCGCCTGGTCTTCCTGTCGCGCGAATGGGCCGCGGTCCTCGTGGTCCAGATCGCCAGCCTCTATTTCTTCGGGTTCTACGATCCTCCCCGGCCGCGCAGCCGGCTCGAGGTCGCGCGGCGCCTCGTCGCCGCCTCGGCCATCCAGGCCCTGGGGCTGATGGGCTGGTACTTCCTCTTCAACCGCGAGTTCCCGCGCTCGGTCCTGCTGCTCTATGTCGCTCTCGACTTCCTGCTGGTGCTCGCCTGGCGCCTGGCGCTGGACAGCAGGGAGCGGCGACGGGAGCGGCGGGTCGCCATCGTCGGCAGCGGCGAGGCGGCGCGCGAGATCGCCCTGGCGCTCCACCTCCACTCCTGGCACGGCCTGCGGGTCGTGGGCTACGTCCCCCTCCCCCATGAGCCCGCTCCCGGCGAGGAGGCGGAAGACGACCCCGAGCTCGGCCCCTGCCTGGGGTTGCCGGCCGACCTGCCCCGGCTCCTGGTCGCCGGGCAGATCGAGGACATCATCCTCGCCGACAGCGGCGACTCCTGGCAGACGCGGCTGATCGACAGCTTGGCCGGAACCCGCCCGGACCACACCAACGTCCTCCTGCTCCCCGGCCCCTTCGAGAGCCTGATCGGCCGCATGCGCTACCGCTGGGTGCACGACCTGCCGCTGATCGAGGTGGTGCGGGAATCGGAGTGGCGGATCAACCGCCCGATCAAGCGCGTGCTCGACCTGGCCGCCGGCTCGCTCCTGCTGCTCCTCTCCCTGCCCCTGCTCGCCGCCTGCGCGGCGGCCGTCCGGCTCACCTCCCCCGGCCCGGTCTTCTACCTCCAGACGCGGATCGGCCGCGGGCAGCGGCCGTTCACGCTGTGGAAGCTCCGCACCATGCAGGTCGACGCCGAGCCCGAGGCCGTGGAGGTGCTGGCCCAGCCGGGAGACCCGCGGCTGACGCGGATCGGCGCGTTCCTGCGCCGCCTCCGGCTGGACGAGATCCCGCAGCTCTTCAACGTGCTCCAGGGGACGATGAGCCTGGTCGGACCCCGTCCGGAGCGGCCCGGCTTCGTGCAGCGCTATCTGAAGGATGTGCCGGGCTACGCCGAGCGCTTCTCGCTCGCTCCCGGCCTGACCGGCCTCGCACAGGTCAACGGCGACTACCATTCGAGCCCGCGGAACAAGCTGCGCTACGAGCTGGCCTACATGGCCAACTGGAGCCTCTGGCTGGACCTCTCGATCCTCCTCCGTACGGTCAAGATCGTCCTGACCTCGCGCGGGGTTTAGGGCGTAGCGGTCCGCGCCACGGGACGGGGCGGACGGGTCAGGGCGAACCGGAAGGACCGCCAGGCCTGGTCCCAGCGGTAGCTGGCGTAGGGGAGGAGCAGGGAGAGCGCCGGGCCGCGGACCGCCGCCAGCGAGCTGACGCGCAGCGACCAGGAGACCAGAGCGCGGAGCAGGCGCGCCCGCAGGGGGGGGACCCCGAGCTCCGCGAGAGCGCCGTCCGGCAGATCGCACCCCACCGTGGCCCCGGCGGCGAGCAGGGCCACGTAGACGATCCCCTCGCAGGAGTAGTCCCGGGCCTTGGCGCCGAGCGCTCCCCAGTCGAGGTGGAGCCGCCGCACGGTCTCCGCCATGTCGAACAGCCCCTTGAGGCGGAAGAACCGCTTGCGGCAACTGTTGATGCAGAGGGAGATCAGGAGGTCCTCGGGCGCCATGACCCAGGCCTCGACCCCGCGGACCTGGACAGGCCGCGCGTCCCGCCAGATGCGTTCGAACGAGACGGGCAGCACGCCGTTCATGTTGACGTCGTGGTGCTCCAGGAGATCGCACTCGACGCCGCTGCGATAGAGAGAGAGCCGGACCTGCTTCTCCTCCGGCCCGGGCCGGAAGCCGGGGAGCGGCCGGAGCAGCAGGTCGACATCGCCCGAGCGGACCACCCACGGCTCCTCGTAGACGAGGAGGTCGAGGGCGGCCCCTTTGAGGAGCATGGCTTCCAGGCCGACCTCGCGCAACTGGACGAGCCCTTCGGCGAGCCGCTGGGCTCTCCGCTCCTTGAGCAACGCGTTCTCGAAGGCCGCGACCTCCATCCGCTCCGCCAGCTCCGCCGGCATGCCGAGGGCGTCCGGATCGCAGCGCCGCAGGTTGGCGCCCACGATCGGGGCGACCCCATGCCACTCGGCCGTGTCGGCCACGTGCTCCCAGCGGACCGCCGGACCGGCCAGCGCCTCGACGGTCTTCCGGTGACGCGGCTGAAACTCCTGCCGGACGCAGGCGAACAGGATGCGGTCTTCCCGATTCATGAAGAGGTCCCATCCATCAGATCCCGCAGCATCCGCGCCGCCCCCTCCAGGTTTCGCCCGGTCTCCAACCGGTAGCACCGGCTCGCCGAAGCCAGCTCCGCCAGGGCGTCGAGGTGCGCCTGGGAGGAGGCCGGCTCGGTGAGCAGGACGTTGGGCGCCAGCTCGAAGAGCGCCTCGTCCTCCCCGATCGGGGTCAGCTTGCTCGCCTCGCGTCCCGAGACGCGGGGGAAGACGAGCAGGGCCGGCTCGCACTCCCAGACCACCTCGGCGCCATAGGTCTCCTCGGCCCGGATCTGCCGCTTGCGCCAGCCGCCGCGCGGCGGAGAATCGAGCAGAGGGGCAAGCTCGGGGAAGAACGCGACCGTCTGATCCGTCAGGTCCACCTCGTCGGGAAAGGCCAGGATGCCTACCCCTCCCCGCCGCTTCGCCAGGAAGAGCGCGTCGTCGCCGAGGAACCCGAAGCCGGCGCGCGCCAAGGCCACGGCCAGGGTCGACTTGCCGGAGCCGCTGGTGCCAGGCAGGACGAGACCGCGGCCTTTCAGGGCGAGGCCGGCGGCGTGCACGTGGTAGAGCCCCCGCCGTTTCAGCAGCTCCACGAAGGGGAGGGTGAACAGAGGGTGGGAGAGGGTCCAGAGGTCTTCGGCCTCGCCTCCGAGCGACACGAGCCGCGCCCGCCCCCGCCCGGGCTCGCAGAGCGCGCGCAGACCGGCGCCCAGCTCGATGTAGAGGAGGTCCCGCTCGTCATCGTAGAGGACCTCGCCGTGCGGAGGATCGTAGACCGGGCGCGACCGCTCCGGCCGCTCGAGACCCGCCCCGGCGACGGCTTCGATCTCGAAGGTCAGGTCGGGGACGAGATTGTCCAGCGGGCCGTGGGGAAGGCCGGCGAGCCGGCCGTGGAGGGCTTCGACGGCGTCTTGCCAGCCAGAAACCGCAAGGTGGAGGCCGTGCAGAGCATAGGCCCTCACCCCCCGGCCCCCTCCCCCGGATACCGGGAGAGCGGGAGAAAGACGCTCCCGTTCCCGAGCTTCGACGCTCATTGCGGTTTCCAGGGAATCCGGTACGTCTCGCTGTAGAGGGGGCGGGGATCGCGCTTTTCCAGGAAGGGCTCGCCGTCCTTGACGATCCAGCAGTGGCCGTCGAGGTCCCCCTTCAGCTCGCCGATGCCGAAACGGAGGGAGACGTCGAACCCGGCGCGGCGCAGGAACCGGTACTGGGTGATGCCGCGGGTCAGGCAGCCCGCGCGGACGAGCGGCCTCCACGCTTTCAGCCAGAAGTCGATGCGGCGGGCCAGCGCCTCGGCGGCGCCGGGGTCCGCGGGAGGCGGCGGGACCGCCGCGGGCTCCAGCCGGGAGGCGAGCCGCTCCAGCTTCAGCCGGAGCAGCAGGGGGACCGTCAGGCCGAACAGCAGGACGCGGAACGGCAGCAGCCGCCCGCCGGGTGAACGCTCTTCTCTCCTCGACTCGATCCAGGGTCGGACCTCGACATCCAGCATCGCGGCACCTCCGGTTTCAGGCTTCCTGTGGCACCAGCAGGTTCTCTGCGGCCATCTCTCCCACGAACGCGAGGACGTCGGCTTCGATGACCTCGGGAGGAGCGTCGTAATCCTCGCAGATCGCCTCGACGATGGTCCCGACAGTGAGGGAGCCGTCGCACAGGTCCCAGATCCGGCCGCTCACCTCGTCGAGCGCGTAGTACTGGCCATCGTCCAGATTGAGCAGGATCTGCTTCCCGGCCGCGCGCTGGACCAGCACCCGGTCGCGGCGCCGGAAGCGGCTCTCCGGTGCGATCATGACTCTCCGCTCCTGTCGTCCTGCAAACAAGGGAAAACCGGAAAGGCGGGAAAACCCACCCCTCCGGTCCTCCGAGATCCCGGTGTGCCGATCAGAAGCTGAAACGCGTGATCTGGCGCAGCAGGCCCAACCTGCGCAGAGCCGGCTTCTTGTAGGCCTTCTTCACCATGATGTCTCCTCTTCTAGATGATGGCGTCCACTCCTGGACAGCTGGGGGGGACGCCAGGTTTCTTTGCAGAATGCGTGCCGTTCCCGTCCGCTGATTCGTCGGCTACTCGCTGACGCCGTCCCAGATCATGACGTTCGCCCAGGCGTCCTTCTGGCCGGTGGCGCGGAAGGTGACGGTGTTGTCGCCGTCCACCATGGCCGAGGAGATGTCGATGGTCTTCGACTCGCCGTCTTTGAGCCCGGTGACGTTGAATTTTCTACCATTGACCACGACCTCCAGGTGATTGATGCCCGGCGAGCCGTTGGTCACGGTCACCTTGTCCTCCGCCCGCGGCACGTCGGTGTTGCTGTTCACGGCCGGCGTGCGGCTGTCGCGGATGATCAGGAGCAGGATCGGATCGCAGATGGCGACGTTGCCCGCCAGATCGGTGACCCGCGCCTCGACGCGCGCCCGCTTGGTCTGGTCGATCTTGGTGGCGGAGAGCACCACCGGGTCGTTCGTGCCGACCGTGAACGGCGGCACCACGGTATCGGCGTTCTCCGACTTGGTCACCAAGATCTCGGCGAGGCCGGTGCCGACGTCCTGGATCGTCACCTCGACGCGGGCGGGCGGGCCGGGATCGTTGAGCGTGATCGGGCAACGCGCCCTGGCGGCGTCGAGCTGCTGCACCCGCAGGGCCGCGACCTCCCAGAGCAGGGAGTCGGGGTTCTGGTTGGTCGGCTGCGAGAAGGCCTGTACCGTGGTCGTGCCCACGCCGGCCGGGATGTCGATGGTCAAGGTGTCGGTATCCCACTCGGGGCCGTCCGAGCCGTCCAGCCCGTTGAACACGGTGGCGTTGTTGGAGATGGTCACGTGGTCCGGGCGGTCGGGCTCGCCGTCGCCCATGGCCAGCCAGAGCTCGGCCAGGCGGTGGGAGAGGTTGGCGCCGTGGTTGAAGGTGTAAGGCGCGGTCACGCGGGGGTCACCCGAAGTCGGGTCCGGACCGAAAGCCAGGTCGAGACCGTCGCCCACGAGAACCCGGTACCAGTTCGCATCGCCCGCTTTGGTGTAGGCCACCAGGAGGGTGACTCCGTCCAGCCGCCACAGGTTGTGCGCGTTGTTGCCGTCCGAGAAAGAGAAGGTGTGGACCCCCATGCCCTTGGCCAACACCAGGGACGTGACGTCGGCAAAGTAGCCGACGTTGAAGATCGGTCCGCCGCCCGAGACCGGCTGGCACTCGGTGCCGATGATGGTGCCGTTCAGCGAGACGCCGTCGAAGATCACCTGCTGGTCCCGATAAGGCTGGACCATTTCATTGCAGACGCTGGTGCCCGACGGGGCATCGTCGGGCCGCTGCCGCCCGGCCCAGTAGAGCAGGGCGAAGCGGACGGTCCCCTGAATGTCGACCGTAAGGTCGCGCGGGCCGCCTCCCCAGAAGAACAGCCCTTCCGCATCCCCCGTGAGAGTCAGGCCTTTCTCCTGCAGATCGATGAACGGCTCCAACGCTTTCGCGCCGCTCATCGCCGGCAGGATCAGACCCATGACCAGAGCCAACCCGATCACTGTCTTTATCGTCCGACGGAAGCACATGGTGTTCTCTCCTTGATCCCCGATACCGTGCGGGTCTACCAAACACGAGACGGTCTCCATGACCGCCCGGCATCCAACGTCTGAAAAGACGGGGGACCGAAGGAGACTACCGACGATTGAGACACCGCCCCCGTCGCAAAGCTGTACTTCCGGGTACTCCTCAAACCTGTTCAGGGAGCTTTCGGCGGCCGGGCGATCTCGGGAGGCGAGACCCCTTGGCTTTGCGGCCCCGCCTCGCGGCGGGTGTGCCTTTGTCCAGCCGATTCATGTAGATGCAACCGGCGGGCCAGCCTAAGTAGATGAAGGAAACTCGGAGATTTCTATGAAGGAACAGGCCGGCGCCGCCCGGCCACCTGGAAAAAGACGCCGGACCCGGCTGGAAATTTCTACAGCGGGGCCAACTCGACGAGCCGGCGCTCCAGCAGCTCTCCCACCAGGGCGAGCAGATCCTCCCAGAGCCTCTCGGGCGCGACCTCGTACTCCCGCAGCAGGGCCTCTCGCACGCCGCCGAGCGCGACGCCCTCGCCGATCAGGGCCCAGGCGCGGGTCCCGACCTCGTTGAGGCCGAAATAGGTCCCCGCGTCGAGGTCGAGCAGGACGGCTTCTCCCTCCAACTCGCGGAAGAGGACGCCGGAGCGGTGGCGGAGCACCGTGCCGGGCTCGAGCCGGATATCGCTCACCGCGTTTCCACCGCGACGACGCAGCACGCCCACGAGATGTCCATGGGGCGGCGGAAAAGCTGGAGGCGGACGGAGCTCAAGGTAACCAACATTATGCATTCCGGCGCTCTGAGGGTCCATTTCTGTTCCGCCCGGGCCCTCACCCCCCGGCCCCCTCTCCCGTCACCGGGAGAGGGGGAGAACGACAGGCAGCGAGGTTGGAGCGGAGGTGGCGGGCCAGACGGGCGATTTCTTCCAGGACCGGAGCAGGGTTGGCGAGGATGCGGTCATTGGAGATCCGCAGGACTGTGTAGCCCTGAGATCTCAGATAGCTGTCCCGGTTCGCGTCGCGGGCGGTCTGGGTTTCGGTCGAGTGGATGTCCCCATCGACTTCTACGATGAGCCGCAGCTCGCGACAACAGAAATCAGCGATGTACCGGTTGACCGGAGACTGACGTCGGAACTTCAGGCCAAGGATCTGCCGATCGCGAAGGATCTCCCAGAGTGCCTGTTCCGCAGGCGTCTGCTCCTTCCGAAGCCCGCGAGCCTGTTCCCGAGTCAAAGTCGTTCTCTTCACCAGGTGATTCTCTCCCATTTCCATGTCGTTCTCCCCCTCTCCCGGTGACGGGAGAGGGGGCCGGGGGGTGAGGGCCCGCCCCTACTGGTACTGCGCCGGCACCTCGGACGCCAGGCGGGGGCTCAGCCTGAGGCCGAGCTGGTAGTTGCGGCGCGCCTCTTCGGCGTTGCCGGCGAGGTCGTGGGCGCGGCCCAGATTGAAGTAGATCTCCGGCCGAGGCTCCAGGGCCAGGGCGTCCTCATAGGAGTCGATCGCGGCCCGGGCGTTGCGCAGCAGAAAGTGCTGGCTGCCGCGGGCGATCGGGATGCCGATCTCCAGCGGATCGAGCTCCGCGGCACGGCGCAGCGCCTCCAGGTTGGACACCAGGAGATAGCTGGGAGCGCGGCCGGCGTTCACCGCGGCCATGGTCAGGGCCTCGACCTGGTGCAGGATCCGGCCCGCCGTGCTGCGCGCCCGCCAGCGGGCGGTCTGCCCCAGCAGCGCGACCGCCAGGAGCAGGACCAGCGGCCAGACGAGAGAACGCCCCTTCACGCCGGCGCCTCCTCTCCCGCCCCCCGCCGGAAGATCCAGCTCAGGAAGAGCAGGGCGGGATATGAGATCAGCGCGACGTGAAAGGGGAAGTGCGCCAGGGAGAGCACGGCCAGCGCCGCGGTGCCTGCCCAGGCGAGCGCGCCGCCGGCGTCGGGAGCGTCATCTCCGCGTCGCAGCGCCGCGAGCAGCGCCCAGAGGCCCCATCCCAGCGCCACGATCCCGGGCGCCCCCATCTCCGCCGCCACCTCCAGGTACTCGTTGTGGGCGTTCGCGAACACCGGCAGCACCTGCTCGGCATAAAAATCCGCGCCGCGGTCGAGCAGGGCCAGCTTGGCGGGCATGAACTCCGGCCGGTAGGCGCCGTGGCCGACTCCCGCCCAGGGGTGCTGGCGGAACATCCAGACCGCGGCCGTCCAGCCGTCCAGCCGTCCGGTCAGAACCGAGTTCCAGTCGCCGCTCAACGCCTGGCTGGTCTTGGCCACCACCCGGCTGCGCAGCGGCGGCACGGCGAGCACCAGCAGGACCGCCGCGACCGCGCCGCCGCCGAGGAACAGAGCCGCCCGGCGCCGCGGCAGCAGCAGCGCCCAGAGCAGAAGGCTCCCCACGACCAGGGCCGCCAGCGCGGCGAGCGTCTGGGTGACCGCTATCGCGTAGAGGCAGACAGCCAGCGCCGCGGCGGCCAACCAGCGCGCCCGACCCGCGCTCCGGGCGATGACCCACTGGGCGATCAGACAGGGGAGGACCAGATAGGCCCCGAGGTCGCCGGGATTGCCCGCCAGCGAGGTGATCGACAGCCGCGGATCGTACTCGATGCCGGCGAACGCCAGCGGCTGGAAGATCCCGTGAAACTGCAGGATGCCGAGCAGTGCGAGAGCGGAAGCGGGCCAGAGCAGGCCGCGCAGCACCTTCTCCTGCCAGCGGCTCTCCAGCGCCAGGCTCCAGCCCACCAGGACGGCGGCGCCGATCCCCAGGTCCACCATCGCCTCGCGCACGTGGAGCGGGTGCCGCGAAGCCCAGATCCCCACCGCCGCGACCAGCAGGAACGGCAGGACCGCGCGCACCGCGGGCCGGCGCCAGAGGTCGGCCGGCTTCACCTCGTCCACCTCCCACAATCGCAGGCTCAGGCACAGCAGAGAGGCCAGCGCCAGCCACTCGCTCGCCATCAGCTTGGGCAACCGGAACGCCTCCTTGGCGTTGACCGACACCACGAACGGAGGCACCAGAACCACCAGCCAGACGAAGAGCCGCCCGAGCGCCACAGCCAGGGAACGTACGGCCGGAGCCCCCTGGGTCTCCACCCGGCGTCCCCGCACCTCGGAGGCGGGACGCCGGGAGGACGGACGGGAGGATTTGCGAGAGGATTTCACAGGGGGAGGAGTATATCCCCCTCCCCGACCCTCACCCCCCTGGCCCCCCTCTCCCGGTGACGGGAGAGGGGTCGGGCGTGAGGGCTCGGGAGGGGGCCTTACTGCGGCGGCCGGCGGTCGTGGTCGTCCCAGCGGTCGCGGTCCTCGTACCCGCGGCCATACCGGTCGTCGCGCGGACGCGCGTACCGGTCGTGCCCATAGCGGTCACCCCGGCCGTGATTCCAGCGGTCGAACCGGTCGTCCATGCCGTAGCTGCGCGACATTGCGGAGAGCAGGACGGCGATCCGGTCCATCCCGCGGTCGACATACGGCCGCCGGTTGACCCGGTCCAACGCATCTCCAGTGCGGTAGAAGGCATTGACCAGATCCTCGAAATTCCGCGTGGTGCTCCGGCTGTCCCGGCGGTACCTCTCCACCCCGCGATGGAACTGGTCCGCCTCCCGCGCCAGCTCGCGCAGCGAAGTCAGCATCCGCCTCTCTTCCCGGTCCGGGCGGCGGTTGTTCGCCGCCGCCTGCCGGTAGATCGAGGCCGCGACCTGATCCACTTCGTGCGCCAGCGCCATCACCCGCTCTCCATCGTAGCGGCCGTAACGGTCATTCCGGTCGTAGCGGTCATAGCGGTCCGAATAACGATCCTTCCGCGCATCCGGTTCCGCCAGGGCTGCGGAAGACATCGTGAGAACGAGGAGGGCCGTCAACAACTTCGCGCTTCGCATCTGTGTATCTCCATAAGTTGAAGCGTTCTGACAACCAGCCCATCGCAAGGCCGGTGCCAGGCGCAACTCCCCTGAAGACAGCGGTTTGCCGAGATCCGCAGGCGACGGGGCGCGCTCCGGGACGTCCCCTGGCGAGGACGGGTTCAGCTTTTTAGAGGCTCAAGGCTCGGGGTATGATTTTTGCTTGTAAAATAGCCGGAGGCGTATAGAAGTACATGCCCGACCCGACATCCCCGGACTCTGTAGCCGAGACCGTGAAGTCTCTCGATGAAGCCATCGGAGAGTTTCACAGAATCAAGGAAAACGTGCGGTGGGTTTCCTCTGGAGAGTGGCCCTCAGGGGAGGCTGAGGGAGCAGAGCCGGCAGCCAAGGAGACACTGCCCCTTCCTACAGACTAGAGCTCCCCTCCCGCCGCAACCGTCCCAGCCTCTGGTGAACCCACTGATAGAAGGTGGGCAGGGCCAGCAGCGTGAAGAGCGTCGAGGTCAGGAGGCCGCCGATCATCACCAGGGCCAGGGGCCTCTCGATCTCGGAGCCGTGAAGGTTCAGAACCAGCAGCGGCAGCAGTCCCAGAATGGCCGTGCCCGCGGTCATCAGCTTGGGCCTCACCCGGCCGATCGACGCCTCCCGCAGGGCCTCCTCGAAGGGCCGGCCCTCGGCCACCAGGGTGCGGGTCTGGGAGACCAGCACGAGGCCGTTCTGCACGGCGATGCCGAACAATCCGATCAGGCCCACCAGAGAGGAGACGTTCCAGGTCTCCCCGGCGAGCCACAGGGCGGCGATGCCTCCCACGAAGGCGTCCGGCAGGGTGGCGAGGATGACCAGCGTCTCCGCGAACGAGCCCAGCGCCAGGTAGAGGAGCACCAGCACGGCCAGCAGCGCCACGGCGATGGCCAGGGACAGCGAGCGCAAGGCCCGCGCCTGGCTCTCCACCCGGCCGCCGACGTCGAAGAAGTACCCCGTGGGCAGGTCGAGGTCCCGCGACAGCCGCTCGCGCACTTCGGCGGCGGCGCTGCCGAGGTCCCGGCCGGCCACGCCCGCCTCGACCGCGATGCGCCGGCTCCCCGACTCGCGCTGGATGGACGACGGGCCGAAGGTCTGCTCGATGCGGGCGAGCTGGCCGAGCGGGACGCGGGTGCCGTCCCTGCCGTCCAGCAGCAGCGAGGAGAGCGCCGAGAGGTCGTTGCGCCGGTCGTCCGCCAGCCGCACGACGAGGTCGTAGCGGCGCTGTCCCACCCAGACCTGGGAGACCTCTTCGCCCGCGAGGCCGACGCGCAGGGCGTCCACCACGTCGGCCGGAGCGAGCCCCACGCGCGCCACGGCTTCGCGGTCCACGGTGATCCGCACCTGCGGCAGGCCGGTCAGCGATTCGGCCCGCAGGTCGGTGATCCCCTCGACGGGCTCCATCAGCTCGCGGGCCTGCTCGGCCAGGCCGGCCAGCCGGTCCAGGTCCGGGCCGTAGATGCGCACCTGGATGTCGGCCGGCGTGCCCCCCAGCCCCTCGTCGATCCGCATGCCGAGAGGGGTCGTGAAGAGCACCGCCACCCCGGGGACCTTCTCCAGCCGCTCGCGCATGTCCTCCTCCAGCGCCCCGAGGGAGCGCGAGCGCTCCGGCTGGAGCACCACCAGGACGTCCGAGACCACGTGCGGCATCGGGTCCTCGGTCCGCTCCGCGCGGCCGGTGCGCCGCACCACCTCTTTCACCTCGGGAAATTCGCGCAGGACGTCTTCGACCCGATGGTTCCGGCGGTCCACCTCGTCCAGGGAGGCTTCCGGAGGGAGGATCGTCTGCAGCAGCAGAGCCCCTTCGTCGAGGCGGGGCATGAAGTCGGAGCCGATCCGGAAGGCGAGCAGGAAGGCCGGCAGGGTGACCGCCAAGGCCAGCACGCGCACGAGCCCCGCATGGCGCATGCAGCGGTCGAGCAGAGGGGCGTAGACCGCCTTGACGCGCCGGATCAGCGCCACGTCCTCTTCCGCGCCGGACCGCGCGGGGCGGAGCAGCCAGCCGGCGAGCACGGGCACCAGCGTCAGGGCGAGCGCCAGCGAGGCGGCCATGGCCGCGACCACGGCGGCGGCGAGCGGACGGTACATCCGCCCTTCGATGCCGCTCATCGCGAAGAGGGGGCTGAACACGGCGATGACGATCAGGGTCGCGAAGGCGATCGGGCGGCCCACTTCGAGCGCGGCGGCGAGGACCACCTCGCGCCGCGGCCGCGAGCCCGCCGCGACGGTCAGGCGGTGGTAGACGTTCTCGGTCAGGATGATCGCCGCGTCCACCAGCAGCCCGACCGCGATGGCGAGCCCCCCCAGAGTCATCGTGTTCAGGCCGATGCCGGCCGGGTGGAGGAGCAGCCCCGACAGCGCGATCGAGAGCGGCAGGGTGAGCGTCACGATGAGCGCGGCCTGCAGGTTTCCCAGCAGGAGGAAGAGGACGGCGACGACGAGCACCGCGCCCAGGAGGACGGCGCGGCCCACGCCGCCCAGGGAGGACGAGACGAGCTCCGCCTGGTCGTAGAGCACACGCACACGGACGCCCCGCGGCATGTTCCCCGCGAGGCCCTCCACCGCGGCCCGCACGCCGCGGGCGACGGCGACCGTATCAGCGCCGAACTGCTTGGAGACGCGGCAGCTCACGATCTCCGAGCCCAGCCCGTGCGCCATGCCCCGGCGCACCGCCGGAGCCTCCCGGACCTCCGCCACCTCACCCAGCAGCACGGGAGTGTCCTCGCGCACGGTCACCACGGTCGCCCGCAGATCGCCGACGTTCGCCGCGCGGCCGACGGCGCGCACGGTCCACTCGATCGGCCCCTGGGCCACGAAGCCGCCGGCGGCGTTCTCGTTGGACCGCTCCACGGCCGTCATCACCTCGCCCAGGGTCACCCCGAGGGCGGCCATGCGCTCGGGATCGAGCTGGACCTGGAACTGGCGCAGATGGCCGCCCAGCACCTCGACGGCCGCGACCCCGGGCACTCCGAGGAGGCGGTTCCTCACCTCGTACTCCGCCAGGTCGCGCAGCTCCATCAGGCCGACGGTCCCCGGCTCGGCTTCGAGCACGAGCTCCATGATCTCGTTGAGCCGGCCGGTGAGGCTGGACACCAGGGGAGCGCCGGTCCCGGGCGGGAGGTCCCGCGCCGCCCCGTTGACCCGCTCGGTGACGAGCTGCCGCGACAGGTAGTAGTCGGCGTCGGGCTCGAACTCGACGCGCACCTGCGCCACGCCGGCCTGCGAGCTGGAACGGACGCGCCTCACCTCGGGTAATCCGGCCAGCGCGACCTCCAGGGGGATCGCGACGCCGGTCTCCAGCTCCTCGGTGCTCATGGCCGGGTTCTGGACGAAGACGCTGAAGACCGGCGCCGCGAGGTCCGGAAACACGTCGCGCTCCAGCTCGCCCAGCCAGACCGCGCCCGCCGCCGCCGCGGCGAGCGCCAGCAGAACGGTGAGGACCGGCTTCGCGAAAGAGGCGCGGATGATTCGCTCGATCACGGGTGTCTCCTAAAGGGTGACTCGAAAATCCAGGGCCTCACCGCTGGGACCCTCACCCCCTGGCCCCCTCTCCCGTCGCCGGGAGTGGGGGAAAACACAAAAAAGCCGGATGGGCGGGGGCGCCCCTCTCCCGGTGACGGGAGAGGGGTCGGGGGTGAGGGCTCAACGGCGCGGCCCTGCGCTTTGGTGCCGTCCTCAGTGGTGATGATGCTCCCCTCCCCCTTCCGTCTTCTCGGCCTCGGCGCGCAGCACGAACGCCCCTTCGACGACCACCGGCTCGCCGGGCCGCAGGCCCGAGAGGATCGCGACCTCGTTCCCGAGGTCGCGCCCGCGCTCCACGGGCCGCACCTCGAACCTTCCTTCGCCGCGCGGCAGGAAGACGACCCACTGGTCGTCCAGCCGCTGCAGCGCGGCGGACGGCACGGCCACGACCCGGTCGCCCTCGCCGCCGGTCCCCAGCCAGGCGGTGGCGAACATCCCCGGCTTCAACCGCCCGCCGGCGTTCGGCAGGACGACGCGGACGGGGACGGTCCGCGAGTGCGGGTCCACCTCGCGGCCCACCCAGTCGACCGTCCCGCGCAGCTTCTGCCCCGGCAGCGCGGCCAGCGCGATCTCGGCGGGCGAGCCCGCCTTCACCCGCATGGCTTCGCGCTCCGGCGACTGGACGATCAGCCAGAGGCTCGACAGGTCGCCGATGCGGAACAGCGTCCGCGACGGATCGGCCGTCTGCCCCTGGACGGCCATGCGCTCCAGCACGGTTCCGGAGATCGGCGCGAGCAGAGAGAAGGTGGAGAGATCGCCGCCTCCCGAGCCGAGCCCCACGCCCAGGGCGGCGACCGCCGCCTCCGCGGCCTTCAGGTCCGCCTCCGCGGCGGCGGCGTCGGCCTCGGCCCGCTGCAGCTCGCCGCGCGAGACGATCCGCTCGGCGGCGAGCGAGCGCTTCCTCGCCACGGTCTGGCGGGCCAGCTCCGCCCGGGCGACGGCGGCGGTCCGCTGGGCGCGCGCCTGCCCCAGCTCGACGCTCCGCAGCTCGGCCAGAGGCTGGCCGCGCCTCACCCACTGCCCCGGGCTGGCGATCAGGCGCACGACCCGGGCGGGGATCGGCGTCCCGGCCTCGGCGTAAGCCCCCTCGTTCACCTTCAGCTCGCCGAGGGCAGTCACGCCTTCGCCGCCGGGCCGCAGCTCGGCCGGGAAGGTCGTGAGCCTGAGGTCGCGCAGCACCTCCGCGTCCACGGCGAGCGTCCCTTCCTCTCCCTCCCCTTCCCCGGCCTCGCCGGCCGCGTGCTCCTCGCCGCCATGCTCCTCTCCGGCGTGCTCGCCGGCCTCCTCGCCGTGCCCGGCCTCTTCCCCTTCGTTCACGTCTCCGCCTCCGCACGCGAGCGGCAGGAACAGGGCGATCCCCAGGCCGATAAAAACCATCCAGGCTCTCGCGTTCATGGCAGGGCTCCGGCGGCCGACTCCAGCTCGAGGCTCGTCAGCAGCGCGTCGAGAAGGCGTTCCAGGTAGGCGATGCGGGTTTCCAGGATCTCGCGGCGGATCAGGAGGAGATCCCCGAGGTCGATCTCTCCGGCCTCGAAGCTCTTGAGGACGAGCGATTCGTTGTCTTCCAGGGCGGGCAGGGCGGTCTTCTCCAGCTCCCGCACCGCCCCGAGCCTCCGCGCCAGGGCCGCGTGCCACCCGCGGACCTCGGCGCCGGCGGCCTCGCGGGCCGCCGCGAGCGCCTGGCGGAGCGCGGCGGCCCGCGCCTGGCCGGCCGTGACCGCCTCTTCGCCGCGGTTGTGGACGGGGAGGGTCAGGACCACCCCGGCGGTCACGATGTCCGCGCCCTCCTCCTGGGCGAGGCCGCCGCGAACGCCCACGTCCGGCCGGGCCAGGGACCGCCCCACCAGGACCTCGGCCTCGGCCTCGCGCAGCTCGGCCGCGAGCGCCCGCAGGTCCGGCCGCCGGTCGAGGCCCGCCAGGAGCGTCGCCAGATCCGGAACGGGGCGCGGCGCGAGAGTCCCGCGCACCTCCACCGTCTCGCCGGGAGCGAGCCCGAGCAGCGCCTTCAGCCCGGCGAGGACCGCCTCCCCTTCGGCCTCCGCCGCGCCCTGGCCGGCCCGGGCGTTCGCCGCGACCGTGCGGGCGCGGTTGAGATCGAGCGCCGTGGCCTCGCCGGACTCGTACCGCCGTTCCGTGGCGGCCAGCAGCTCCTCGGCGGCCTGGCGGCTGCGCGCCAGCAGCGCGACCCGGTCGCGCGCCGCGAGGGCCTGGACGAACCGGGTCCGCACATCCCCCAAGAGCAGCCGCCGGGCCGCCTCCAGATCCGCTTCCGCGCGTTCCAGCGCGGCCTGGGCTCCGGCGAGCCGGGCGGTCCGCCGCCTGCCCGCGGACAGCTCCTGGCTCACCGACGCCTGCCAATCGAAAAAGTCGTCCTCGGCGCGCCGGTAGCCGCCATCCATCTCCAGCACCGGGTTTTCCTGAAACCGGCGTCCCGCCTGGGCCTGCCTCGCCCGGGCCTCCTCCACCCGTCCCCTCGCCAGCGCGACGCTCATCCCCCGCTCGCGGGCCAGGGCCAGGGCCTCCTCGAGCGTGAGCACCCTCTCCTGGCCCGCCGCCGGCAGGGCCCACAACAGCAACGCAGCCCACGGCCGCATGAATCGATGCCTCACAGCGCACCTCGCAAAGCACGGTCAACCCACACGCCGCAAAGCGCATGGAAAGGTCAGACAGAAAAATGTCTACGGAGGAGGGCTAACCGAGAGAGGCCTTGGGAACGTGAAAGACGTCGCGGGGATCGGAGACGAGGGCGCGGTCCTCCGACGGCTCGACCACCTCTCCGACGCCGGCGATCCCTTCATCCATCCTCGGCCCATCGACGAGGGTGGGACCCTGCACGCAGCAGGGGCAGCACGACGGAGGACAGCCATCCGGCTCCGCCTCCCAGAAGCAGTCGCTGCAAGACCCCGCCGAGGCCGCCAGCGACGGCAAGAGCGTCAGGACGACGAGCAGGATCGCAAGGGGCACGGAGCGGCGCGCCATGGCGGGATCTTATCGCACGAAGGCCAGCGGAGGCCGAGGCGGACGGTGCGCCTGCGAAAAGTTGCCAGTATGCTTCCGGAAATTTCCTAAGTAGGATTGTTGCGGGCGGAAGAGTTCCGCCTGAAGGAGATCCTTCCCGTTCGGGCGTGTCACGCCGCACGCGTCCGCGGCACCGTAGAGGGAAAGAAGAGTCCATCGGGAGACCGCTCATGATCCGCTCGCTCCGTTCGTTGGTCGTCGCCATCCTGGCACTCTGGAAGGGCCTCTCGCAGAA